>JAICJD010000179.1 GCA_025928645.1 Gemmatimonadales bacterium
GGATCACAACGTCGGCACGCGCTGGTGGGTTCGTGGTGCTGGGGATTCACCACGGAACCACGGAAAACACGGACAACGGCCACGGAAAAAAGCCTTTGGTCAACAGCACACCGGCGAGGCCCCCGGTCCGAGAACCATTCACCACAGAGGCACGGAGGGGCACGGAGGAAACCACGGAGAACAGCAGGTGGTCAACCGCACACCGGCGCGGTCCCTGCTCCACGACCGGCGCCGGTGTGCGGTCACCCCACGTTTCTCTCCGTGGCCGTTCTCCGTGCCCTCCGTGCCTCCGTGGTTCGCTTTTCCCATCAGCCCCGAGCTCCACTGGTGTGCCGTCACACCACCAGCCGTTTCCGTGGCCGTTGTCCGTGTTTTCCGTGGTTCCGTGGTGAACTGTCGAGGACCACGAACCCGAACCGTCACGGACCACGAACCCCACGCGTCAAACCGGCGCCCCGTACGCTGGTATATTTGGCTACATGACGCTCCCCCGCCCTGTCGTCGTCGGAACCGGCATCGCCGGGCTGTGGACGGCCTGGCGGCTCGCTTCCGAAGGTCGGGCGGCGATCCTCGTGACGAAGGAGACCCTGGCCGACAGCGCGAGCGCCTGGGCGCAGGGCGGTATCGCGGTGGCGCTGGGGCCGGGCGACAGTCCGAGCCAGCACGCGGCCGACACGCTGGCCGCGAGCGACGGGCTGGCCGATCCCGAGGCCGTCCGGATCCTCACCAGCGAGGGCCCCGACCGGATCTACGAGCTGCTGGCGCTCGGCGCCCGGTTCGATCGCGGGCCCGACGGCCGGCTCCGCTTCGGGCTCGAGGCGGCGCACACCCGGCCCCGGATCATCCACGCCGGCGGCGACCGGACCGGCGCGGCATTGATCAATTGCCTCACCGAGGTCGTGCGGCAGCATCCCGAGATCGAGATCCTCGAGCACACCGAGGTCACCCGGCTCGTCGTGGCCGGCGGGCGGATCGCCGGGGTGACGGTGCTCCCGCGCGGCGGCGTGCGGACCGCGATCCTGACACCGTCGGTCGTGCTCGCCACCGGCGGCGTCGGCCAGCTCTACGCGGTGACCACCAACCCGCGGGTGGCGACGGCCGACGGCTGGGCCCTCGCCCACCGGGCCGGCGTCCGTCTCCGCGATCTCGAGTTCCTCCAGTTCCACCCCACCGCCCTCAGGCTTCCCGACGTGAACCCGGCGCCGCTCATCTCCGAGGCGGTGCGCGGCGCGGGCGCCATCCTGGTGGACCAGGCGGGCCGCCGGTTCGCGCTCGACGCCGATCCGCGGGGCGAGCTGGCGCCGCGCGACGTCGTCGCCCGCGCGGTGGCCGCGGCCGACGCGGCCGGCGGCGCGTGGCTGGACGCGCGGCAGGTGGAGGACTTCGCCGGCCGCTTTCCCGGCATCACCGCCATGCTCGCGCGCTGCGGGCTCGACGCTGCACGCGATCTCCTGCCGGTCGCCCCGGCGCTCCACTACGCGATGGGCGGCATCCAGACGGACCTCGACGGCCGCTCGAGCCTGCCGGGCCTCTGGGCGGCGGGCGAGGTGGCGTCCACCGGCGTCCACGGCGCCAACCGGCTTGCGTCGAATTCGCTGCTCGAGGGGCTGGTGTTCGCCGACCGCACCGGACGCTCCGTGGTCGCGGCGGCGACGGCGACGCAGGCCGGCGCGCGCGCCGCGGACACGGCCGCCGGTTCCGCCGGCGCGGCCACGGTTTCCGCCGGCACGATCGCCCTCGCGGGGAGCTCGCATCCCGCGCACTGGGCCGCGCTCGACGAGAGCCTCGGCCGAGCCGACACGGGCGCCGACGACCGCGCCGAGCCGGTCCGCCGCGAGATGCGCGAGATGATGACCGCGAACGTCGGCGTGCAGCGCACCGAGGCCTCGCTGCTCCACGCCGAGGAAGCGCTCGACCGGCTCACCGACGAATCGCCGGCCGGCGCGTGGCGGACGGCCAACCAGCTCCTCGTCGCCCGGCTCATCACCCAGGCGGCGCGCCGGCGCCGCGAGAGCCGCGGCGGGCATCGGCGGCTCGACTACCCGCCTGCGCCGGCGACGCTCAAGCGGGAGACGGCGTGATGGTGCTGGTGAGCGAAGGCAGGGGCTCGCGTGAGCCTCCCGGTCATCGAGCGGTTCGACGAGACGCCGGAGGAGATCGCGGCGCTGCAGGCCGAGATCCGCGAGCTCGCCCGGCAGCGGAACGCCGTGGTGCTGGCGCACAACTACCAGCGCCCCGAGGTCCAGGACGTCGCCCACTACGTGGGCGACTCGCTCGGCCTGTCGCGCCAGGCGGCGGCGACGCCGGCCGGGGTGATCATCTTCGCCGGGGTGCACTTCATGGCGGAGACCGCGGCGATCCTGTCGCCCACGAAGCGCGTGCTGCTGCCCGACCTCAAGGCCGGCTGCTCGCTCGCCGCGACGATCATCGCGGAAGACGTGCGGCGCTGGAAGGCCGAGTTCCCCGGCTACATCGCCGTCGGCTACGTCAACACCACCGCCGAGGTGAAGGCCGAGCTCGACTACTGCTGCACCAGCGGCAACGTGCTCGACGTGATCGACGCGATCCCGGAAGACAAGGGCATCCTGTTCCTCCCCGACTTCTTCCTCGGCGCGCACGTGCGGCGGATGCGGCCCGACCGCCGGGTCGAGGTGTGGATGGGCGAGTGCCACGTGCACAAGGGGATCCGCGCCGAGACGCTCAACGCCGCGCGCGACCGCTACCCCGACGCCGAGGTGCTGGTGCACCCCGAGTGCGGCTGCGCGGGGCAGCTCATCTACGAGATGGGGCGCGGCGACATCAGCCCCGAGGGCCTCCACATCGCCTCGACCGAGGGCATGATCCGCGCGGTCAAGGAGCGCCCGGTCGAGCGCTTCATCGTCGCCACCGAGACCGGGATCATGCACCGGATGCGGCAGGTCGCGCCCGACAAGGAGTTCATCGCGGCCGACCCCGAGGCCGAGTGCGCGTTCATGAAGACGATCACCCTCACCAACGTGCGCGACTCGCTCGCGCTCGACCGCCATCACATCACCGTGCCGCCCGAGATCGCGGCGCGGGCGCGGGGCGCCATCGACCGCATGGTCGCGCTGGGCAAGTGAGCGACGACGCCGACCGCGTCGCCGCCCTCGCGCTCGCCGAGGACGGCGAGACCGACGTCACCACCGACGTCACCGTTCCGGCCAACCTCGACGCCGAGGGCATGATCGAGTACCGGAGCGGCGGCGTGCTGGCCGGCGCGGCGTACGCCGACGCGGTGGGGCGCGCGTGCGACTGCCGGATCGAGTGGCGCTCGCCCGACGGGCGCCTGGTGCGGCCGGGCGCGACGGTCGGCGTGATGCGCGGCCGGCTGGCGCGGATCCTCCGGGCCGAGCGGCCGATGCTCAACCTGCTCCAGCGCGCGTGCGGCATCGCGACCGCGACCCGCGCCTACGTGGACGCGGTGGCGGGCACCGGCTGCGGCATCCTCCACACCCGGAAGACCGCGCCGGGACTCCGCGCGCTCGACATCGCCGCGGTGCTGGCGGGCGGCGGTACCCTGTACCGCGCCGACCTGAGCCACGCGGTCATGGTGAAGGACAATCACTGGCAGGCGGCGCATCGCGGCGGGCGGACGCTGGCCGACGCGCTGGCCGATGCGCGGCGGCGCGGGGTGACGGCGCTCTACGTGGAGGTCGAGTCGGCGGAGCAGGTGGAAGAAGCGTGCGACGCGGGCGCGACCCGGCTGCTGGTGGACAACCAGACGCCGGAGACGCTGGCGGCCTGGGCGCGGCGGGCGCGCGAGCGGCGGCCGGGGATCGAGATCGAGGCGACCGGCGGGATCACGCTCGACAACGTCCGCGCCTATGCCGAAGCGGGCGCGGACTTCGTGTCGGTCGGCGCGCTCACGCATAGCGTGCGGGCGGCGGATCTGGCGATCGAGGTTCGGGTCGGAGGGTAGCGGGTTCGTGGTCCTCGACAGTTCACCACGGAACCACGGAAAACACGGACAACGGCCACGGAAAACTGCTTTTGGTCAACGGCACACCGGTCGGGTTCCGTCGCTAGGTGAACAAGCGAACCACGGAGGCACGGAGGGCACGGAGGGCACGGAGGACGGCCACGGAGCACAGCTGGTAGTGAACGGCACACCGACGCTGTCTCCGTGCCCTCCGTGGTTCGCTTGTTCCATCAGCCCCGAGCTCCACTGGTGTGCTGTCACACCACCAGCAGTTTTCCGTGGCCGTTGTCCGTGCTTTCCGTGGTTCCGTGGTGAACTGTCGAGGACCACGAACCCGTCAGGCCAGCTCCTCCATCGCCGCGCCCGGTCGCCCGCTCCAGCTCCGCCACACGAAGTACACCGGAATTCCCGCCAGGATGATCCCGAACGTGATCCCGGTGTTCACCGGATCGGTCCAGAGCGCGTTCATTACCATCGCCACCGACGCCACGAGGAAGAGGATAGGAACGACGGGGTAGCCCCAGGTGCGGTACGGGCGCGGTAGATCGGGACGGGTGCGCCGGAGCACGAACACGGCGGCCACCGCCAGCGCGTAGAACGGCCAGATGCCGAGGATGAACTTGTCGGCGAGCTGCTGGAAGTCGTTGAACAGCACGTACAGCACGCCGAGCAGGGTGGCGAGCCAGATGGCGACCGACGGGCTCTCGAACCGGGGCGACACCCGCGCGATGCCGCGGAAGAAGAGTCCGCGGTCCGCCATCGCGAAGAAGATCCGGGGCCCGGTGATCATCGAGCCGGTGAGCGAGCCGAAGCACGACAGCATCACCACGCCCGAGACCACGCTGCCGCCGGCGCCGCCGAACACGGTGATCCGGTCCGCCGCCGTCGCCGCGATCAGCTTCGCGCCCGCCATGTCGGAGAGCGGGACCAGGTAGATGTAGGCGACGTTGAGCAGCAGATAGACCACCACGATCGCCGCGGTGCCGAGGATCAGCGCCCGCGGCAGGGTCCGGGCAGGATCGCGGACCTCGCCGCCGACGAACGACAGGTCAGCCCAGCCGTCGTAGGTCCACATGATCGCGATGAGCGCGGTCCCCATCAGCGACAGATCGAGCCCGGCCGGCCATGCCGGCGTGAAGTGCGCGCGGCTCCCCTCGCCGGCCGTGAAGGCGAGCAGCACCAGCGCCGCCAGCGCGGCGTACTTGGCGGCGGTCACCAGGTTCATCAGCACCGCCGCGCTGCTCACGCCCAGATAGTTGATGGTGCCGACGACGACGATGGCCGCGGCGGCGACCCAGCGGACCTGCTCGGGGGTGAGATGGATGAAGTAGCCGAGGTACTCGGCGAAGATGGTGGAGATGGCGCCCAGGGCGGAGGCGCGGATGACGGTGAGCTCGGACCAGCCGAACAGGAAGGCGGGCAGCGGCCCGAACCCTTCCAGGATGTAGGCGAACACCCCGCCCGAGCGGGGCAGCGCGCCGGCCAGCTCGGACAGGGTGAGCGCGCCGAACAGGGCCACCAGCCCGCCCACGACCCACGCCAGCAGCACCGGTCCGGGATCGTGCAGCCGTCCGGCCACGGCGGCGGGCACCCGGAAGATGCCGCTTCCTATAGTAGAGCCCACCAGCACCGCGATGGCGCTGCCGAGCCCCAGGTGCCGGGGCAGCCGTTCGCCCCAGGCGTCTCGCCGGTCGGACATCGCGTAAATATAGCCTTGACAACGGTCTGCCGGGCGGGTTCTTTCCCGGCGATGAACGGGCTGTCGGTCACCTCGGAGGTCGTTTCCGGAGTCACCCTGAGCGAAGCGAAGGGGGCATGCGTCGGCCCATGCCCCCTTTCGCTTCGCTCAGGGTGACTCCCAGGGCCGCCACCTCCCGTGCCCCCCCGCACCCTGCTCCGCCGGCTGGCCTGGACGGGCGCCACGCTCGCCCTCGGGCTCATCGTGCTGGGCGGCGTCGTCCGGATCACCGGCTCGGGCATGGGCTGCGGCGACCACTGGCCCCGCTGCGACGGCCAGTGGTTCCCCCCGCTCGACCTCCCCACCCTGATCGAAATCGGCCACCGCTGGGTGGCGGCCCTGGTGAGCCTGGTCGTGCTCGCCACCGCCGCGGTCGCCTGGCGGCGGCACCGCCACGAGCCCGACCTGCTCCGGCCCGCCACGCTCGCGCTGGTGCTGCTGGTCGTCCAGGTGCTGCTCGGCGCAGTCACGGTGAAGCTGGCGCTGCCCCCGTGGGTGATCATTACGCATCTCGCGAATGCGATGGTGTTGCTCGCGGCGCTGATGACGGTGGCGATGAGAGCGGGCGAGCAGGCGAGCGGGCGAGCGGGCGAGCAGGTGGGCGGGCAGGCGGTCGGGCGGACGGGAGGTGGCGGGGTTCACGCTTTGGTGGTGGCGACGGCGGGGCTCGGGTTTGTCGTCATCCTGTTCGGAGCGCAGGTCGCCAACTTTCACGCCGGGCTCCTTTGCCTCGGCTTCCCGCTGTGTCAGGGCGGCGTTCTCCCGCCCGAGAGCCGGCTCGGCGCGCTCCACTGGACCCACCGGGTGCTCGCCTTTGCGTTCCTCGGCTTCGCCATCGCGAC
>JAICJD010000113.1 GCA_025928645.1 Gemmatimonadales bacterium
TCAACAGCACACCGGCGAGGTCCCAGGTCCGCGGACAATTCACCACGGAGGCACGGAGGGGCACGGAGGAAACCACGGAGAACAGCAGGTGATCAACGGCACACCGGCGCGGTCCCTGCTCCACGACCGGCGCCGGTGTGCGGTCACCCCACGTTTCTCTCCGTGGCCGTTCTCCGTGCCCTCCGTGCCTCCGTGGTTCGCTTTTCCCTGTGGCCCCGAACCCCACCGGTGTGCTGTTCACCAAAAGCCGTTCCGTGGCCGTTGTCCGTGTTTTCCGTGGTTCCGTGGTGAACTGTCAGGGACCCCGACCCCCCGTCACCGCATCGCCAGCACCAGCCCCGCGAGCGCCAGCGCGCAGACCACGCACGCCACGAGCACCGCCCGCGACCCGGCCCACGCCGGTCGTGACGGCTCGGGCGGTTTCTCCGGCTCCAGCGCCGCCACCGCGTCGGGAATGGCCCGCACGCCGCCCGCCGGCGTGAGCCCCACGATCCCGCCCAGCGCGCGCACGAACTCGGCGAGCGAGCCGAACCGCTGCGCCGGATCGAGGTCCATCGCGCAGCGCAGCGCCGCGTCCACCATCTCCGGCACCTCGGGCCGCATGGCCCGCGCGCTCGGCGTGGGCGTGGTGAACCGCATCGCGATCACGGCCGCGCCGCTCGAGCCCTCGAACGGCGCCCGTCCGACCAGCATCTCGTAGCACACGATCGCGAGCGCGTACTGGTCGGTGCGCGCGTCCACGCCGCGCTCGCCGGTCGCCTGCTCGGGCGCCATGTAGGCCGGCGTGCCCAGCGCGAGGCCGGCCTGGGTGAGACGGCGCTCGTTCGATCCCAGCGCGCGCGCGATCCCGAAGTCGGCCACCAGCGTGTCGCCGTCCAGCGTGAGGAGGATGTTCTCCGGCTTGATGTCGCGATGGATCACGCCCTCGCGGTGGGCGTAGTCCAGCGCGCGCCCGGCCTCCGAGATGATCCGGAGCGCCTCCTCCAGCGGGAGCCGGCCGTCACGCTTGAGCCGGTCCTTGAGGCTCTCGCCGCGGACGTAGGGCATGGTGTACCACAGGAGCCCCTCGGTCTCGCCCGAGTCGTGCACGCTGAGGATGTGCGGGTGGTGGAGCCGCGCGGCGGTGGTGATCTCGCGCCGGAACCGGTCGGCCCCCATCGTCAGCGCCAGCGCCGGCCGGAGCAGCTTGAGCGCCACCGGGCGGCCGTGCTTGAGGTCGCGGGCGAGGTAGACCGTGGCCATGCCGCCTCGGCCGAGCTCTCGCTCGATCGCGTAGCTGCCGCTGAGCCCGGCCTCCAGCGCCGCGCGCGGATCGTTCAGGGCCGGCTGGTGGGAATCCGTGGTGGTAGACCGCACGAGAGCATACCCCGAGGCCAGGGAGCGCGAGACCGGGAATGGGAGAGGATTCCGGCGTACGATGCCAGACCCAGGCCACGCCCCGCCGCAGCTCAGGCCGCGGCAAGCCGCCGGGCCGCCCGGGCTGCGCGATGCTCTAACTGCAGAAGGGGATGGAAACTACGCGACGACGCGCGATATCCTCGGCTGCCGCCTGGCGACGTCGAGCGCCCCCCACCGATGCACCCCCGCCACCCTCCGCCAGCCCGACGCAACACCACAGCGACGACCTAAGGCCCGGGTCTCCGCCGACGCAAAGCCCGACGACTCGAGATGGTTGCTGGCCTGGAGCGGGGGGGGGGGGGGGGGCCCCCGCCGCGGGCCCCCCCCGCCCCGCCCGCCGCGCCCCCGCGCGGGGCGCCCCCCCCCCCCCCCCCACCCCCCCCCCCCCCCCCCGCCCCCGCCCCCCCCCCCCCCCCCCCCCCCCCCCCCACCAGCCCAGGCCGCCCGACCTACCCGGGCGAGAGCCAGCCGAGCCCCCGAGTCTCCCCCACGGGCTCGGCGAACGAGCACGACCCGAACGACACGATCGCCCGCCCGCGCGCCGCCTCCACGTCCGCCCGCGTCAGCCGATGCCCGCGCCACTCGACTCCGTCCGCGCTCACGCGAAACGCGCCCGCGTCCCGCTCCTCGAGCAGCCGGAGCGCGTCCTCGTCGCCCATCCCCGCGTGCAGGAATGCCGCCGCGAGGAACACGTTGGCGAAGCCGAACATCGTGCCGGTCGGGCTGTCGGGTGCGTAGGTGAGGCGGTACTCGGCTCGGAGCGGGTGATGCAGCCCGGCCGTCGCCTTGAACGCGAGTCCGGCGTTGACGCAGCCGCGCAGGAAGCGCAGAAGCGCTGCCGGGGAAGGGAAGGCGTCGGCGGTGACGCCACCGCTCCGCACCTTCGCGCGTCCGCCGCCCCGGGCGATGGCCGCGAGCAGCGGCGCCGGATCCGGCTCGACCGGCACCTCCACGTAGGCCGTAAGCTCGCGCGGCACCAGCGCCAGCAGGCGTCCGATGGCTTCCACCGAATCCGCCCGCGCCTCGACCGAGTCGCCGAGCAGCGGAGCTGCCTTGGCGCCGCGCGCACCGTAGCGCCGGTTGAACTCCTCGAGCGCTCGAAGGTCGCTCGCCAGGTCTCCACCCAGCAGCACGCTCAGGTGCCAGACGGCTCCGGGCGTCTCCGGTGTCGCCCGGGCCAGCTCCTCCAGCCGCGAGACCGGCACCACGAACCGTGCGAGCGCCCACGCATCGGGCCCCGAGCGCTGCGCGGCGTACTCCCGCACCGCCGACGCCATACCGAGCGCCGCGGGGGGAAACAGCCCGGCGTAGTCGATTGCGCCGGAAAGCAGCGCGCGGAACGCGGAGGACGGCACGCCTGTTGAGGAAGGCACGCCGGTAAATGTAGACGCGTCCCCTCCGTCCTTTCGCATTAGCTTCCCCGAATGACCATCGCCACCATCAACCCCGCCACGGGTCAGACCCTCCGCACCTTCCCCGCGCTCGACGCCGCTGCCCTAGAGAGCAAGCTCGCCTGCGCCGAGTCGGCGTGGAAACGCCATCGCCGCTGCGCGTTCGCCGATCGCCGCCGCATGATGCTCGAGGCCGCGCGCATCCTCGAGACCGAGAAGGAGGCGTTCGGCCGCCTCATGGTGACCGAAATGGGAAAGCCCATCCAGGCCGCCATCGACGAGGCCGCCAAGAGCGCGCTCGGCTGCCGCTACTACGCCGACCACGCCGAACGCTTCCTTTCGGACGAAGTAATCGAGACCAGCGCGTCGAAGAGCTGGGTCGCCTACCAGCCGATCGGCCCGGTGCTCGCGATCATGCCCTGGAACTTTCCGTTCTGGCAGGTCTTCCGTTTCGCCGCGCCGGCGCTCATGGCCGGCAACGTGGGCCTGCTCAAGCACGCCTCCAACGTGCCGCAGTGCGCCCTCGCCATCGAGGACATCTTCCGCCGCGCGGGCTTCGCCGAAGGTGTGTTCCAGACGCTGCTGATCGAGACCGAGCAGGTCCAGGGCGTGATCGAGGACCCGCGCGTCGCGGCCGTGACGCTCACCGGGAGCACCGGCGCAGGCAGCCACGTCGCGAGCGCGGCCGGCAAGGCCATCAAGAAGAGCGTGCTCGAGCTCGGCGGGAGCGACCCGTTCATCGTGATGCCGAGCGCCGACCTCGACGCGGCCGTGCGCACCGCGGTCAAGGCGCGGGCGATCAACAACGGCCAGTCGTGCATCGCGGCGAAGCGCTTCATCGTCCACGGGGCGATCGCCGACGAGTTCGAGCGGCGCTACGTCGAGGGCTTCCGCGCGCTCGAGGTGGGCGACCCGATGGACCCAAAGACCGACGTCGGCCCGCTCGCGAACGAGAACCAGGTGACGACCATCGCGCGCCAGGTGGAGCGCTCGGTGGCCGCCGGCGCCCGCGTGCTCACCGGCGGCAAGCGGATCGACCGGCCCGGCTTCTGGTTCGAGCCCACCGTGCTCACCGGCGTCACGCCCGACTCGCCGGCCTACCACGACGAGGTGTTCGGCCCGGTGGCGACGCTGTTCCGCGCGCGCGACCTGGACGACGCCATCCGCCTGGCCAACGACTCGCCGTTCGGCCTCGGCGCCGCCGCCTGGACCAACGACCCGGGCGAGCGGCGCCGGTTCGTGGAGGACCTCGAGGCGGGGATGGTGTTCATCAACGCGATGGTGGCGTCGGATCCGCGGGTGCCGTTCGGCGGGGTGAAGCAGAGCGGGTACGGGCGGGAGCTGTGCTGGCACGGGATCCGGGAGTTCGTGAATGCCAAGACGTGCTGGGTGGTGGACACACCTGGCACGGGCTCGGTGGCGCGGTCGGAATAGCCGGCCCGCGCGGTCGGGGTCCACGGCTCCGGCCGGGTGGCGGCGCTCCCTCCGTGCGCCACAGTCGCTGGCACGCATGCGTCGGGTTGCTACTCATGCCCGTAGGTAGTGCCGACGACCGGGTACCCGCGCAGCGGGTGGCCGCCCTCCGGGAGCACCACCCACCGGCCTGCGCCCGCAGATCGTTGCACCGCCGGCAATTCCGCTGCGCCATCTGCCCCAGAGCCTGCCGGGTCCTGGATCACACGGGCTACTGACGGTGCAAGCCATTGCTCTCCGTGGCCGAATTGTCTCCCCGACCGTCTGACCGTCTGACCGTCTGACCGACCGTCTACCCGCTCGCCCGCTCGCCTGCTCGCCCGCCCGCCCGCCCGTTTGTGACCCCCACCACACCCCACTTCCGCAATCCCGGATAATGTTGAATCTTCGTGACGGACCCGTTACGCTCTTCTCCTGCAGGTCATGACCACGTTTGCCCCTGGGGGCTTTCATGTACATCGATCCGACCAGCGGCAGCCTGGTCCTCCAAGTGATCGCCGCGGGCGCTCTGTCCGCCGTTGCCATGATGAGCAAGGCCCGCGAGGCCACCAAGTCCTTCTTCCGGTCGCTGCTCTCGCGTGGTCGGCGGTGACCGCCGCCCGCTAGACAGCTCGTTCCGCGACCCCAGCGGGTTCGTCTACACCCGCGACGGGGTGTTGTACCGTCAGGTCAATCGCGTCTTCAGGGACGAGTTCGAGGCTGTCACCGCCTCGGGCCTCTACGACGAGCTCGCCCGGCAGGGGTTGCTGATCCCCCACGAGGCCGCTTCGCTCGAGCTGGCCGCGAGCGATGACGCCGTGGCCGTGCTCCAGCCGGAGCCGGTCCGGTTCATCTCGTACCCCTACGAGTGGTCCTTCGGCCAGCTCCGCGACGCGGCGCTGCTCACGCTCGAGATCCAGGAGCGCGCGCTGGTCCGCGGCATCACCCTGCGCGACGCCACCGCCTATAACATCCAGTTCCACAACGGCAGACCCGTCTTCATCGACACGCTCTCCTTCGAGCCGCGCAAGGAGGGTGAGCCCTGGGTCGCCTACCGGCAGTTCTGCGAGCACTTCGTCGTGCCGCTCGCGCTCATGAGCCGGGTGGACATCCAGCTCGGCGCGCTCCTCCGGGCGCACCTCGAGGGTGTGCCGCTCGAGCTCGGAAGCCGGCTGCTCGGCGGGCGCTCGTGGCGGAGCCTGGGCCTCCTGTTCCACGTGCGGCTCCACGCCGCGGCACAGCGCCGCTACCGCGACCGGGCGCCCGCCGTCGGCGAGACCACCAGCCGCAAGGTGACCGCGCAGACCGTGCTCGGCCTGGTGCGAAGCCTCAGGAGCGTGATCGAGGGCGTCCGCTGGAACCCCGGCGGGACCGAGTGGGCCGACTACACCAGCGACAACAACTACTCCGCCGAGGCTACCTCCTCGAAGCGCGAGCTGGTGACCGGGTTGCTCCGCGGCCGGGGCGTGCGCACCGTGTGGGACCTGGGCGCCAACACCGGCGAGTACAGTCGCGCCGCCCGCGCCGAGGCCGAGTACGTGGTGTCGTTCGACATCGACCCCGCGGCGGTCGAGCGCAACTACCGCCGGGTGCGCGCCGAGGACGAGCGCGCCATCCTGCCGCTGCTGATGGATCTCACCAACCCGTCGCCGGCGCTGGGCTGGGCCCACCGCGAGCGGCTCTCGCTCGAGGGACGCGGCCCGGCCGACGCGCTGCTCGCGCTGGCGCTGATCCATCACCTCGCCATCGGCCACAATCTGCCGCTCGAGCGGGTCGCCGGGTACTTCGCGCGGCTCGGCCGCACCCTGGTGATCGAGTTCGTGCCCAAGAGCGACTCGCAGGTCCAGCGCATGCTCCGCTCGCGGCCCGACATCTTCCCCTGCTACACCCGGGAAGGCTTCGAGGCCGCGTTCCGCACCGCCTTCAGCATCGACGAAGCCCACCCGGTGGCCGGGTCCGAGCGCATCGTCTACCGGATGACGGCCGCATGACCCGCGCGCCCGCGGCGGGCGCATGACCGCGCTGTACCCGTTTCTCCTCGCCGCCGCACGCGTCCTGTACCAGGCCTGGCACAACCCCGGCTACTACACCGTCGCCGATCTGCTCGTCGTGCTCGCCGCCGTGCTCGGCGGCGTGGGCGTGGTATACGCCGCCGCGGCGCTGCTCCGTCCGCGCGGCGCCGGGGCCCGCTGGCCGGCCTTCGTCGCCTTCCTCGCGGTGATGTGGCTGTTCGGATTTCCCATCGCGGCCGGCTGGGTGCCGCGCTCGGTGCACCGGCCGGGCCAGATCGCTCTCGCCGCGGCCTGCCTCGCGGCGAGCGTGCTGGCGCTGGTCTGGCTCCGCCGCCGGCCGCGCGCGCTCGCCACCGTGTCCACCTTCCTCACGCTGACCGGCGCGCTCCTCGTGCTCCGGTTCGGCGCGGCGGTGGCGCTCGACCGGATGCACGCCTCGCGTCTGGTGGAGCGGAGCGCGCTCGCCCGGACGCTGGCCCGGCCGATCCCCGGGCCCGAGGCGCCGCCCTCGCCCGCGCGCGACGTGTACCTCATCGTGCTCGACGAGTACGCCAACGCCGAGGTCTTGCGCGACATGCTGGACTTCGACAACCGGCCCTTCCTCGACAGCCTCCGCGCGCTCGGGTTCGTGGTCCCGTCGGTGCGCAGCAACTACATGCACACGATGCTGTCGCTGCCGTCACTGCTCAACGCGGCGCACCTGGCGCCGCTCGAGACCGAGTTGGGCCCGGCGGAGAAGGACCCGACGCTGCCGAACGAGCTGCTCGCGGACAACCGCGTCGCCCGCTTCCTCGAGGCGCGGGGGTACCGCTACGTCTTCTTTCCGTCGTACTGGTGGATCTCGACCCGCGACAGCCCGATCGCCGACTCGGTGGTGCACGTATGGGACGGGGTGGGCCTCGACCGCGAGCTCGGCGGGACCGAGTTCCGGCGCACCCTGCGCGAGGCGTCGCTGCTCGACGCCGTCCATCGCGATGCACCGTATGACGGCGACTTCGTGCGGCGCACGCTCGAAGGCGTGGCGCGTCTCCCCTCGATCAGGGCGCCGGTGTTCGCCTTCGCCCACGTGCTGAGCCCGCACTCGCCCTACGCGTTCGACCGCCGCTGCCGCACGCCCGCGCGCTACATGGTGGGCCGCAAGCTGCGCGACCAGTACCTCGACCAGCTCCAGTGCCTCAACCGCATGGTGCTGGCGACGGTGACGCGGCTCATCCGGGACTCGGACGTCCAGCCGATCATCCTGCTCCAGGGCGACCACGGGTCGGCCGTGCGCGGGTTCCGCTGGGACCACCGCCTGGCGGACATCTCCCCGCTCGAGGCGCGCGAGCGGTTCGGGGCCTTCGGCGCGTACTATCTGCCGGGCGGCGGCGCCCGCGCCTTCGGCGACAGCGTGACCGTGGTGAACGTGCTCGGCAACGTCCTCCGCCACTACTTCGGCGCCGCGCTGCCGAAGGAGCCGGACGAGCAGTACCTGTCGGTCGAGGACGCCCCGTTCGACTTCCGCCGGGTGGAGCCGGCCTGGCTCGCCGGGCAGGTCGGGGAGGCGCACGACTCGCTGGCCGCGACGTCGGAGTCACCCTGACCCTGAGCGCAGCGAAGGGGAAAGGGGGCATGCCCAAACACATGCCCCCTTTCCCCCGCGCTTCGCGCGAGGTCAGGGTGACTCCCTCGCTACCCGCCGATTCCTCTTACCTTCCCATCGTGCCCCGTCCCCCCCGCTCCCGCACCCTGACCCCCGCCGCCTTGGGCTGGGTGCTGAAGCACGCGTTCATCGGCTGGTGGAACGACAACGTGCCGCGGCTCGGCGCCTCGCTCGCCTACTACACCCTGTTCGCGCTCGCGCCGATCCTGGTGATCGCGATCGGCGTCGCCGGGCTCGTGTTCGGGCCAGATGCAGTGCGCGGCGAGGTGGTAGCGCAGATCCAGGGCCTGGTCGGCCGAAAAGGCGCCGAGGCGGTGCAGGCGATGCTGCAGGGCACGGCGCGGCCGTCGTCGAACTGGCTCGCCACCGCGATCGGCGTGGTGACCGCCTTCCTCGGTGCCACCGGCGCGTTCATCGAGCTGCAGACCGCGCTCAACGCCATCTGGCGGGTGCAGCCCCGCCCGGGCGTCAGCGTGGTGAACTTCCTGACCCAGCGGCTCATCTCGTTCGGGCTGGTGATCGGGGTGGGATTCCTGCTGCTGGTGAGCCTGCTGGTGAGCGCCGCGCTGGCCGCGTTCAACCGCTACCTCGGCCACCTGTTTCCTGCGCTCACGGCCGTCTGGGAGGCGGCCAACGTGCTCGTCTCCCTGGCCGTCGTGACCCTCCTGTTCGCGATGGTCTACAAGGTGCTCCCCGACGTGCGGCTCCGCTGGCGCGACGTCTGGATCGGCGCGCTGGTGACGGCCGGCTTCTTCAGCGTCGGGAAGCAGCTCATCGGCCTCTATCTCGGCACCAGCACGCTGGCGTCGAGCTACGGCGCGGCCGGCTCGGTGGTGGTCCTGCTGGTGTGGGTCTACTACTCGGCCCAGGTCGTCCTGCTCGGCGCCGAGTTCACCCGCTACTACGTCGAGCGTTTCGGCGGCGAAGCGCCGCCGTTGAAGCATGCGGTCAAGGGCCCGCCGCCGCAGGACCTGACGCCGGCGAAGGGGTGAGTGCACGCGGGTAAAGCGGTGAGCGGGAGCGCAGGCGTTCGCCGCAGGCCGCCGAAGCCCGAAGCGCGAGCTAGCGGTTCGTGCGCGTCATGAGCGGCGTCCCGCCAGGCGGCTCGTACGCCCGCAGTCGCTCGAGCAGCGCCGCGGGCTCCGACTCGACCATGATCGTGCCCCGGTGCGCCTCGGTCAGAAATCCCTCGCGCACCGCATGATCGAGAAACGCCGTCAGCGCGTCGAAGTACCCCGCGATGTTGAGGATCGCGCACGGCTTCGCGTGAATCCCGAGCTGCCCCCACGTGAGGATCTCGAAGAAGCCTTCCAGCGTCCCGATCCCGCCCGGCAGCGCGATGAACCCGTCGCTCAGGTCGGCCATCTGCGACTTCCGCTGGTGCATCGAGGCCACCACGATCAGGTCCTGGATCCCGCGGTGCGCCGCTTCCTTCTGAATGAGCTGCTGCGGGATGATGCCGGTGACGTGCCCGCCGGCCTCCTGCACCGCGTCGGCCAGCTCCCCCATGATCCCCACGCTGGCCCCGCCGTAGACCAGCTCGATCCCCTCGTTCGCGAGCAGCGTCCCCAGCTCGCGCGCGGCGGTCCCGTAGTCGGGCCGGGACCCGGCGTTGGTGCCGCAGAAGACGCAGAGTCGGCTGATGTCCATGGCAGGAAGGTAGTATCTGGGTGACGCGGACGGCAGGAACCTCGGCGGTCCCTTACTCGCCCCGCAGATACCGCTCCATGTCGTCGAGGCTCCCGCCGTGCTCGTCGGGAAACGCCAGCGTGTTGCGTTCGGCGTCTACCAGCCAGTAGCTGCCGTAGTCCCACGCCCTGGGATCGCGGCGACGGGACTTCTGGAGTATCAACCCCCGACGCGCGGCCATGCGCCGCACGCGGTTCTCGCGCGTCTTGTCCGGTGGCACCGGAACCTCCCCTTGATTCGCAGCGTTGGGGGACAGTGTATCCGGAAGCGTGCGAGGACGTAAGGGGATCGGGCCTCCCCACCCTCGGACGCGCCCACTACCATGCCACTGCCTCCGGCGATACTGTGTGAGACGATCCATCGTGACACGATCCAGCCTGGAGTATCGATGTCTGAACTTCCCCACCGCACGCTTGGCCCCGGCCGCTTGAGCGTCTCCGCCGAAGGCCTCGGCTGCATGGGCATGTCCGATTTCTATGCCGGCCGCGACGACGACGAGTCCATCGCCACCATCCACCGCGCCCTCGACCTCGGCGTGGACTTCCTCGACACCGCCGACATCTACGGCCCCTACACCAACGAGCGCCTGGTCGGCCGCGCGCTCGAGGGCCGCCGCGACGGGGTCGTGCTCGCCACCAAGTTCGGCAACGTCCGCGGCGAGGACGGCGCCTGGCTCGGGGTCAACGGCCGGCCCGACTACGTGAAGCGCGCCTGCGACGCGTCGCTCCAGCGGCTCGGCGTGGACCATATCGACCTCTACTATCAGCACCGGGTGGACCGCACCGTACCGATCGAGGAGACCGTCGGCGCGATGGCCGACCTCGTCCGCGCCGGCAAGGTCCGCCACCTCGGCCTCTCCGAGGCCGCGCCCGAAACCATTCGCCGGGCCGCGCGCGAGCACCCGATCGCTGCGCTCCAGACCGAGTACTCCCTCTGGAGCCGCGACCCCGAGGACGAGATCCTGCCGACCTGCCGCGAGCTCGACATCGGGTTCGTCGCCTACAGCCCGCTCGGCCGCGGGTTCCTCACCGGCCGCTTCAAGACGATCGAGGACCTCCCGCCCGACGACTACCGCCGCAACCACCCTCGCTTCCAGGGCGAGAATTTCCAGAAGAACCTCGACCTGGTCGGGAGCGTCGAGCGGATCGCGAAGCGGAAGGGATGCACGCCGAGCCAGCTCGCGCTCGCCTGGGTGCTGGCGCAGGGGGACGACATCGTACCGATCCCCGGCACCAAGCGGCGGAAGTACCTCGAGGAGAACGTCGGCGCGGTCGAGGTCGAGCTCACGCCCGCCGATCTCGACGAGATCGACGAGGTGGCGCCCGTCGGCGTCGCGGCCGGCCCGCGCTACAACGAGCACGGAATGCGCACGGTCAACGGCTGACGCGGCGAGGAAGAGTCCATGGCACACGCACGCGCCGGAACCCGCCTCGCGGTCGTGGCGGCTGTGGCCGCGCTCGGTCTGCTCGGCGCCCTCGCAGCCCGCCGCTGGCTCGGCCGGCGCTCGCGCGCGGCGCCGCGCCGCGCGCTCTCCCGGCGCGTGCCCGGTCCGATCACCCAGTCCCTCGTTTCGGTGAATCCAGCCGACACGCCGCTCGGCGAGCCGGGCCACAACCAGGAGCAGCGCCTCGACGAGGCGCTGCAGGAGACCTTCCCCGGCAGCGACCCGATCGCGACGCACATCGAGTGATCGGACTGTGAGTCACGCCGAGCCCCAGGAGTCACCCTGAGCGAAGCGAAAGGGGCCATACCCCAGCTCATGCCTCCTTCACCTCGCTGCGGAAGACGCACCCCGGAGGCCGCATGCCCGCAAAGCTCGCCGGCCGCGTGGTCTGCTTAGCCAAGCGGTGTGATAGGGTCTTCCCGTGCCTTTGGAGGTTGAAATGACGATCCAGGAACGGAAGGTACTTTGGCGCGGCGTGGCTGCCGGCACGATCATGGGATTGGCCCGCTATCCTGGCGGATTGACACATCAGCAAATCTTGATATGTTGATCTCATGGCCACCCGCACTCGCCCGCGCGTCGACGCCGGCCGCGCCGCCCGTCTGTTCCACGCGCTCTCCGATCCCACTCGCCTCGCCGTGTTGCAGCGTCTCCGCGGCGGCGAGCGTTGCGTCTGCGAGTTGACCGACGATCTCGGCGCCGCCCAGCCACGCCTCTCGTTCCATCTCAAGGTCTTGAAGGAAGCCGGCCTCGTCACCGACCGGCGGGAGGGCCGCTGGATGTACTACACGCTCGATCCGTCCACGCTGGCCGAGGCCGGCGCCATCCTCGAGAAGCTGTCCGACCCGCCCACGGCCGCGGAGCGCCGGGCCGGCTGCTGCTGACCCCGGTTTCGTGCCTGTCATATCAACAATTCTTGATGGAGATCCCAGGCGATGAGCACGACGGATTCGGAGGGACCCGCGATCAGCGGGGAGACGATCAAGGCCGGTGTGCGGAGCCGCTACGCCCGCGCCGCGCTCGAGGTCACGACGGGCGCGCGAACGGCCTGCTGCGGCGGCTCGTGCGGCGGGTCGGCGGACGACCCGATCAGCGGAAATCTCTACGCCGAGGCCGAGACCGTGGGGCTGCCGGCCGAGGCCCTTCTTGCCTCGTTAGGCTGCGGCAATCCGA
>JAICJD010000134.1 GCA_025928645.1 Gemmatimonadales bacterium
CGGCTCGGCACCCTCCGGCCGGAGGTGCCCGACGCGGTGGACCGCGCCGTGCTTCGAGCGCTCCAGCCGGAGCCGGCCGACCGCTTCCCGACCATGCAGGCGTTCCTGGACGCGCTCGAGTCCGGGCCGGGCGCGCCGGCGCCGGCGGCCGCGGGAACGCCGGAGGAGTGGTCGCTGGCTGTGCTGCCGTTCGCCAACCTGAGCCGCGACCAGGAGAACGACGTGCTGAGCGACGGGTTGAGCGAGGAGCTGATCCACGCCCTGGCCCGGGTCGGCGGGCTCCGGGTCGTCGCGCGGACCTCGGCGTTCGCGATGAAGGACAAGCGGGAGGACGTGCGGGCCATCGCGGACACGCTCCGGGTCCGGGCGGTGCTCGACGGCAGCGTGCGCCGCGCGGGCATGCGGCTCAGGGTGACCGCCCAGCTGGTGGATGCCGCGTCGGGCTTCGAGCTCTGGTCGGAGCGCTACGACCGCGAGCTGAGCGACGTGTTCGAGGTGCAGGACGAGATCTCCCGCGCCATCGTCCAGACGCTCACGCAGCGGATGTTCGGCGAGCGAACGGTGGTGCGGCCACCCACGTCGAACCTCGCGGCGTACGAGGCCTACCTTCAGGGCCGCTTCTGCTGGAACCAGCGGAGCGAGCCGAGCCTGCTGAGCGCGCTCCGCCACTTCCAGGCCGCGCTGGCGACCGATCCCGATTTCGCCGTCGCCGCCGCCGCGCTCGCGGAGTGCTACACCACGGCGACGATCTACGGCGCGCTCGCCGCGCGCGAGGCGATGCCGCGCGCCCTGGAGGCGGCGGAGCGCGCCCTGGCGATCGATCCCGCGTCGGGCTCGGCGCTCGCCGCGCGGGCGTCGGTGCGGGCGCTCTACACCCACGACTGGCCCCGCGCCGAGCGTGACTTTCTTTCAGCGGTCGAGGCGAGTCCGCAGTATCCGACGGCCCACCAGTGGCACGCGATGCACTATCTCGTGCCGCGCCGCCGCTTCGACGAGGCCGGCGCCCGGCTGGCGCTGGCGCGGGAGCTCGACCCGCTCTCGCCGGCCATCGCCGCGAGCTCGGCGATCCTGCGCTACTTCACGGGGGACCCGGACGGCGCCCTGGCCGAGTGCCGGGCGATACTCGCACGCGATCCCGGGTTCGGGCTGGCTCACCAGTTCGCGGGGCTGGCACTGGTCGAGCTGGGGCGGGCGGGTGAGGCGATCGAGTCGCTGCGGCACGCCCGGCTGCTTACGGGCGGCAGCGCCGAGACGGACTCGGCCCTGGGCTACGCCTGCGCTCGGGCCGGCGACACCCGCGGCGCCGAGGCGGCGCTCGACCGCCTCGCCGCGCTCGCGTCGGGGCACTACGTATCGCCCGTGCAGCCGGCGCAGGTTCGGGTCGCGCTGGGGGAGACCGCGGCCGCGCTCGACGAGCTCGAGGCCGCGTACCGGGAGCGGGCGCCCGAAGTGCCCCTGTTGGGACTGCGGCCGGTCTTCGCGCCGCTCCGGGGAACGCCGCGGTTCGACGCGCTGCTGGCGCGGGTGGAGGCCGGCGCGGCCGCACTGGCTGGCTGAGCGCGGGCCCGTCGCGGTGGATTCACCCGGGCTGCGACGACAAAATCACCTTTTGTCCCGGGGCTCGCCTGGATCGGGGTCGGGACAGGCGCCGGCATCTCATTCACCACGGAACCACGGAAAACACGGACAACGGCCACGGAAGACTGCTGGGTGAGAGCGCACCGGTGGGGTTCGGGGTCCAAGGGAAAAGCATTCACCACGGAGGCACGGAGGGCACGGAGACGGTCCTCCGTGCCCTCCGTGCCTCCGTGGTTCGCTTTTTCAACTAGCGACGGAACCCGATCGGTGTGCTGTTGACCAAACGCCGTTTCCGTGGCCCTTGTCCGTGTTTTCCGTGGTTCCGTGGTGAACTGTTGCAGACCCCGAACCCGCCGGCGTGCAGCGGGGCTAGTGAGCTAGTGCGCCGGCCCCCGCAGCACGCGCACCCCGATCGCCTCGCTCTTCCCCTTGAGCGCCAGCTCGCGGTGCTCGAGGCCGTCGTCGTGGAGCTTCGACGCCTTCCACGCCGCGTCGCTCACCAGGGCCTCGCCGGGTCCGGCCAGCGAGGCGAGGCGCGCGGTGGTGTTGACCGGGTCGCCCAGCGCCCGGACATCGGCGATGCCCTCCTCCGCTCCGCTCACCGTGCCGATGTACGTCACCCCCGTGTGCACGGCGGCGCCCACCGGAGGCCGCCCGTCGTCCGCCGCCCCGCCGAGCGCGAGCAGCAGACGGGCGGCCTCGACCGCCTTGGCCGCGTGGTCCGGCCCCGAGAAGCCGGGCGGGTAGAGCCCCACCACCTCGTCGCCCACTACGTCGATCACGAACCCGTCTGTGGCGATGAGCGCCTGGGTGGCGCGGGCGTAGAACTCGTTCATGAGCCGGCCGAACTCCTGCGGCCGCACCCGCTCCGCCAGCGCCGTCGATCCCCGCACGTCGGCGAACATCATGGACATCTCGACTTCGGCGCCACCGGGAAAGGCCCGGATGAACTGATCGCACCGGCTGCAGAACCGAGGGTTGCGGTTGGAGGGCCGGCGGCCCGTCATCGCCATGAACAGGCCGCCGATCCCCCGGAACGGCGCGCTGCACAGCTTGCAGCGGGGCGGCGAGGGCAGCCGCTTGTTGACCCGCTGGTACGACTGGAGCTTCGGGTGCCCCACCGCGAAGATCGCGTGCCAGACCTCGGTGTTCGGGCTGTCGGTCATGTCAGCGACCCGCCGGCACGGGCGTCGGCCACTTCTTGCCGATGATCTCCTCGACGGTGGCGCGGAGGATCCGGATGATCTCCGGCAGGAAGTTGCCGTCCGCGGTATCCGTGATCCACGGGTCGAGCGTGGTGGAGATCAGGAACGGCACGACGGCCGCGGGATCGCCCGCGATGCCGAGCCGCGTCTTGAGACCGTCCACCAGCGGGCGGCCGTACACCGCCGGGTCGAAGCTCGAGGAGGTCACGATCATCGGCGCGGGCTTCGCCTTCGACTTCCCGGGATGGAGGCTGAGCCGGTCGAAGATCTCGGTGTTGAACGCGAGGAGCCGGGCAGGGTCGGCGTTCAGGGTGCCGTCGGTATTCCTGAAGTTGAACGTGTACGCGATGATCGTCTGGTCCGACCCCAGCTCGTGGAACAGCGCCATGGCCTCGTCGTCGGCCAGGAGCTCGTCGTTGCTCCGCTTCACGATCCGAGTCCGGATGAACTCGCGCTGCGCCTTCACCTCGTCGGGATTCGGGTGGTCCGTCCGCTCGGCAGGAAGCCGCTGGAACGGCACCACGATGAACCGGTCGGCGTCGGACGCCATCGTCACCAGCTCGGCGTACAGCCGCTTGCTGTTGAACAGGCACTTGCCCAGCAACTTCCCGTAGCCGCTCCGGTCCGGACGCATGACCCGGTGGCTCAGGTACACGGCGGCGGCCGCCGCGCCGGGCTTCGAGCCTTCGACCCCGTACACGCCCACCGTCGGATCCACCCCGTCGTGATACACGACCGGCGCGGTGAACGAGACGATGTTCCGCATGGCGAAGTTGCGGTAGCACAGCCCGCCGGCGGGATAGGGGATGCACCCGCCCTTGTGCGGGTCCACCGTGATGGAGTCGGCCTCGGGGAGCGCCTCGTACTGCCGCCGGACGTACTCGCTCATCACCATCGTGGGCGTGAACTCCCGGCGGTGCCGCGCGTCGTCAGCGGTCAGCGCTTGCGGCTCGGTGGAAGACGGCCGGCGCAGCAGCGACGCGAAGTATCCGCCCCAGGCCGCGTCCGCGTGAATCACGAAGTCGAGGCCCTTGGCGCGGAACTCGTCCCGCAGCGCCACCATGTCGTCCAGCGGATCCACCGCGCTCTCCTCGGTGGTGCCGATGACGGCCACGACCTGGAGCACCGGCCGGCGGTCGGCGAGACACTGCGCGAGCGCGGCCCGGAGACGCGGCACCTCGAGCCGTCCGTCGAGGTCCACCGGAATGCGCTGCAGATTGTGGTCGCCGATGCCGAGCAGCGCCGCGGCCTTGGGCCAGGAGTAGTGCATGGTGGCGGGACCCAGCACGACGGGCGCGGGCGCCTTCGGGAGATGGCGCCGGCAGAACTCGAGGACGCCGAGATCCTGGACGGAATACTTTCGCATGACGGCGTCCAGCGTCTTGGGATCGATCTTGAACTGCGACTCCAGCCGGCCGGGCAGCGCGAGGGCGTCGTCGGCCCGGACATTGAGCAGCTCCCACTCCCCCGCCTCGAGCAGGGGTACGGTGCGTCCGTCGGCCAGCGGCACGGTGATCCCGCGCGCCGCCTCCAGATCCTTCTCGCGGGAGACTGCCAGGGCGAGCGCGATCGGGAAGTACTTGATGTTCCGGGCCGCCCACATGGACTCGAGGTTGGCCACCGAGCCGTCGCAGGTGATGTGGCCCCAGGGGCGCATCGCGCTGGTGTCCGCCTTGGGGGGCACCTGGTAGCCCAGCATGGCGCAGAGATCCTCGCCGACCTTCATCTCGAGCAGCGTCGTGACCGGCGACGCCTCGGCGGCCACGTTGTTCTGGTTGTAGAGCAGAGCCGCCAGATAACCGAGCACGCCGGGAAGCGTCACGTCCCACAGCATGTGGGCCTGGTAGCGATAGCTGTAGAACGGCGCCGACCCGTGCAGCTCGCCGAGCAGCCGCCCGAACTGGGCCCGCAGCGTCTCGACGCTGTCCCGGTACGCGGCGGATCGCTTGATGTCGTCGGTGATCCAGGGCGGATCGTTGGGATAGTACTCGCGCCGCTCCCGGGCATGGGCGCGGATGGCCTCCGTCGCCATCTGAAGAAGAAGCTCCTCGTTCTCGGCCTTCGGACCGAGGAACCAGGCGCCGAGCGACGTCGTGCCGGGGCCGTGGAGGTCGAGCGCGTCCCGGCCGGGCTGGCGCGACGCCTCCTCCAGCGCGCGGGCGAACAGCGCGGCGGAGTCGAGTAGAGCGGGTCCGGGGGCGGTCATGGGCCCTTGTGCCTTTCGCTGTGGCAGGGGTCCTTCCCCTCGGCGTTCACCACCTTGGTCGAGTACCAGTAGCTCCGGGCCACCTTGATGTGCCGGACGGGCTGCTCGCCGTACTGCACCGCGAGCTCCCCGGGCTCGAGCGGGTTCGAGCACGGCATCGGATGGCTGCGCGTCCCGGGAATGTTGACGTGCAGTCCCGCCTCGAGCAGCCGCTTGGGCAGCCAGTGCGGCGCCTCGGCCAGCGCCACCACCTGGTCGAAGTCGGGCTGCTTGGTCTGGTAGTGGTCGAGGAAGGCCTCGTTCCCCTCACCGAACAGCACGTAGGTGAGCGTCGGCGGGTACTCGAGGTTGAAGTCGAAGTGGCGGTAATAGACCACCCGCTCGACCTGAACGAGGATGTTGTGGAGGAGCGGCTTCTCGTCCGCCCAGGGCCACGACCGGTAGTAGTACTCCTGCGGGATGCCGCGGAACACGTCGGCGACGAACGCGGTGCGCCGCCCGCTCTGGAAGTCCGGCACCATCATGCCGTCGCTCGGCGCGTTGCCCACGAAGTAGCACTGATGGGGGTGCTTTGCCCGGTCCTCCACGTAGGTCTTCATCGCCTGGTCGGTGAGCCGGGCGCGGAGCACGAGCTGGTAGCAGTGCTCCTCCATGTGGAACATCGTCAGGTGCACCAGGAACAGCGCGTTGGTGCCGCACATGACGAAGGCGTGCTGGTCGGGCGTATTGGCCCAGAGCGACATCATGTCCGGGCTGGGCTTGTGCTCGTGGCCGTTGTGCCCGGGCTCCGCGGTCGCGACCCCGCCCGACGCGCGCCCTTTTTTGGACGCGCCCATCCCCTTCATGTCCATGGGAACCCCCGAGTGGCCCTGCGAGAAAACCTGCAACCCCGCCGACCGGAGGTCGGCGGGGAATCTGCACGGCATATGATGGGGAGAGCGGCGCTAATGTGGCGCGCGGTACGAGGGGGCGCAAGAGCGCGCGGACACGGCGCGCCGGGCTACGGCTTGTCTGCGCTGCTCATGCTGCTGTTCCAGATGTCCCGGTAGATCTTCCAGCCTCCGCCTTCCTTCTTGTAGACGGTCACGTAGGGGCCGTGGTCCAGGTGCTTGCCGCCGGCGCCGGTCGCGACCCAGTTGCCGGTCTCGATCGCGTAGTTGCCGGACGCCACGACGTCCTCCAGGGTCAGCGTGTTCTTCACGCCCTGCTTCACGGCGTTCTCCAGGTCGGCGCGGATCGCGCTCACCCCGGAGGCGGGCTTGGCGCCGGGCGCCATGAGCTTGGCGTCCTGGCTGTAGAGCTTCGCGGTGGCGGCCGCGTCGCCCGCGTTGAACGCCTTCTCCCATGCCTGATCCAGCTTCTCGATCTGGCTCCGGACGCTCGCGCCGTCCTGCGCGAGCGCCGAGAGCGGCGACCCCAGGGCGAGTGCGAGCATGCCGAGGGCGATGCGACGGGTCATGATGACCTCCAGTCTCGGGTGGGCGCCGCGCGGAGATGGCGCGACGCCCCAACCTACCGCCCGGACCGGAACTCGCCACTGCCGCCCCGTTCCCCTTTCACCCCCTCGCCTCCGTCCGGGCCCACGGCACGATGTCGAGCCGCTCGAACGGGATCGGCTTTCCGGTCGCCTCGCTCACGCCGAACCGGTCGGGCGTCTCGTAGAACCGCTGCAGGGCCGCGTCGATCTCCTCCAGCTCGCGGGTGGCGCGGTCGGCGAGCTGGGTGGACATCTCCTGGTCGAAGCTGTCGGTGCCCTGATCGGCCATGTGGTAGGGGTAGTTCGTGAGATCGCCGTCCTTGTCGGGGTTCGAGCGGCCCTCGTCGTAGCCGCGGATGACCTGGAGCGCGCGCTCGCGCTCCTCCTTGAGCCGGTCCTCCAGATGCCGACGCTGCTCGTCCGTGAGTGCCATGGTTGCTCCCGTTCTCCTGTGTGTGCCGAGTCGGCCGGGCCCGCTCATCGGGCGCCCTCTAGTGGAATGCGCCGGGCCGCGCGGTGCGGTGATGCGGGGCACGTCCGGACCCCGGACGCGAGCCCGCTCAGCGGGCGATGGAGGAAACCATGATGGAGGCACGACGAAGAGACCCAGCGAGGAGGGAGGAGCCCGAGCCCGCCCGGCGATCAGCCGTGCTGCCCGAAGATCACCGCGTTCCCCCCCGGCTCCCGCACCCCGATCTCGTCGGCGCCATAGAAAGTCTTGCGCCTCGGCACGACGATCTCCGCGCCCTTGACCGCGCGCTCGACCGCGGCCACGTCGTCCACCTCGATGTAGAGGTTGGCGCCGCCCGCCGGGCCGTTCGCGAGCGCCGGGATGTCCTTCCGCACGCTCTCGCGGCTCTGATACATCACCTCCACGCCATCCTTCGCGAGGATGACGAAGCCGAGCCGGTCGCCCTCGGGCACCTCGACGGTCCTGGTGAAGCCCAGCCGGTCGGTCCAGAACGGGAGACACGGCTCGATCGCGTCCACCACGAGCACGGGAGCGAGCTTGTTGAATGTGGGCGGCATATCACCTCCAAGAACCAGGGATCAGTGCGAGCGTTACGTCTCCGCCGGCGGCCCCGCGGCGGGCCGCCGCGCCAGCACCTCCCGCACCTTCACGGCGAGCGCCGCCGGCGTGAACGGCTTCTGGATGAACTCCGTGTCGGAGTCGAGGACGCCGTGGTGCACGATGGCGTTCTCGGTGAACCCCGACATGTACAGCACCCGCATCTCGGCGCGCGCCGCGCCGAGCGTCTCCGCCAGGCGCGGCCCGGTGGTGCCGGGCAGGATGACGTCCGTGAGGAGGAGATGGATGGACCCCGTTTGTTGCCCGCTCGCCTCGACGGCTTCGGCGGAGCCGGACGCGACCAGCAGCCGGTAGCCGCACGCGCGGAGCGCCCGCGCGGCGAGCGTGCGCACCGCCTCTTCGTCCTCCACCAGCAGGATCGTCTCGGTCCCCTGCGCCAGCAACGGCGGCGCGGCGACGTCCTCGCCCGCCGGCACGGCCTCGGTGACCCGCGGCAGGTACAGCTTGAACGTGCTTCCCCGCCCCGGCTCGCTGTAGACCGAGACGGTGCCGCCGCTCTGCTTCACGATGCCGTACACCGTCGCCAGGCCGAGCCCGGTTCCGTGTCCGAGGCCCTTGGTGGTGAAGAACGGCTCGAAGATGCGGCTCTGCGTCGCGGGATCCATCCCGATGCCGGTGTCGGTGAAGGCCACCAGCACGTATTCGCCCGGCGCCATGCCGACGTGCTGTCCGGCGAACTCGGGGCCCAGCGTCACGTCCTGGGTCTCGATGGTGAGCTTCCCGCCCTCGGGCATCGCGTCGCGCGCGTTCACCACCAGGTTGACGATCACCTGCTCGAGCTGGGCCGCGTCCGCCCGGACGGCGCCGAGCTCCGGGTCTAGGCTCAGCCGGATCTCGATGTGCTCGCCGACCAGGCGGGTCAGCATCCGCATGATGTGGCCGAGCACCGCGTTGAGATCGAGGGTCGTGGGCCGGAGGATCTGCTTCCGGCTGAACGCGAGGAGCTGCCGGGTGAGCTCGGCGGCGCGGGTCGCGGCGCGCTCGATCTCCCGGACGTCCTCGTGGCGCGGGTCCTCGGGCGGCGTCGAGTCGAGCAGGAAGGCCGCATTCCCCAGGATGGCGGTGAGCAGGTTGTTGAAGTCGTGCGCGATCCCGCCAGCGAGCTGTCCGATGGCCTCGAGCCGCTGCGACTGCTGCCGGCGCTCGGTCGCCTCGGCGCGCCGCCGCACCCACTGGTCGGCCACCGAGCCGAGCAGGCTCAGCGCGAGAATGGCGAGCGCGCCGAACGACACGCCGATCGCGAGGTCCCGGCTGGCGAGC
Source organism: Gemmatimonadales bacterium (assembly GCA_025928645.1). Classification (GTDB taxonomy): domain Bacteria; phylum Gemmatimonadota; class Gemmatimonadetes; order Gemmatimonadales; family GWC2-71-9; genus CAVVWJ01. Next base: position 8,817 of record JAICJD010000134.1, read on the forward strand.
AGGCCGCCGACCGGCGTGCCGGTCTGGCCCGGGAGCGTGAATCGCGCCGCCGCCATACCGGTGTAGTGCATCCCCGCGATCGCGAGCCCCATGACGGCGGCGGCGGCGAGACGCCGCGCCACCCCCGCGGCGCTCGCGTCGGCTCGGAGACGGTAGGCGAGCGCCAGCGCGGCGAACGACGCCACGACCGCGATGGCGACGGAAGCCGTCACCAGCACGGCGTGCCAGTGAAGCGACGCGGGGACGTTGAGCGCCGCCATGCCGATGTAGTGCATCCCGGCGATGGCCGGCCCCATGCAGAGCGCCGCCACGGCGAGCGAGGCGAGTCCCACACGGGCTCGGCTCACCACGACCAGCGCGAGCGCGGAGGCGGCAACGGCGGGCAGTATGGAGAGGAGGACGCGGCCGGGCCGGTAGGCGATCGGCACCGGCAGATGGAACGCGAGCATGCCCACGAAGTGCATGGACCAGATGCCGAGGCCCATGGCGCACGAGCCGCCGGCGAGCCAGGCCAAGCGCTCCCGCCCGCGCGCGGCCGTGACCCGTCCGGCCAGGCTCAGCGCGGTATACGAGGCGGCGCTGGCGATGAGCACCGACAGCACGACGAGCGTGGGGCTGTAGCTCTGGTGCAGGGGCATGGTCTGGCCGCTCCGGGGACGCGATTCCCACCGTCGGCGGCCGCTGGGGCGGGCCGCCGGCGGGCACGATGTCGGGCGATCACCGGGAGTGCTGGTACGAGCCGGGGGTCTCTAAGGATGGCAGGGTGGGGTTGCCCGCGCCAGCGGAAGCGGGTCCTTCGTCCTTGAATTCACCGGCTTTTGGGTGACGGCGCGCCAGCGGGGTCCCGTCCCTGACTGAAAGGCAGCCACGGAGGGCACGGAGAGCATGGCGGGCACGGAGGGCGCCTGCGAGCGGAGGCACCTCGGACCCGGACAACGTCAGCCTTGTTGGTGGTGGCCCCGTGCCCCGATGCGCTCCGTTTCCCAGCGCCCTCCGTGCCCCCCGTGGCTCCGTGTGAGGCTTTTGCCGTGCGCCGCGCGTGGTCCGGCGAGGTCGTGTTCATGGCCCATTGCCTCCGGTCCAGGCGCACCATACATCTTCTTCCACGTTCCCTTCCGTGGACCGGAGCCGAGAGGATCGCACATGCCACGCATTCATTGGGGCGCTGCCGCGGCGGCGAGCCTGCTGCTCGCGGCCTGCCGGCCCTCGACCAATCACCCCGCTTCGGCTGCGCCGGGCGCCCAAGCCAAACCAGCCGAGCAGCAGCAGACCACCACCCCCGAGGAGCAGCAGCCCAGCACCACGCCGCGGGCCGACGTGTCGCACGGCGAGGCCCCGATCGGAGGCGCCGCGGGCGAGCCGCCGCCGGTACTCGCTGCCCTGCCCCCGCTCGAGAAAGGCCGGCTCCACAGGATTCGGCTCGAGACGGTGCACGCGAC
>JAICJD010000112.1 GCA_025928645.1 Gemmatimonadales bacterium
CGTCTCATCCCAGCCCCCATTCGCTGCCGCCCAGGGCAGGCACGCACGAGACCGTGGAGCCGGACAACCCCGTTGTGGCGGTGGCTCCGGTACTGGATTGCCCTCCCTCGCCTCGATCCCTCCGCGCCCCGCCTTGCATTGACAGCTAAATCGACCGCAAGTATTGTATCCGCAACTACTTCCGCTTTCGGAGGCGCGCGTGGCCCTGTCCCCCATCGAAGTTCTGCGCAAGGTCCCCCTCTTCGCCGGCCTGGGTGAGAGCGACCTTGCCGCCTTCGCCGACCTGACACGCGAGCGCAGCTACCCCAAGGGCAGCGTCATCGTGTTCGAGGACGATCCGGGCGACGCGCTCTATCTGGTCGCGGCCGGCCAGGTCAAAGTCGTCATCATCGCGGAAGACGGTCGAGAGGTCATCCTGTCGGTGCTGGGCGAGGGGAGCTTCTTCGGGGAAATGGCGGTCATCGACGACGAGCCGCGCTCGGCGCACGTGATCGCGATGGAGGACTCGAGCCTGCTCGTGCTTCGCCGCGAGGACTTCTACGCCCGCCTCCGCAGCTCGCCCGAGGTGGCGATCAGCCTGCTCCGCGAGATCTCGCGGCGGCTGCGCCGAGCCGACGAAAAGATCGGGAGCCTGGTGCTGCTCGACGTCAACGGCCGGGTGGCCCACCTGCTGCTCCGCATGGCCGACGACGAGGGGGGCGACCGGATCACCCGGAAGCTCACCCATCACACGATCGCCCAGATGATCGGCTCGAGCCGCGAGACGGTGTCCCGCACGATGCGGAACCTGGTCGAGCGCGGCATCATTCAGGTGAGCCGCAAGGAGATCACGCTGCGCGACCGCCGCTCGCTCATGCTGGCCGCGCGTCGGGCGTGAAGGCAGTCACGACCGCCGTGTGACTGGGAACGTGGCCCGCCGGTAGGCCGACCGAGACCTTGGACCATGCTTCGCCTGACCTTCTGGGGCACACGCGGGTCGATACCGGCGCCTGGTCCACGAACGGCCCGCTACGGCGGCAACACGGCTTGCCTGGGGATCAGCGGTCCCGACGGCCGGCTCGTGATCCTCGATGCGGGAAGCGGCCTGCGCACGCTCGGCCTCGAGCTCATGGCGGCGCACCGCTCCCCCATCACCGCGGACATTCTGCTCTCCCATACCCACTGGGACCACATCCAGGGTTTGCCCTTCTTCAAGCCGCTGAGCGACAGCGCGAACCGCTTCTGCATCTACGGCGCCCCGCAGGGAGGCACCCCGCTCGAAGGCATCCTGCGGCTGCAGATGGACCCGGCCGTCTTCCCGGTGCCGCTCGAGGCGCTGGCCGCACGGCTCGAGGTGCACGACATCGCCGAAGGCGAGATCCCGCTTCAAGACTTCCGGGTGCGTGCCTTTCGCCTGCGTCATCCCGGCACGACCCTCGGGTACCGGCTGGAGCCCACCGCCGGCGGGCGGGAGATCGCCTATGTCACCGACAACGAGCTCGGCGGCGGCGGGAGTTATCCGGTGTCGGTTGATTGGCGCGACCGGCTGGTGGCGTTCCTGGGGGGGACGGACACGCTGATCCATGACGCGATGTATTCCGACACGTTCATCAAGCTCCGCGCCGGATGGGGGCACTCCACACCGCGTCAAGCCGTTGAGCTCGCGGCGGACGCCCGCTGCGCGCGGCTGGTGCTATTCCACCACGAGCCGGAGCACGACGATGCCATGATCGACCGGCTGCTCGCGGACGCGCGCGAGCACGCGCGCCGGCTTGCGCCCAGCCTCGTGGTGGAGGCGGCGATCGAGGGCAGCAGCTTCACGCTGTGAGCGCGCGACGCCGATTTCAGTCGTGAGGGCCCGTGCGAGCCTCGGCGGTCCGCGACGTTCGCCACAGCGCGGCGGCAATGCCCAGCTGGAGCGGCAGCGCCAGCGCGACGATCGGACCGTTCACCTGGCGGAAGCCCGGAAACGCCTTGAGCAGGAGTCCGAGCAGCGAAAGTCCGGCGACTACCAGCCCGACGCTGGCCCAGCGCCGCGCCCTGGGACCGCTTCGGAGGACCGCGCGGCTCGCCGGCAGGAGCAGCAGGGCGAGCGGATTGAGCTGCAGCAGGTTCTCGTTGCAGCGCGCCATCACGTGATCGGTCAGACCCCAGAGACCCGCGAGCAGCAGGCCGCCGAACCCCGCCAGCGCGCCCCACCCGCCGACCAGCGCCAGAAACCCGAAACGCGCCGCCGGATTTCCCCGTGCGTACCGGGCGAGCAGCCATGCCGCGGCGCCGAGCGCCAGCCCGAGCCCGAGATATCGCAGCACCCAGTCGGGTGGCGCCGCCGGCGGCGACGGCGCCGTCGACTCGAAGATGGTGCGCTCCGAGCGGACCAGCGGGCGCGGTTTGCCGTCGGGCCCGGGCACGGTGATCCGCCGCACCCAGTCCCGCATCTCGAGCGGCAGGAACATCTCGTCCCAGGCGGAGATCGGAAGATCCACCCGCTCGCCCAGCGCGGCGAGCAGCCCGGTGAACACGAGCGGATCGTTGGCGGTCAGGCGCTGCGTGTGGAACCGGAAGCTCGTTCCCGCGGCGACGTGCGCGGTTTGGCGCTCGAGCGCGCCATCGACGACCCGGTCGATGGCGTCACGCACCCGGGTCGAGCAGTTGTCGCGGTAGTAGTCGTAGTGGTAGAAGCGATGCTCCGGCAGGGCGTTCCACTCCAGAAACTCCTGCAGCCTGGCCCGGGCATCGGCGGGGAGCTCGAGCTGCTGCACCCACACGGAGCGGTTGTTCCGCTCGTACTGCTGGATGTACTCGGAGGCGGGAAACCCTGCCATCCAGTACCACATCTGTCCGCGGACGAATCGCAGCAGGAAATTGTGCTGGTGAAAATCGAAGAGGCCGTAGTTGTACGCCTCGTCGGTGCCGTGCAGCGGGTCGTGCACCCAGATGGCGTTGTGCCCGAAGCGTTCCCAGACCTCCCGCCCAGGGCCGAACGTCATCAGGAAGATCTGGAGAGAGTCGGCCGGTTCTACGGAGGGGGGAGAGGGCGGAGCGGCCTGCGCCGCGCCCCGGGAGGCGATCAATGCGGTCAGGAGCAGCGCCCGAACGAGGCCAGCGCCCGCACGTCTCACGCCGCCCCCGGTGCCGGTCTTCACAAGGCGACGTCCCTGCCGTCCTCCGCCGACTTGTACACCGCGTCGATGATCCGATGCAACACGAGGTGCTCGTTCAGCGACGCCACCTTGGCCTCGCCCGCGATGGCCGCCTCGAAGTGCGCCCACTCCGCTCGATAGGACGCCGTGAACGCGTTCTCCCGGCTGACCGATCCCGTCGGTGAGACGTCCACCGGCATCCCGTGCAGCTCCTTCCAGACGGTCAGCGGGTTGATCGCGGCCGACCCCTTGCTCCCGCGCACGCCCACGCCGAAGCGCTCCCCCTCGCCGAGGTGGTGCCAGGTGACGTCCACGAACAGGGACATCCCGTTTTCGCACACGACGAAGGCGCTCCCGCTCTGCTCGACCGCGCGCTCCCGGCCCGCCACGTCGAGCGAGGCGCTCACCCGCACCGGCGCCGGCGTCCCGCCGAGCCACAGCCCGAGATCGAGAATGGAGAGGCCGAGGTCGAGCATGGCCCCGCCGCCGGCCTGATCCCGCCGCTGGCGCCAGCCCAGCACGTTGCGGCTCGGACGAAAGACGTGCCAGCTGCCGCGGACGCTCTCCACCCGGCCCAGCTCGCCGCTCTGGACGAAGCTGCGCACGATCTGCACGTCGGGCCGATAGCGGTGGTTCATGCCGACCATGAGGACGCGATCGCGTTTCTCCGCGGCGCGCATGATGCGCTGCACGCTCGCGGCCGACATCGCGAGGGGCTTCTCGACCAGGATGTGTACGTTGGCCGACAGGGCCGCGAGGATGTGGGACTCGTGCAGATGGTTGGGCGAGCAGATGACGACCGCCTGCAGGCCCGGAATCCGGAGCACATCCTCGATGTCGTCGAGCGCGTCGGGCACGCCGAAGCGGTCGGCGAGCGCGCGCGCCTTGGGCAGGTCGATGTCGCAGATGGCCTGCACCTCGACGGTCCGGCGCTTCTTGAGCGCGGGCAGGTGGGCCACCTGGGCGATGGCGCCGCCGCCGATGACGCCCACGCGGAGTCGCTCGCTCGTGGTCCGGCTCGCCGTCATGGGCCCTCCCTCAGTAGAGGCGCTCGAGCACCGCGCCCGGGTAATAGGCCGCGAGAATCTGCTGGTGGTCCTGGCCCGCGCGGGAGCGCCCCACGGCGCCCCACTGGCAGAAGCCGACGCCGTGCCCCGCGCCCACCCCGTCCGCGACGAGGCGGGTCAGCCGCGAGCCGTCGCGCGTGGCCGTGAGGCTGAACGCGCTGCTCCGAAGCAGCTCCCCGCTCGCCGGCCGCAGCACCTGCCGCACGGCCGGCCCGCTCACGGTCACCTCCCCGCGGGGCAGCGCGATCGTGAGCTGCCCCACTCGGCCCGAGGCCGTGCGGTACGACACGCGCACATCGCGCACCTCGCTCAGATCGAGCGCCGCGTCGGCCTGGCGGCCGGTGAGCGCCAGCGTCGCCAGGGTGCGCCGGAGCGTGGCGCGCAGCGCCTCGCCGCTCCACTCCTCGCGCCAGTGGAACCGGGGCGAGAGGCTGCAGTAGGCCGTGCCATCCAGCGCCACGTCCGGCACCGAGCGAAGGTACGGACGGTCGGCCCCGCGGAAGACCTCGGTGCCCTCGGCGGTGCGGCCGCCGCAGGTCGAATAGAAGAAGGCGTCGATCGGGGCGCCTCCGTAGGTCAGCACCCGCCCGCGCGTGCCGTCGACCGACGCGCGGCCCTCCGGCGTTTCCGCCGCGGCGCCGCCGTAGACCTGATCGGCGACGCTGGCATACAGGTCGAAGCCCTGGGCTCGCCACCGGCCGAGGTTTCTCAGCGCGAACGTGCGCGACACGATGGCCTGGGCCTGCAAGGCTTCCTGGTCCTCGGGACTGCGGCGGCCCATCTCGGCGCTCACCACGCCGGCCAGGTACGTCTCCATCGGCACCCGGTCGATGACCGTGATGCCGGTTCGGTCGCGGAGGACCACGATCGTGCCATGATAGGGCCGGCCGTTCACCACGACCGGGGCATTGGGATCGGGCGAGACGATCTCGAGCACCTCGGACGGCGCGATGGCCCCTCCTCCCGGCGCGAGCGCCACGACGCCCGCGCCGCTCATCGCGACGCGCCAGCTTTCGCCCGCCGGAATTTCCGCGACACGCGTGCCCGACGGGTCGCTCACGCTGAGTCCCGCGCCGCCGGACACGACGGCCGATGCCGCGCCCACCATCAGCCCCACGCGGATCGCCGGCTCGGTGGGATTCTCCACCGCCGGCGCGGCGGGTGGCGGCGGCGGGGCCGCCCGGGGCGCGGGCGCCGGTGTCGGGGCGGGTGGCGGGGGTGGCGTGGCGGCCGGCGTGCAGCTCGCCACCAGCACCGCCGCGGCTGCCGCGCCGGTAACCGCCGCGCCGGTCCACCGCGGGAGCCGTGCGCGCCGCGGCCCGGCCTCAGCCCCGATAGTTGCCAAACGTGAGCTCGATGCCGAAATCCTGGCCCCGGAGGAAGGCGATGATCGCCTGCAGCTCATCGCGCGAAGGGCTGGTGATCCGGATCTCGTCGCCCTGGATCGTCGCCTGCGCCTTCTTGAAGCCGCCGTCCTTCACGGCCCGGATGATCTTCTTGGCGACGTCCTGCGGAATCCCCTGGGTGAGCGTCACCGTCCGCCGCACCGACTGGCCGGTCGCCGCGACGTTCTCGCCGACCGTGAGATTCTTCACCGGGACGCCGCGCTTGATCATCCGTCCCCGCAGCACGTCCAGCAGCGCGTCCATCCGGAACTCGTCGTCGGCGGCCAGCCGGATCTCGGCCTTGGCGCGGTCGAAGTCGATGGTGCAGTGGGTGCCCTTGAAGTCGTAGCGCTGGGCGATCTCCTTGAGCGCCTGGTTGACGGCGTTGTCGACCTCCTGGAGATCGGCACCGGTAGAGACGTCGAACGACGGGTTGCTGACCATGAGCGTTGCGCGGTGAAATGAGCGGTCGGTGCGGGGGCTGCGGAAGGATTACCCGACCCCGTGCGCTTGACAACCCTTCCGGCGGCCGCTAGTCTCACCCGCACGGCGGTCGATTTAGGGCCACTTGCTCCCGCCGGTGCCGGGGTCGGTCCCCGCACGAACCAACGAGCTAAAGCGCCGGACGCACGCCCTCCGAGCGCACCAGGCTGGAGGGCGTTGTTGTGCCGCCCTCGATCACATTTGACTCGCGGGAGACCGGATGCGGAGCCGCGCGGTGTGCTGTCGAATGATGCCCTGTCCACCCGTCACGGGGCGGACGGCGTCATCGGCGCATGCGCGTGGACGCGGCGGGGCGTAACCTCCCGCGACCCGGCACCCGAGGCCCGGACCACTCCCCGCGAGCAGTCCGGGCCTCACTCTTTTTCACGTTCGAGGAGCACACCATGCCCTACCATCCCGACACGCTGGCGGTTCATGCCGGCCAGGTCCCCGACCCGGCCACCAACTCTCGCGCCGTCCCCATCTACGCTACCACCAGCTACGTGTTCAACGACACGCAGCACGCGGCCGACCTGTTCGGGCTCCGGGTGTTCGGGAACATCTACACACGGATCATGAACCCGACCAGCGACGTGTTCGAGAAGCGGGTCGCGGAGCTGGAAGGCGGCATCGCGGCGCTGGCCCTGGCCAGCGGCATGGCGGCCGAGACGCTCACCGTGCTCAACCTCGCCCGGGCCGGCGACAACCTCGTCTCCTCGCAGACGGTGTACGGCGGCACGTACAACCTGTTCAACTACACGCTGCCCAAGTGGGGGATCACGTCCCGCCTGGTGGACATCCACGACCTCGCCCGGGTCCGGGCGGCGATCGACGACCATACCCGTCTCCTGTTCGTCGAGTCGATCGGCAACCCCCGGCTCGACGTGCCTGACTTCGCGGCGCTGGCGGACCTCGCGCACGAGGCGGGGATTCCGCTCGTGGTTGACAATACCTTCGCCGGCGCGACCCTGGTCCGGCCGATCGAGAACGGGGCCGACCTCGTGATCCATTCCGCCACCAAATGGATCGGCGGGCACGGCACCGCCATCGGCGGGGTCGTGGTTGATGCCGGGAAGTTCGACTGGACCAGCGACACTGCCCGGAAGCGGTTTCCCGAATTCAGCGCCCCGGACCCGAGCTATCATGGCCTCGTGTACACCGAGGCGTTCGGGCCGGCGGCGTTCATCATCAAGCTTCGGGTCCAGCTTCTGCGCGACCTGGGCCCCGCGCTCTCACCCTTCAACGCCTTCCTGTTCCTGCAGGGCCTCGAGACGCTCCCGCTCCGGATGCAGCGCCACTCGGCGAGCGCCCTGGAAATCGCGCGGTGGCTGGCGAAGGACCCGCGGGTGGACTGGGTGTCCTACCCCGGCCTGGAGAACCACCCCGAGCACGGGAATGCCGCGCGCTATCTGCAGGGCGGTTACGGCGGCGTGCTCACCTTCGGCGTGAAGGGCGGACACGCGGCCGCGCGCGGGCTCATCGACCGGATCAAGCTGTTCTCGCTCCTCGCCAACGTCGGCGACGCGAAGTCGCTCATCATTCACCCGGCGTCCACCACGCACGAGCAGCTCACGCCCGAACAGCAGCGCGCCACTGGCACGACGCCCGAGCTGGTTCGCCTTTCGGTGGGCCTCGAGGATGTGCGCGACCTGATCGCCGATCTGGACCAGGCGCTGGCGCACGCCCCGGTCGCCGAGGACCGGCGTCCGGCCGCGGCGGGAGCCGCGGGATGACCACACCGCTGGTGCTCAAGTTCGGCGGCGACGCCCTGGCCACGCCCGAGCGGATCGCCGCCGCGGCACGCCGTATCGTACGGCGACGGGCGGAGCGGCCGGTCGTGGCGATCGCGAGCGCGCGCCGTGGCGTTACCGACCACCTGCTGGGGCTGGTCGAGCAGGTGCGCGAGGCGTCCGGCGCCGGGGCGAAAAGCCGCGGCGACGCGGCTGCCGACCGAGTGGTGACGAGCGGCGAAGTCGTGGCGGCGTCGCTGCTCGCCGTGGCGCTCAACGAGCTCGGCGTGCCCGCGGTCACGCTCGACGCGCGCGAGGCGGGTCTCCGCGCCGATGGCCATGCGGGCGGGCTGGGCGCCGTCCGGCCGGCGCGTCTTCGGCGCCTGGTCGAGCAGGGTGTCGTGCCGGTCGTGACGGGCTTCCAGGGATGGTACCGCGGCCGGGTGGCCGCGCTCGGCCGCGGCGGCTCGGACCTGACCGCCGTAGTCCTCGCGAGCGCCCTCGGTCCGGCGGAGTGCGAGCTGGTGAAGGAGCCGGGCGCGCTGCACACCGCCGACCCGAGACTGATCGCCGAGGCACGTCCGATTCGACACGCGCACCATCGATTCGTGGCGGACCTCGCGCACGCCGGCGCCAGGGTGATCCATCGGGAGGCCGCCGTTCTCGCGGAACGGGCCGGCATCCCGCTGCACTTCACTTCGCTCCACACCGATGGCGAGCCCGCGACGCGTGTGATCGAAGGCGACGCCGGCCGGATCGCCGCGCTGGTGCTCGCCCCAGGGGACTGCCCCGCGGACGGCGCCCCCTCGGGCGACGCCGGCGTGGCGACGGTCACGGTCGTGTTCGCCGCCGAGGATCACGAGGCCGGCGAGATGTTCCTCGACGCCGGCCATGCCTCGGCCGTCGGCCTGCTCCGGGCGACGCAACGGCGCGGCGCGGTCGGGTTCCTCGTGCCCGCGGGCGAGGGCCCCGCCCTGCAGCGTCATCTGCACGCGGTGCTCCTCGCCTCGGCGGACCGGGCGGCCGCCACGCCCTGCGCGGCGTATGCCTGAGTCGTCCGCGCGGCGCGCGAGGCTCTTCCGATGACCGCGCTCGTCTCGGGCGGCCCGTCGGCCGGAGAGCTCCCGCTCGGGTCGTTCGTCACGGCCGACGGGCGGGCTCTGTCGGGACTTCGTCTTCGGTACCGCGTGCTGGGGAACGTGGAAGCCGCCCGCGAGCACGGCTGGATCCTCGTGTTCCACGCGCTGACCGGCAGCGCCGATGTCGAGGGCTGGTGGGGGCCGCTGATCGGCCCTGGGCGCGCGCTCGACACCTCCCGCCACGCGATCGTCGCCGCGAACCTGCTCGGCAGCTGCTACGGCTCGACCGGGCCTCGCGAGTGGGCGGATGAGCACGACGAGCCTTTCCCCGACCTCACCCCCGCCGACCTCACGCTCGCGCATGCTCCGCTCCTCGCTCACCTGGGCGTCGAGCGCCTGGCTCTGGCCACCGGGGGCTCGCTCGGCGGCATGGTGGCGCTCGAGTGGGGCCGCCGGGCCAGCGTACCGACCGACCGGCTCGTGGTGTTCGCGGCGCCGGCGGCGACCTCGCCGCAGGCCATCGCGTGGAACACCGTCCAGCGGATGGCGATCGAGGCCGACCCCGCCTGGCGCCGCGGACGGTACTTTCCGGGCCGTGGCCCGGCCGCCGGCCTCGCCGCCGCGCGGGCGCTGGCGATGATCACCTACCGGTCGGGCGTCGAGTTCGACGCCCGATTCGGGCGGCAGTCCTCGCGCACCGCGGGGCGGTTCGACGTCGACCACTACCTTCGGCGGCAGGGAGACAAGCTGGTGGCCCGGTTCGACGCCGCGAGCTACGTCGCGCTCATGCGCGCCATGGACCTCCACGACGTCGGCGAGCTCCGCGCGGCCGCGCTCGAGACGGCGGGTCGCGTGCGGCGGGTGGTCGGCGTCGGAGTGGACACCGACCTGCTGTATCTGGCGTCCGAGGTGCGGGACTGGACGGCGGCATACCGCGCGGCCGGGATGGACGCGCAGTATCGCGAGATTCATTCTCCGTCAGGGCACGACGCGTTTCTGATCGAGTGGGATCAGGTCGAAGGAATTCTGCGGGAGTGCTGAGGGAGAACCGGGGCCGACCGCGGGCGGCCGGTCCCGGGAGAGATCACAGCGTGCCGGGCGGGTTCCGGCGTCAAGCGGGGTGGGCGGCCCGGGTCAGGCCAGGAAGCTCTCGAGCGCGCGGGCGCGGCTCACGTGCCTGAGCCGGCTCAGCGCCTTTTCCTTGATCTGGCGCACGCGCTCGCGGGTGATGCCGAGCAGGCTGCCGATCTCCTCGAGCGTCATCGGCTCGGGGCCGTCGAGACCGAAGTAGAGGCGCAGGATCTTGGCCTCCCGCTCCTTGAGGGTCGAGAGCACCTCTTCGATCGACTCGGTGAGGGCGTGCTCGAAGGTCTCGGAGTCCGGCCCGGGATTCTGGGTGTCCGGCAGGTAGTCGAGGAGCTTGTTGTCCTCGCCCGGGGTGAGCGGGGCGTCGAGGGAGAGGTGGTTCTGCGAGATGGAGAGGGTTTTCTGCACCTCTTCCATCGAGATGTCCATGCCTTCGGCGATCTCCGAGGGCGTGGGCTCGCGGCCGAGCTCCTGGAGCAGGGCGGACGACCGCTTGCCGATCCGATGCAGCGTGCCGGCGCGGTTGAGCGGCACCCGGACGATGCGGCTCTGCTCGGCCAGCGCCTGCAGGATGGCCTGGCGGATCCACCAGACGGCGTACGAGATGAACTTGATGCCCTTCGTCTCGTCGAACTTGTGCGCCGCGCGGATGAGGCCGAGGTTGCCCTCGTTGATGAGATCCGCGAGCGACACGCCCTGGTTCTGATACTTCTTGGCCACCGAGACGACGAAGCGCAGATTGCTGCGCACCAGCTTGTCGAGCGCCTCGCCGTCTCCCGTACGGATGCGCTGGGCCAGGCGGACCTCTTCCTCCTGCGGGATCAGCGGGTACCGGCTGATCTCGCGCAGATACTGGTCGAGCGATCCCTCATCGAACGAAGGACCCCGCCTCCCGGCTCCGACCTGCATTGGGCGCATGTAACTCAACCTCGATACTGAATGGGGCAGGACTCGAGCGACCGTGCGGCGTTACGTCACCGTCCTCAGGCACCAGATTCGAAAGAACCGCATGTTGAAGACGGACCTGACGAACCTTACTCTCCGGCGAAGCGGGACGCAACAGGGCCGACGCGCCTGCCGCGACGCGCGGGTCATCCGTCACACGCGCGCGGCGACGCGCTACACGTCGTACGTATCGATCTGCGCGCGCTGCAGCCGTCCGGAGTAGTCGACGTAGCCCACCTTCGTTTCGGAGTAGAAGTCGAAGACTTCCCACCCGCCCTCGCGATGGCCGTTGCCCGTGGCCTTCACGCCGCCGAAGGGAAGGTGCGCCTCGGCCCCGATCGTCGGTGCGTTGATGTACGTGATGCCGTTGTCCAGCTCCTGCAGCGCCCGGAACGCGAGGTTGACGTCGCCGGTGTAGACGCTGCTCGAGAGCCCGTAGCGCACGCCGTTGTTCACCTGCACCGCCTGGTCGAACGAGCCGATCCGCACCACGCTCAGCACGGGCCCGAAGATCTCCTCCTGCTCGAGGCGACTGCCGGGCCGGACGCCGGCGAACACCGTGGGCCGGTAGAACCAGCCGCTCCGCAGCTTGCCTCCGGGAACGGAACCGCCGGTCACGAGCTCCGCGTCCTCCCGCCCGCCGATGTCCACGTACCGTTCCACCTTCTCGCGGGACGCCTCGTGGATGAGCGGGCCCACGTCGGTCTTGTCGGCGCGGCCGTCGCCAAGCCGCAGCTTGTCGGCGGCGTCCTCCAGCCGCCGGAGGAACCGGTCGTGCACCTTGCGGTGCAGCAGCAGCCGGCTGGTGGCCGTGCATCGCTGGCCGGTGGTGCCGAACGCGCCCCAGAGCACCCCTTCCAGCGCGAGATCGAGATCGGCATCGTCCATCACGATCATCGCGTTCTTGCCGCCCATCTCGAGCGAGAGCCGCTTGTGCATGCGCCCGCAGGTCTCGCCGATGATCGCTCCGGTGTCGGTCGACCCCGTGAAGGAGATGACCGGCACCTCGGGATGCTCCACCAGCGCCTTGCCGATCGTCTCGCCACGCCCGTGCACCAGCTGCACGACGTCCGGCGGCAGCCCCGCCTCGAGCAGGATCTCGACCAGCAGGTGGGCGGTGTGCGGCACGTCCTCCGAGGGCTTGAAGATCACCGCATTCCCGCAGAGCAGCGCGGGGAACATCTTCCAGGTCGGAATCGCCATCGGGAAGTTGAACGGGGTGATCAGCCCCACGATCCCGATCGGGCGCCGGAAGCTCATGGCCCACTTGGCGCGAAGCTCCGAGGGTACGGTGTGCCCGAACAGGCGGCGGCCCTCGGTGGCGGCGTAGTA
>JAICJD010000162.1 GCA_025928645.1 Gemmatimonadales bacterium
ACTACTTCGGGACCATCCCGCCGCGCGTGCTCGCCTGCATGTCGGAGGCGGAGCGGGAACTCTATCGCCTCGGCGTTCCGGTCAAGACGCGGCACAACGAGGTCGCGCCCGGCCAGTACGAAATCGCCCCGCTGTTCGAGCCGAGCCACATCGCGAGCGACCACCAGATGCTGATCATGGAGACCCTGAAGCGCGTGGCCCCGCGCTACGGCCTCCAGGCGATCCTGCACGAAAAGCCGTTCGCGGGCGTGAACGGCTCGGGCAAGCACAACAACTGGTCGATGAGCACCGACACCGGCGTCAATCTGCTCGATCCGCAGGACGAGACCCACACCAACATGCAGTTCCTGGTGTTCCTCGTCGCCACCATCCGCGCGGTGGACCTCCACGCGGACCTGCTGCGCGCGAGCATCGCGTCGGCCGCCAACGACCACCGGCTTGGCGCCAACGAGGCCCCCCCGGCGATCATCTCGATCTTCCTGGGCAAGATGCTGAGCGACATCCTGGACCAGGTCGAGAAGGGCCTGCCCAAGCGGACCATCCGGGGCGGCACCCTGGATCTCGGCGCCAAGACGCTGCCCCAGCTGCCCCGTCACTCCGGCGACCGCAACCGCACGTCGCCGTTTGCCTTCACCGGGAACAAGTTCGAGTTTCGGGCGGTCGGCTCGAGCGCGAGCATCGCCTGGCCCAACACCGTGCTCAACACGATCGTGGCGGAGTCGCTCGACTACGTCGCGACCCAGCTCGAGAAGGCGGTCGGCGCCAAGCCGTCGCCGGCCCGGCTCCAGCAGGGCGTGCTCGGCGTGCTCAAGCGGCTCATCAAGGAGCACAAGCGGGTCATCTTCGACGGCGACAACTACTCGGAGGAGTGGCACACGGAGGCGGGCCGCCGCGGTCTGCCGAACCTGAAGGATTCGGTCGAGGCGTTCCAGGTGCTCAAGGCGAAGAAGAACTCGGACTTGTTCCGGAAATACGGTGTGCTCAACCGGTCGGAGTACGAGTCGCGAATCCACATCGCCATCGAGAAGTACGTGAAGCAGCTCGGCATCGAGGCCGAGACCATGGTGTCGATCGCCAAGTCGCAGATCCTGCCGGCTGCGCTGGAGCACCAGCGCCGGGTGGCGGACGCGGTGGCGGCGACCAAGGCGGCAGGAGTCGACGCGAGTGACGCGATGCAGGCGCTGCGGGAGTTCGTCACGCTCGCGACCGAGTTCCGGGCCCGGACCGGAGAGGTCGAGCGGCTGGCCGCGCATCACGAAGCCGATCCGGCCAGACACGCAGCCCAGATCGCCCGGGAGCTCAAGCCAGCCATGCAGCGGCTGCGTGAAACCGGCGACGCGCTCGAGGCGGTGGTGGCGGCGGACCTGTGGCCGTTGCCGAACTATCGGACGCTGCTGTTCCTGAAGTAAGCGAAGGACGGAGAGGGCGGAGACGACGGAGAGACGGCGAGGGGACCCCTCTCCGTCCTTTCCGTCGTCTCCGCCCTCTCCGTCCTTTCCGTCGTCTCCGCCCTCTCCGTCCTCTCGATCAGGCCGGCCAGCCCGCCGGCCGCTCCTTCGTCAGCAGGAAGAGCTCGGACGGGCACTTGGCCGGGGTCAGCACGCCTGCCATCGCCTGGAACGCCAGGACCTCCTCGGGAGACGTGTCGGGGTCGAAGTACACGGCCAGCGCCTCGACGAGGGGGGCGCGGCTGGGGCGGGCGAGCGCGTCCAGCCAGGGGTGCGGTTCGCACCGCCGGCGGCTCTCCAGGCGCACCCGGACGGCGCCGTCCAGCCAGCAGGTGGCCGCGGCCAGGTCGTCCAGAAGCGGCTCGCTCAGGAGCAGGCTCTCGCCTTGCGGAGTCACGGCTCCGAATCGCAGCTTGCCACGCTCATTGCGGCGGTGAATGACGGCTCCCCAGCGGAAGCGCCGGGTCCCGTGCTGGTACCACTCCAGGATCTGGAGCAGCTGATCGCGTAAGGCGTCGACAACGAGCGGCGATGGCATGGTCGGCTACCAGAAGAGAGGGTTGCCGGAGGCGCCGGGGGGTGGCGCTGGGCGCCACTTTCTGCAGAATGCGGGCCAGACCATCGCAAGTTCCCGTCCGGCGCGTGCCCGCCCCTGGCGCGGCTTCCCCGACGCGGCCACATTCCGCGCGCGGTCCCCATGACGAGCTACGAATCCGGCACCTCCCACGTGTTCTACCGGAAGCTGACGCGGGTCTATCCCCGCGTCGTCCGG
Organism: Gemmatimonadales bacterium; assembly: GCA_025928645.1. Lineage (GTDB taxonomy): Bacteria > Gemmatimonadota > Gemmatimonadetes > Gemmatimonadales > GWC2-71-9 > CAVVWJ01. The sequence continues at coordinate 2,221 of JAICJD010000162.1, forward strand.
GGCGCCGGCTGCTGGCTGTACGATGCCGAGGGTCGGAGCTGGCTCGATGCCGTGGGCGGGGCGTTCGTGGTGAACGTGGGGCACGGCGTGCGCGAGATCGCCGACGCGGTCGCCCGCCAGGCGGAGCGGGTCGCGTACGTGAACGGCACCGCGTTCACCCACGAGCCGGTCGAGGAGCTGGCCGCCGAGATCGCCCAGCGCTCGCCGGGCGACCTCGAGCTGGTCTATCCGCTGGGCAGCGGCTCCGAGGCGGTCGAGGCCGCCCTCAAGCTGGCGCGACAGTACTGGGTCGAGCTGGGCGCGCCCCAACGGCGCAAGGTGATGGCGCTGGCGCCCGGCTACCACGGCAACACGCTGCTCGCGCTCTCCGCCTCGGCGCGAGAGCACTACCGGACCTGCTTCCACGAATGGCTGGTGGATGTAGTTCTGGTGCCTGCCCCGTATGCCTATCGCTGCGCGTGCCGCGGCGCGCCCCCTTTGTGTCCGAGCTGCAGCGGCGAGGCGGTCGAGGCGGCCATCCTGCGCGAGGGGCCGGAGACCGTGGCGGCGTTCATCGCCGAGCCGGTGGGCGGGTCGTCGAGCGGCGCCTCGGTGCCGGCGCCGGACTACTGGCCGCGGGTCCGTGCGGCCTGCGACCGCCACGGCGTCCTCCTCATCGCGGACGAAGTGCTGACCGGCGCCGGGCGCACCGGCACCTGGTCGGCGCTCGCGCCCTATGGCGTCGTCCCGGACCTGATGACGCTGGGGAAGGGGATCGCGGGCGGGTACGTGCCGCTGTCGGCGGTGGTGGCGCCCCGGCGGATCGTTGATGTGCTCGCCCGTGGATCGGGCGGGCTGCTCCACGCGCAGACGTTCTCGCATCATGCGGCGCTCTGCGCGGCCGGCGTCGCCACGCTTCGCTATCTGCGCGATCACGCACTGATCGAGCGCTGCGCCGCGATCGCCCCGGCGTTCCACCAGCGGCTCGCCGCGCTGCGCGAGCTGCCGCAGGTGGGCGACGTGCGCGGCCGCGGGCTGCTCGCCGGCATCGAGTTCGTGGCCGATCCCGCCACCCGGGCTCCGTTTCCCCGGGCAGTCCGGTTCGCAGAGACGTTCGCGGCGGCGGCGCTCGAGGCCGGGCTGGTCGTGTGGCCCAACGTAGGGCAGGCGGACGGCACGGACGGCGATCTGGCCATGCTGGCTCCTCCGTTCATCGTGACCCACGACGAGATGGACCTCATCGTCGAGCGCTTCGCCGAGGCGCTGCGTGCCACCGTCGAGCGGATCGGAGTCGTCGCGTGAGCGCGCCCGCCAAGATCACCTACACCTCCGCTTCCGGCGACCTGGACGAGTTCCACCGCCGGTTCGACACCGCGCTCGCTGGCGTGCGGCGCGGGGCCGGCGCCCGCCGTCCGTTCTACATCGACGACGTCCCCATAGACCACGGCGACGAGCCGCTGCTCGACGTCTCGCCGATCGACACCGGGCTCGTGCTCGCGCGTTTCGCCCGCGCCACCGTCGCCGATGTGGACCTCGCCGTGGCCGCCGCGCGCCGGGCCCAGCCCGCATGGAGCGGGCTGGGCTGGGAGGCGCGTCTCACGATCCTCCGCCGGGCGGCGGCGCTCATCCGCAAACGGAAGTACGAGCTGGCCGCCGTCATGAGTCTCGAGGTCGGAAAGAGCCGCCTCGAGGCCATGGGCGACGCGGAGGAGTCGGCCGACCTCATCGACTACTACGCCGGGCAGGTGGAGGAAGCCGGCGGCTTCCGACGCCCGATGGCGCGCATCACGCCGGTCGAGCGGAACACGGACGTGCTCCGGCCCTACGGCGTGTTCGCCTGCATCGCGCCGTTCAACTTTCCGCTGGCGCTCTCCGCCGGGATGTCTTCCGCCGCGCTGGCAGTCGGCAACGCCGTCGTGTACAAGCCCGCCGAGGATACCCCGCTCACCGGGCTCCGGCTGTACGAGGTGTACCGGGACGCCGGACTCCCGGCCGGCGTCTTCAACCTGCTGGTCGGCGACCGTGAGGTCATCGGCGACCCGCTCTGGCAGCATCCGGGCGTGGACGGCGTCGTGTTCACCGGCTCCAAGGCGGTGGGCCTCCGGATCCACGCGGGCCTCGGCGCGGCGGGCTTCATCAAGCCCTGCCTGCTCGAGCTGGGCGGCAAGAATGCGACGATCGTGATGCCGTCGGCGGACCTCGACGCCGCGGCGGAGGGCGTGATGCGCTCGGCGTTCGGCCTGCAGAACCAGAAGTGCAGCGCGACGAGCCGGGTGTACGTGCACCGCGACATCGCGGCGCCCTTCACCGAGCGGCTGCTCGAGCGCGTGCGCGCCATGCGCATGGGCGACCCGAGCGAGCGCGACGTGTTCTTCGGGCCGGTCATCAACCCGGGGGCCGTGGCGCGATGGCAGCGGGTCGTGGATGAGGCGCGGCGCGAAGGGGTCATCCTGCACGGCGGCGACCGGCTCGCCGGCGGCGTGTTCGACCGCGGTCACTACGTGGCGCCCACCGTCGCGCTGCTGCCGCTCGACAGCGCGCTCTTCCGGGACGAACTGTTCGTGCCGCTGCTCGCGCTGGGCGAAGTCGGAAGCCTCGACGAGGCGCTGGCCCGCACCAACGCGGTCGACTACGGCCTCACGGCCGGCATCTTCTCGCGCGAGCCGGCGGAGGTGGAGCGGTTCTTCGACCGGGTCGAGGCCGGCGTGTGCTACGCCAACAAGCGTACCGGCGCCACCACGGGCGCCTGGCCCGGCGCGCAGCCGTTCTGCGGCTGGAAGGGCTCGGGCTCGACCGGGAAGGGCGGCTGCGGGCCGTACTATGTCGCCCAGTTCGCCCGGGAGCAGAGTCGGACGGTGATCGAGGAGGCGCCGGGGTAGCGTCGCGCCCTCATCCCGAGCGAAGCGAGGGACCTGCTCCTCAAGCCCGGAGTTCCGGGACGGTTCCGGTACATCCGAAGCAGGTCCCTCGCTCCGCTCGGGATGAAGACTGCTCGCAGCCTTTCCCGTTCGTGTCGGCTCAGCGTACCCAACGGAGTCTCAGTGCCAGACTACCCGAAGATCGTCGTTCCCCCGCCGGGCCCCAAGGCCCGCGCCGTCGTCGAGCGCGACGAGGCGTGGACCTCGAGCTGCTACATCAAGGAATATCCGCTCGTGGTCGCGCGGGGGCAGGGCGTCATGGTCGAGGACGTGGACGGCAACCGGTTCCTGGATTTCATGGCCGGGATCGCGGTGTCGTCCACCGGCTACGGGCACCCCACGGTCGTGGCGGCGGTGCAGGAGGCCGCCGCGCGCTTCCTCCACATCTGCGGCTCCGACTTCTACTACGAAGGGATGGCCGCCTTGTGCGAGCGGCTGGCGCGCATCGCGCCGGGCCGGAGCCGGAAGCGCGTGTTCCTCACCAACTCGGGCACCGAGGCCACCGAGGGTGCGATCAAGCTGGCCCGCTACGCCACGCGCCGCACCGCCATCATCGCATTCCGGGGCGCGTTCCACGGGCGCTCCACCGGCGCGGTGAGCCTCACCAGCTCGAAGGCGCGGCAGCACGCGGGCTTCGGGCCACTGCTTCCCGACGTGCACCACGTCCCGTTCGGCTACCGCTACCGCTGTCAATGGTGCGCCGACAAGCCTGACTGCACCCGCGGGTGTCTCATCGAGTCGCTCGAGCGGGACCTGTTCGTCCGACATCTCGATCCGCACGACGTGGCCGCCATCTTCGTCGAGCCGATCCAGGGCGAGGGCGGCTACATCGTCCCGCCGGCCGGCTGGCTCCGCGATCTCCGCGCGCTGTGCGACCGCTACGGCATCCTGCTCGTGGCCGACGAGGTGCAGTCGGGCGTCGGGCGGACGGGGAAGATGTGGGCCTGCGACCACGAGGAGGTCGAGCCCGACATCCTCCTTACCGCCAAGGGCCTCGGCAGCGGCATGCCGATCGGCGCCATCATCGCCAAGGATGCCGTGACGACGTGGGAGAGCGGGTCGCACGGCTCGACCTTCGGGGGCAATCCGGTGTGCTGCGCCGCCGCGCTCGCGACGCTCGACCTGGTGGAGGGCGGCCTCATGGACAACGCCGCGGTCATGGGCGAGCGGCTGATGGCGGGGGTGCGCACTCTCGCTGACAAGCACCGCTGCATCGGCGACGTGCGCGGGCGCGGGCTCATGATCGGGGTCGAGTTCGTGCGGGATCGCGCCACCCGCGAGCCGGCGCCCGACATCGTCCATCGGCTGGTCCGCGAGTCGTTCGAGCGCGGGCTGCTCCTGCTCGGCGCAGGCCGGAGCGCGCTCCGGCTCGCGCCGCCGCTCATCGTCGGCGCCGGGGACATCGAGACCGCGCTCGGGATGATCGACGAGCGGCTCGGCGCGATCGCATAACGCACCGCGTAGGCGGTGCGGCCGGTGGGAGTCAGGAATTCACCACGGAACCACGGAAAACACGAACAACAGCCACGGAAACTGCAGGTGGGTGACAGCACACCGGTGGGGGTTCGGTCGCTAGTGAAAAAGCAACCACGGAGGGCACGGAGAACCGCCACGGAGGCACGGAGAGCGCCGGCGAACGGGGCACCTCGGACTAGGACAACACCAAGTTGTTGGTGGTGAGCCCGAGTCCCACTGCGCTCCGTTCCCCAGGCGCCCTCACGCCCCGCCGGTGTTTCCGTGGTGGATCCATTCCTCAGCTCCCGAAATTCACGGGGTGTGCCGTTGACCAAGAGCCGTTTCCGTAGCCGTTGTCCGTGTTTTCCGTGGTTCCGTGGTGAACCCGCGCGCGCAGAGCTCCAACGGTGTGCTGCTGGCCGCAAGCGCTTCTCCATGGCTCATGGTTCGGCGGGTTCCAGTGGTGAGCGTTTGAGAACGCCGGTCTGACGGTGCGTTCCAGCCCCCTGCCCGCGCGCCCGAAGGTCGTGAGCATGCGCGACGCCGTGGCCGCCCATGTCCACGACGGCGATACGGTCGTGATCGAGGGGTTCACCCACCTCATCTCGTTCGCCGCGGGACACGAGATCATCCGCCAGCGGCGGCGCGATCTCACGCTGTGCCGCCTGACGCCCGACCTCATCTATGACCAGATGATCGCGGCCGGCTGCGCCCGCAAGCTGGTCTTCTCCTGGGCCGGCAATCCAGGCGCGGGCTCGCTCCACGCCTTCCGACGCGCCGTCGAGGACGGCCCGGGCGACCGCGCGCCGCTGGAGCTCGAGGAGTACTCGCACTTCGGCATGGTGGGGCGGCTCAGCGCGGGAGCGGCCCGTCTCCCGTTCTGGCCGATGCGGAACTACATGGGGACCGACCTTCCGGCGGCCAACCCACGGATCTCGCAGGTGGAGTGCCCGTACACCGGCGAACGGCTGGCCACGGTCCCGGCGCTCAACCCGGACGTCACGATCGTGCACGCCCAGCGGGCCGACGCCCAGGGCAACACGCAGATCTGGGGCCTGCTGGGCGTCCAGAAGGAGGCGGCGTTCGCGTCGCACCGGGTGATCGTGGTGGTCGAGGAGCTGGTGGACGAGCGGGTGATCCGCGCGGACCCCAATCGCACGATCATTCCCGGGTTCGCCGTGGACGCCGTGGTGGTCGAGCCCTGGGGCGCGCATCCGTCGTACGCGCAGGGCTACTACGACCGCGACAATGCGTTCTACGTCGGCTGGGAGGCGATCTCGCGCGAGGAGGCGGCGCTGGAGCGCTGGCTCGAGGAGTTCGTCTACGGTGTGCGCGACCGCGCGGAATACGTTGCCCGGATGGGCGGGCTCG
>JAICJD010000063.1 GCA_025928645.1 Gemmatimonadales bacterium
CCCGGGCGAGTAGATCCCTCGCTTCGCTCGGGATGACCGTGTTCGCTCGGGAGGACCGTGTTCGCCCGGGATGACGGTGTGGGCCACCACAGGAGTGACCGTCGTGCCCAAGTTCTACCTCACCACCGCCATCGACTACTCCAACGGCGACCCGCATCTCGGCCACGCCCTGGAGAAAGTCGGCGCCGACTGCATCGCCCGCTATCGCCGGCTCCGGGGAGACGACGTCCATTTCCTGATGGGAATGGACGAGCACTCGCAGGCGGTGCTTCAGGCGGCGGAGCGCAACGGCCTCGCGCCGCAGGCGTGGGTGGACCGGATGGCGGAGACCTTCCGGGATTACTGGCAGCGGCTCGAGTGCAGCAATGACGACTGGATCCGCACCACCGAGCCGCGGCACGCGCGCGGGGTCACCGCGCTGCTCGAGCAGATCGCCCGAACCAGCCCCGGCGATCTCTTCGTGGGCGAGTACGAGGGCCTCTACTGCTACGGGTGCGAGGAGTTCAAGCAGCCGGCGCAGATCGTGAACGGCCACTGCATCGAGCATCCGATGCTCGAGCTCGTCCCGACCAAGGAGCGGAACCACTTCTTCCGGCTGAGCCGCTATCGCGACCGGCTGCTGGAGCTCATCCGCTCGGGGGAATTCCGCGTGGAGCCGGCCATCCGGCGGAACGAGATCGTGCGTTTGCTCGAGGACGGCCTGCAGGACATCTCGGTGAGCCGGAACCGCCAGGCGTGGGGGATTCCCTTCCCCGGCGATCCCGAGCAGACGGTCTACGTGTGGTTCGACGCGCTGATGAACTATCTGTCGGCCACGGGCTATCCCGAGCCGGGCTACGAGCACCTCTGGCCGGCCGACCTGCACGTCGTCGGCAAGGGAATCACCCGCTTCCACTGCGTCATCTGGCCGGCGATGCTGCTGAGCGCCGGGCTTCCGCTTCCCCGGGAAGTCTGGGGGCACGGCTACGTACAGTGGGAAGGCGCCAAGATGTCGAAGTCGGCGGGGACGGCGGTCAGCCTGGGCGAAGCGATCGAGCGCCACGGCCCCGACGCGCTGCGCTACTTCCTGCTGCGGGAGGTCGGGTTCGAGGCCGACGGCAACTTCACGTGGGATCGGTTCGACCAGCGCTACACCGCCGACCTGGCCGACGGGCTGGGCAACCTCGCGTCGCGCTCGCTGGCCATGGTGGGCCGCTACCGCGAGGGTAAGCTTCCGTTGACCGCCGACGAGACCTCACTCGACCGTGACGCGCGAGCCGCGATCGCGGCGTACACCCGGGCCATGGATGCGCTGGACCTCCGGGGCGGCGCGGAGGCCGCCTGGGACCTCGTCGCCAAGGCGAACCTGTACATCCAGCGGGTGGCGCCGTGGTCGCTCGCCAAGGCCGGCCAGGATGCCGAGCTCGACGCGGCGCTCGCGGCGCTCGGCAGGGCGCTGTACCGCCTGTCGGTGATGACGGCCCCCTTTATTCCGGGCAAAGCTCGAATCCTGTGGCAATCACTCGGTTTGCCGCCTGAAGAGCTGGAGCTGGCATGGCCTCGGCTCGATGCGCCGCCCGTCGCCGGGCGACCTGCCAACAAACCGGAGGTGCTCTTCCCCAAGCCGCAGAGTGTCTAGAAGTTAGCCTGTCAATGAGCAAAACTATTTGACAGTCAAGGACTTATCAGGCGTGTCTCACTCTTGACTTACCCGAACGGCTGGGCCACCTTTTGCGTGGCTTGTGTGTGTCGTGTCACCTCTCGCGGCACTTGCGGGGTCCAGATTGTTCTGCGGGACAGCTGAAGCTCAAGCAGTGGTCCGGTTCGGGGAGCATGCATGGCGAAACGTCGCCGGTGGACGGTGGTCTTCGTACCGCACGGCTCGGAGCCCTCGAAGATCGTCGAGGTCTCCTACGGAGTGATGAAGCTGGCCGCCGGCGGCGCGATACTGGGACTCGCCATCGCGCTGCTCGTCGGCTATGCCACGGTTTCGCGCTCCGCCGACCTTTCGCGCACCGTGCGGCTGCAGCAGGAAAACACCAAGCTCGCGAAGGAAATCGGCGAGCTGCACGGCCGCCTCTCCGGCCTGTCCGACACCCTCGCGCAGATCAGCCAGCGCAACGCCCGCATCCGCGTGCTGGCAAACCTCGATCCGATCGACCCATCGGTGGAAGCTGCCGGCATCGGCGGACCGACGCTGGCGCCGCGGCCGTCGCTGCCGAGCGCCGACGTCACCCTGCGGCGCTCCGAAGCCATCCGCGTGAACCTCGACGCCCTGATCCGCCGCGCCGACCTGCTGGCCTCGTCGTTCGCGGAGGTGAAGGACAGCCTGGCGAGCCACTCGCAGCGTCTGGCGGCAACGCCGTCCATCATGCCCACGCAGGGCTGGCTCACGAGCGCGTTCTCCTCGATGCGCGAGCATCCCATCCTGCACATCGCCCGGCCTCACGAGGGCATCGACGTCACCGCGCCGATGGGCAGCCCGATCGAGGCGCCCGCGGGAGGCACCGTCACGGACGCGGGCTGGGAGACGGGCTACGGCAACACCGTCACGATCGATCATGGCTACGGCATCGTGACCAAGTTCGCCCACTGCTCCAAGCTGCTGGTTCGCACCGGCCAGCACGTGGCGCGCGGCCAGCGCATCGCGCTGGTGGGGAGCACCGGCCTCGCGACCGGCCCGCACCTGCACTACGAGGTGCACGTGAACGGGCGGCCGGTGGATCCGCTGAAATACGTCTTGCCGGACAGGGTGGTGACGGACTAGGCGGGCGAGCGGGCAAGCAGGCGGGTCACTGACCCGAACGACCGAAAGCCCCCGGAGCCAGCATGTGCTCCGGGGGCCTTGCTTTGGTACCTGCTCGCCTGCTCGCCCGCTCGCCTGCCCGCCTCAAAACTGCACTTTCGGCGCGGCCGCGGCGCCGGCCTCCGCCTCGAAGTACGCCCGTGGCTTGCCCATCCCGAATACCTTGGCGGTGATGTTGTACGGGAACCGTCGGACGTAAGCGTTGTACTCGCCCACGGCGGTGTTGTAGTCCTGCCGCGCCACGGAGATGCGGTTCTCGGTGCCCTCGAGCTGATCCTGCAGCTGCTTGAAGTTCTCGCTCGACCGCAGCTGTGGATAGTTCTCCGAGATGGCGATGAGCCGGCCGAGACCCTGGGTGAGCTGGGCGTTGGCCGCGGCCATCTCCGGCACGTTGCCGCTCTGGATCGCGCCGCCCAGGCGGGAGCGGGCGTTGGCGATCGAGATGAACACCGTATCCTCCTGCTTGGTCACGCCCTTCACGGTGTTCACCAGGTTGGGGATGAGGTCGGCCCGGCGCTGCAGCTGCGTCTGCACCTGGCCCTGGGCCTGGTTCACCCGCTCGTCCATCGTCTGGATCGTGTTGTAGCCGCAGCCCGCGGTCGACCCCGCGAGTAGGGCGAGTACGAAGGCGACCGTCGTCGAGCGCTTCATCGCTGATCTCCGAGCTGAAAGTGGTCCACGTACTCCGCCGCACGCGCCACGGCGTCCAGGTACTGCTCGAAATCGGCGGCGGGACAGCGCCAGCCGCGCTCGGCCCGGCGTTCCACCGGCGTCGTGATCGACCCCGGTGACGCGCCCAACAGGCCCGCCGCTTCCGCGGCCAGCGCACCCGGCGCCTCGGGCACGGCCCGCCCGGCGAGCGCCAGCAGCGCCCGCAACAATACCAGGACCGTGCCGGCGCTCGCGGCGGCGAGCCGACCGAGCGCCTTCTCGTCGCCCGCCGCGGCGGCATACCCCTGCCGCAGCCGAAGCAGCTTGCCCCGGAACTCCCGCTCGAGCGCCTGGCGCAAGTCGGCGGGCTGCACCCGCGCGCCGTCGAGCGGATCGGCGCCGCGGACCACCCGATAGCCGGCCCGCATGTCGGTGATCTCGATGGGGAACACGTCGCTCGCCCGCGCCCACTCCGCGCGGCTGATGAGGAGCGGCGGCTCCGAGGCGGACCTGCGCCACGCCGAGAACGCCGGGGCGAGCGCACGCAGGCGCGAGGGCGACGGATCATCCAGCACGAGCAGCAGATTGATGTCCGAGCGCCCGGGCACATAGTCGCCGCGGGCGGCGGAGCCGTACAGCAGGGCGCTGTAGCCCGCGCCGAGCGCGGCGTCCGCCGCCGCGAGGAACGGGGTCACGACCCGCTCGACCGACGCATGCATCAGAAGCGTCCTCCCGATCCACCGCCGCTGAAGCCTCCCCCTCCGCCGAACCCTCCGAACCCGCCACCGCCACCGCCCCAGCCTCCACCGCCCCACCCGCCGCCACCGAACCCTCCGCCGCCGATCCACGGCCCGCCCCAATATACCCGACGCCGGCGGCCGCCCCGGCTGGCCAAGAGGGCGAACAACACGAACAGCGCGATCGGCAGCAAGGACAGGAGCTGCCCGCTCGGCGCACCCGGCGGCGCCGCGGGCAACGGAGTCGCCGCGAGCACGCTGTCGGTGACCCCATAGCCGCGGGCGATGACGCCGGTCAGCACGCGCACCCCGCTGTCCACGGCGGTGGAGTAGTCCTCGCGCGACAGGGCCGGCCCCATGACCTCGCGGCGGATCTGGCCGCTGGTCGCGTCGGTCACGATGCCCTCGAGGCCCTGGCCGACCTCGATTCGAACGTGACCCGTTCCCGGCTGATGGTTCTGCCGCGGAACCAGCAGGAGGACCAGACCGGCATTCCGCCGGGGATCTCCGATGTCCTCTTTCGCACCGACGCCCCACGCGCGCCCGATCGCGAGCGCCACCTCGCCCTCGTCCTGATCGTCGATGGTCGGCAGCGTCACGACGGCGACTTCGGCGCCCGTGGCGTTCCGGAGGCGCGCCAGCAGGTCGTCGAGCCGTTCCCGCTCGCCCGGATCCAGGATCGAGGCAAAGTCGCTCACGTACCCGACCGGCTTCGCCGGCACCAGCCGCTGGACCTCCGCGCTCTGCGCCCACGCGACACCGGCTATCAGTTGTAGCCCCGCCAGGAGGGCGGTAGCTTTGCGTCGTGTTTGCCTCACCCAGACTCCTTCACCTCGCACGCGCGGCCGTCCGCACGGGGCTGGCCGCGGCCCTCGTCGGGCTCGGCGCCTGCGAGAAGCCGCGGCCGCTCGCGGTGCGAGTCTCCATTCCAGGGCCGGACTCGGTCGAGACGCCGATCACCGGAGTCGGCGTCGTGGCCCTGCCCTATGATCGCGACAGCGTGCTGCACGCGCTCGAGCGGCGTGGCCGCACCCCTCGGCCGCCGACGGCGCCGCTCGAGAGTCTGTTCGCGGCGTTCCGGGGCCCGTTCTCCGCGTACTCGGCGGCGACAGTGCGCCTCAACCGGCTGCGCGATTCCGTCGCGGCGGCCAAGGGGGCCACGGCCGCGCGGCTCGGCGACTCAATCCGGGCCGCCGAGGCGCGCACCGATCGCGCCAAGGCGGCGCTCGATCGGGCGCGCCGGGAATTCGCGAGCCGCGGCGACAGCCTGAGGCTCCGAATGCGCCAGTGGGAAGATAGCACCTACGAGGGCTACGACAGCCTCGTCCTGAACCTCGCGCGAGCCACCGGGCGGGAGCCGGTCACCGACACGACCCATGCCGACGGTTGGGCGCACCTCCTGCTCGCGCCCGGACGGTGGTGGGTCTACGCGCGGAGCTGGGACGTCACCGACCCCAACGCGGAGTGGTACTGGAACGTGCCCGCGCCCGCCGGCGACACGGTGCTGCTGTCGAGCCGAAACGCGCGGCGCCAGCCGCGATACTAGGAGAGAGGATGGGACGTGTGCTTCAGCCGCGGTGGCTCCTGCCGTCGCTCGCGCTGCTGCTCGTCGGCGTGGCGCCCGGCCTCGCCGCGCAGAGCCGGTCCGATACGACGAAGGGGCCGCTCGCGGGCCGGATCCGGGGGTCGTCCACCGCCCCGGTCACGGTGTACGAGATGTCGGATTTCCAGTGCCCCTACTGCCGGAGCTTCGCCGTCAGCACCTTCCCGGCGCTCGACGCGGCGTATGTCGCCACCGGCAAGGTGCGCTGGGCATTCGTCAACTTCCCGCTCACGAACATCCACCCGAATGCCGCCGCGGCCGCTGAGCTGGGTATCTGCGCGGCCCAGCAGAACGCGTTCTGGCCGGTGCACGACCTGCTCTACAAGCACCAGGATGTGTGGGCGCCGCTCAAGGCGCCCGCGGCGTTCTTCCTCACCCTGGCAGACTCGGCGAAGCTCTCCAAGCCCGCGCTCCTCGCCTGTCTCCGGTCGCCCGCCACCGAGCAGACGGTGCGGGCGGATGCGCAGGGCGCCGAGCGCTCGGGCGCGAACAGCACCCCGACCTTTTACATCGAGGGCGGGCTCCTGGTCGGCGCGCAACCGGTCGAGGTCTTCCGGCAGGTGCTGGATTCGATTCTGCGGGTGAAAGGGGCGGCGGGCGGGAAGCCGTGAGCGGAGCAGCGTTAAGCGGTACCTGCACGGGACGAGCGCTTCACCCGACCCCGAGCCGCGCGAGGGGGAGGGATCTTGCCCGCGTGCCTCGAACGTGGCGTCGTTCCGGAGTCACCTGCGGCCTCTCGGATCTGAACTTTTTACCACGGAGGACACGGAGAACTGCCACGGAGGACACGGAGGGCTCCCTGGCATCGAACGGCGCCGCGGACCCGGACAACATCGGTTGTTGTGGTGGTGGCTCCGGTGGCGGATGCCCTCCTTCCACCAAATCCCTCCGTGTCCTCCGTGGCCGTTCTCGTGTTCTCCGCGGCAAAAAGTTCAGGCCCCGTCCCCGTTCCTGTCTGCCTTCAGGCCCCGACGATCGCGATCGGCTCGCGCTGCGGCGTTCCCCAACCGCAGACGAGGTCCCTCACTGCGCTCGGGATGAAGAGCTGCTCCGCTCACCGCTCCCCCCGTCACGCCGCCACTGCCAGAAACACGTCATACAGCGCATGGGTCCAGGCCGTGATGCCGAAGCCCCGGAGCAGATAGAGCCCGCTGAACAGGACGCCGGCCACGGCCCGGAAGGTGAACGAGGCGACGTCGAGCCGGTCGGCGTACGGGCCCATGTAGTGAAACGCGGAGAACACGAGCGCGCCCACGACGGTGGCGAAAAGGCCCGCTGCTCCGGCGCTCCAGCCGAACCCGCGTCGCGCCGCCCAGGCGAGCCCTCCGACCAGGAGTACCCGGAACAGGAGCTCCTCGTAGATGCCCGCGCCGAGCGAGATCATGAGCTGAGTCGCCAGGCTCAGGCCCGCCGGACCCACGCCGGCCTGCGGCGCTCCCCCGCCGGCCAGGGCGGCGGCGTAGTGAAACGGATGCAGCAGGATGCCCGTCAGCGTGCCCACCACCAGGCCGAAGATCAGCGCGTAGCAGGTCGATTCGAGCAGCATCAGTGCGAAGACGCGGCCCTCGATCGGGCCGGCGTGGCGCCGGTCGCGCCATACGAGGCCCGCGCCGGTTCCCACCAGAAGCACGCCGAACGCGATGAGTCCGTTCCGTCCGCCGAGCAGCACGAAGACGCTCTTGAGCATCACATCCGCGCCGTTCCGGACGCCGGTGAGCGCGTCGTGCGTCAGCGTGAACGCCAGCACCTCGTAGGCGACCAGCAAGGGCAAGGCGAACGTCAGGCTGTAGCGGGGAGCGCGGGCGGCGCGCCAGTAGCGGTTGGACGAAAGTGCGGCCGTCATGGCTGCCGGCGGGTAGGCAAGAAAAAGGGGCCGCGCTTGGCGGCCCCCCCAGGTTCCAAGTGTCGCCTGGGTCTCAGCATGCAGTGCTGTTCAGCAGCCGCAGGCGACCCCTGACTCTGTAGACAATGGATCACCTCCTCGGTAGCAGGTGGAACATGAACTTCGTGCGGGAAAGCTAGAAGGCATCCCGGCCCTGCTGCAAGGCCCCTCCCGCGTTCGGCAACCCGGCGCCGCCGCCGCGATTTGACGCGCCTTCCCGCCGCCGCGACATTGCGCCGATGCCGTCCACCTCCTGGCCCTATCGCGCCGCCATCCGGCTCGGCACCGCGCTGGCGCCGCTCGTCGGCGCGGTGGACTCGAAGGCGGGCGAAGGGGACCGCCGCCGGCGCGGCACGGTGGACCGACTCGCCGCCTGGGCCGGCGCCCACCGCGAGCGCGCGCGGCCGCTGGTCTGGTTCCACGCCTCGTCCGTCGGCGAGGGACGCCAGGCCGAAAGCGTGTTCCTCGAGCTGCGCCGGCTGGCGCCCGGCTGCCAGACCGTCTACACGCATTTCAGCCCGTCCGCGGAGCCGCTGGCGCGACGACTCGAGGTCGACGTCGCCGACTATCTCCCCTACGATCGGCCGCCCGACGTCGACCGCCTGCTTCGGGCGCTGGCTCCCGATCTGCTCGTGTTCGCCAAGCTCGACCTCTGGCCCGAGCTCGCCACCCGTGCGGCCGCGCGCGGCGTGACGGTCGCGCTCGTGGCGGCGACGGTGAGCCCCGGAAGCGGCCGGCTGCGCTGGCCCGTCCGCCGGCTCCTTCGTCCAGGCTACGCCGCCGTCCATGCGGCCGCCGCCGTGAGCGAGGACGACGCTCGCCGGCTCGCGCGGCTCGGCGTGTTGCCGGATCGCATCCGCGTGCTCGGCGATCCGCGGTACGACAGCGTGGTTGCGCGGGTGGCGGCCGTCGGGCCCGACGATCCCCTGCTCCGCCTCGGGGCCGGAGCCCCGACCCTCGTCGCCGGTTCCACCTGGCCGGCCGACGAGGACGTCGTCCTCGGCGCCTTCGCGCGCGTGCGCGCCCGCCACCCCGAGGCACGACTCGTCGTCGTTCCCCACGAGCCCACCACCGAGCACCTCGCCGCGCTGGACCGGCGCGCGGCCGCGGCGGGACTGCCCCCCGCGCATCGGGTCGGCGATTTCCCCGATGCCGGGCCCTGGCTGGCGGTGGACCGGGTTGGCGTTCTGGCCGCCGTGTACGGCGCCGGTACGATGGCTTACGTCGGCGGGGGACTGGGGCGGGCGGGTCTGCACTCGGTGCTGGAGCCGGCCGCGTGGGGCATCCCCGTGGCCTTCGGGCCGCGCTGGAGCGAGAGTCGCGACGCGGCTGTGCTGCTGCAGCACGGCGCCGCGGCTTCCCTCGCCGGCAGGGGCGAGGCGGGCATTGTGTCGATGGCGCGGGTGTGGGAAGCGTGGCTGGGGGATGAGCGCGGGCGGCAGGCGCAGGGCGCGCGAGCCCGGGAGATCGTGACCGCCGGCCTGGGCGCCGCCCGGCGGTCGGCGGAGATGCTGGCCGAGCTTATTTCGTTACGACACCCTCGAACGTGACCGTGCGTGGGATCAGCAGGCCCGCGGTGAGGACCGTGAACAGCACGTCGGTGAACCGGCTCCGGGTCCGGATCTTCACGTCGGCGATCCCGTTCCCGCCGCCGAGCTGCGCGGCCAGTGCCTTCCTGAGCGACGGCTCCTTCAGCTTCGCGATGCCCCAGAAGGCGAACAGCGCGTGGCTCGAGATGCGGAAGCGGTCGCCCGCCGCCGGCTGTCCG
Source organism: Gemmatimonadales bacterium (assembly GCA_025928645.1). GTDB lineage: Bacteria > Gemmatimonadota > Gemmatimonadetes > Gemmatimonadales > GWC2-71-9 > CAVVWJ01. Next base: position 9,427 of record JAICJD010000063.1, read on the forward strand.
GCAGGCGACGCGAGCGTGGCCGGCACGCCGAGCGTGCTGGCGTCGAACGTCTGGGCGCAACCGCCGAGCACCGCAACGAGCAGGAACGCGAAAACGGCGGCCCGTGCACTCACAGACCCGGCACCCGGAACGCGTAGTGCGCGCCAATGCCGAAGGTGCCCGGGTCCGCGCCGTCGCTCAGGAATACGCGGTCGTAGGCCGCCTGAATGCCGAAACCGTTGAGAAGATTGAACTCCAGCCCGCCGCTCAGGCCAAAGTTGGTGTCGGTGGAGGAACCGCCGTCGGCCTTCACGTAGGAAATGTCCACCCGGGGAGCGAGCCATGGCTGGATGGCCAGCACCGGGTTCGGGATGACGAGCGCGAATCCGATGCCGATCGGGAAGCGGTAGGCCGTGACCTCCTGGCCGGAGAGCAGCCCACCGGGCGGCAGCACGCCGTTGTCCGGCTTGGCGTAGCTGATCCCACCCTGCAGCGTCACGGAAAGCGGCACCAGCGGACCGCCGAGCAGCCTGTAGTCGAGCGTGCCGCCGACCGACACGTCGCTCCCGGCCGGCCCCTCCGGATTGAGGGCCGACAGCGTGGCCGTCGCGCCGATGAGGCCGAAGCCGGCGCGGACCGTGGCGCCGTATGCGGTGCCTTTGCCGGCAGCCGCGTTGGGGAAGCCCACGTCGCCGTAGATGCCGATCCCGCGCGGCACGCCGTTGTTCATCACCGGGAGGCCGGGATTCTGCGCGCGCGCCGGCCGGGCGACGAGCGCGAGAAGCAGGACGACCACGGCACGACCCATGTGCCTCATGCGACCTCCACGAAACGGCTGGGAGTCAGGCGGCTGCGACGGCGCCAGAAGCTACTCGGGCGCTTTGCGGGAAGTCAATCGCGGAGCGCTGACATGCGAACGCCCGGCCGCGCGGAGCTCGCGGCCGGGCGTCGCAGAGAGTAACAGGCTCAGCGCAGGTAGGCGACGCTGATGCCGACGCCTTCGATGTCGCCGATGCCGCCGCTCGCGCGGACGGCCCACTGCTCGCTGAAACGGATGTCCACGCCGAGGCCGAGCGCGAAGTCCACCTCGCTGTCCCCGCCGCCGAACACGGGCACGATGACCGGGTGGACGTAGGGAATGAACGTGGTATTCGAGCCTTCCATCTCGAACCGGCGACCGAGCGAGACGCCCACCGGGATGTAATAGGCGTCGGGGCCGTCACCCAGGTTCATGCCCGCTCCCACCGTCAGCGAGCCGTCCAGCGGGAAGCTCTCGCTGTAGCTCACGACCTGGGTGCGGAAATCCCCGCCGAGGAGGAACCGGCTGCCGCCGGGCCCGTTCAGGTCGGCGAAGCCGGCGCGGAGGCTGAAATCGTTCGCGTCCTTGCCGTACCGGTAGAACCCCTCGAGGGCGAAGCTCACGCCTTCACCGGGATCGGAGAACGAGGCGCCCACTTCGTGGCTCGTGAAGGCGCGATAGGGCGCCTTGAAGATGGGCGTGCCGGTCTCCTGCGCCGAGGCCGTGCTCGCGGCGCCGGCGAGCAGGGCGAGCGCGAGGAACCCACCGCAGACGTTACGACGCATGAGATTCTCCTTGTACGTGTTCGGCCACGACCCGGACCCGGTTGTCCACGACCTGGAGGAACCCTCCGCGAACCGCGAATCGGTTGACCGCGTCGGCCCGTCGGACGGTTAGCGTACCCTCACCCAGCAGCGTCATGAACGGAGCGTGATTCGGCAGGATGCCGACCTCACCATCGAACGCCGGTGCGACGACGGCGTCCGCTTCACCGTCGAACATAGATGCCTCAGGAGAGATCACAGTGACTTGCATCACGAGCTCGCGAGCTGCTTCGCCTTCTCGACTGCTTCATCAATGCCGCCCACCATGTAGAACGCCTGCTCGGGCAGCTGATCGAACTCGCCCGCGAGCACGCGCTCGAAGGACGACACCGTTTCCTCGAGCTTGACGTACTTTCCGGGGAAGCCGGTGAACTGCTGCGCCACGAAGAAGGGCTGCGACAGGAAGCGCTGCAGCCGCCGCGCGCGGCCGACGATCTGCTTGTCCTCCTCGCTCAGCTCGTCCATGCCGAGAATCGCGATGATGTCCTGCAGCGCCTTGTAGCGCTGCAGCGTCTTCTGCACGCCGATGGCGACGTTGTAGTGCCGCTCGCCCACGAACTGCGGGTCGAGAATGCGGCTCGAGCTGTCCAGCGGGTCCACCGCGGGGTAGATGCCCAGCTCGGCGATCGAGCGGGACAGGACGACCGTCGCGTCGAGGTGCGCGAAGGCCGTGGCCGGCGCGGGGTCGGTCAAATCGTCCGCCGGGACGTAAATGGCCTGGACCGACGTGATCGAGCCCTTGGTGGTGGAGGTGATCCGCTCCTGCAGGTCGCCCATCTCGGTCGCGAGCGTCGGCTGGTACCCCACCGCGCTCGGCATGCGGCCCAGGAGCGCCGAGACCTCGGAGCCCGCCTGGGTGAACCGGAAGATGTTGTCGATGAAGAGCAGCACGTCCTGTCCCTCGACGTCGCGGAAGTATTCGGCGACGGTGAGGCCGGTGAGGCCGACGCGGAGGCGCGCGCCGGGCGGCTCGTTCATCTGGCCGTAGATGAGCGCCACGTTCTCGAGAATGCCGGCCTCCTCGAACTCGAGGTAGAGGTCGTTCCCCTCGCGGGTGCGCTCACCGACGCCGCAGAACACCGACTTGCCGCCGTGGCCCTTGGCGACGTTGTTGATCAGCTCCTGGATGACGACCGTCTTGCCGACGCCCGCGCCGCCGAACAGGCCGATCTTGCCGCCCTTCACGAACGGGGCGATCAGGTCGATGACCTTGATGCCGGTCTCGAAGATCTCGGTCTTGGGCTCGAGATCGGTGAACTTGGGCGTCTCGCGGTGGATGGGCCAGCGCGGCGTGTCGGCCGGCAGCGGCTCGCCGCCGTCCACCGGCTCGCCCAGCACGTTGAGGATGCGGCCGAGCGGCGCCTCGCCCACCGGCGCGGTGATCGGCGAGCCGGTGTCGGTCACCTGCATGCCGCGGGTGACGCCGTCGGTCGTGCTCATGGCCACCGCGCGCACCTGGTTCTGGCCGATGTGCTGCTGGACTTCGGCGGTGAGGCGGACCGGGATGGCGGCGTTCTCGTCTTCGAGCGTGAGGGCGTTGTAGATCTCGGGCAGGTGCTCGGGCTCGAACTCGACGTCGAGCACCGGGCCGATCACCTGCACGACGCGGCCGACGTTCTTCTGGGTCTTCGCGCCGGCGCCGGCCTTTTCGGTTGCGATTGCAGTCGCCATGATCATTCCGTCCTTGTCAGCGTGTCTGTCATCCCGAGCGCAGCGAGGGATCTCGCCCGCGCGTTGTTCGAGCCATTCCCGGGCGAGATCCCTCGCTCCGCTCGGGATGACACTATCAACCCTGCAACGCCGCCGCGCCACCCACGATCTCCGCGATCTCCTGCGTGATCTGGGCCTGGCGCTGTCGGTTGTACGTGCGCTTGAGGATCTCGAGAATCTCGCCCGCGTTGTCGGTCGCGTTCTTCATGGCGGTGCGCCGCGCCCCGTGCTCCGCGGCCGCCGTCTCCACCAGCCCCCGGTACACCGCGTTCCGCACGTAGAGGGGGAGCAGCTGCTCGAGGATCGCCTCGGCGTTGGGCGCGAGCAGGTAGTCGCGCGCGGCCGTGGCAGCGGCCGGCGCCTCGACCGGCAGGATCCGCATCGTGGTGGGCGGCGTCTGCAGCGGGCTGACGAACCGGGCCTGGATGAGGTCCACGCTGGCCAGCTCGCCGGCCGCGTAGGCGCGGATCAGCGGCTCGACCACCTGCGCCGCGTGGTCAGCGGTGGGCCGGTCGCCGACGTCGATCCGCTCGGACGCGAAGGTCCGCCCGAGATAGCGGAAGAAACCGATGCCCTTCTTCCCCACCCCGTGCAGCTCCACCGTGTAGCCCTCGCCCTCGAGCTGCTCGATCCGCCGGCGCGCCTCCTTGATCAGGTTCGAGTTGAACCCGCCGGCGAGGCCGCGGTTGGACGTGAGCAGGATCAGCGCGGCCCGGGTGGGCCCTCCCTTGGCGGGTGGCGCGGGACGGCGAAGCAGCGGGAACTGGAGCGCCAGCTCGGCCGTGTAGAGGTCCGAGATCACCTCGCGCAGCGCGTCGGCGTAGGGACGGGCCGCGATGACCCGGTCCTGCGCGCGCTTGAGCTTCGACGTGGCCACCAGCTCCATCGTCTTGGTGATCTTGCGGGTGTTCTGGACGGAGCGGATCCGTCCCTTGAGCTGCCGGCCCTTCGCCATCAGTCCGCCACGAAGAGGGGCTTGAACGCCTCGATGGCGGCCTTGAGCCGCCTGGTCAGATCGTCGTCCAGCGCCTTCTTGGTGCGAATGTCGCTGAGCACCCCGGGATGCTGCGCCTCGAGGTAGTCGAGGACGTCGCGCTCCCACTGCCGGATGTGCGGCACCTGCACGTCGTCGAGATAGCCGTTGGTCACCGCGAAGATGATCGCCACCTGCTTCTCGACCGGCACCGGCTGGTACTGCGGCTGCTTCAGCACTTCGACCAGGCGGCTGCCGCGCGACAGCTGGCGCTGGGTGGCCGCGTCCAGGTCCGAGCCGAACTGGGCGAACGCCTCGAGCTCGCGGTACTGCGCCAGCGAGAGGCGGAGCGGCCCGGCCACCTGCTTCATCGCCTTGATCTGCGCGTTGCCGCCCACGCGGCTCACGCTGATGCCGGCGTCCACCGCGGGCCGGACGTTCGAGTAGAACAGGTCCGTGGTGAGGAAGATCTGGCCGTCGGTGATCGAGATGACGTTCGTCGGGATGTACGCGGAGACGTCGCCCGCCTGCGTCTCGATAATGGGAAGCGCGGTGAGCGAGCCGCCCGGCTTCTTGATGCGCGGGTCGAGCTTCGCGATCTCGGGGTTCTCGTTGATCTTGGCCGCCCGCTCGAGCAGCCGGCTGTGGAGATAGAACACGTCGCCCGGATACGCCTCGCGGCCCGGCGGGCGGCGCAGGATCAGCGACATCTGGCGGTAGGCCGCGGCCTGCTTGGAGAGATCGTCGTACACGCAGAGGGTCGCCTTCCCCTCCTCGTACATGAAGTACTCGGCGATGGCGCAACCGGCGTACGGGGCGATGAACTGAAGCGGGGCGGGATCGGAGGCGGAGGCCATCACGACGATGGTGTACTCCATCGCGCCGGCGTCTTTGAGGCGCTCGACGACCGACGCCACGGTCGACCGCTTCTGGCCGATCGCGACGTACACGCAGGTGACGCCCGTGCCCTTCTGGTTCAGGATCGTGTCGATCGCGATGGCGGTCTTGCCGGTGCCGCGGTCGCCGATGATGAGCTCGCGCTGCCCCCGGCCGATCGGAATCATGGCGTCGATGGCCTTGATGCCGGTCTGGAGCGGCTCCTTCACCGGCTGGCGGACGATGATGCCCGGCGCGACCATTTCCACCGGGCGGCGATTCGGCGTCTGAATCGCGCCCCGGCCGTCGACCGGGCGCCCCAGCGCGTCCACGACCCGGCCGAGCATCGCGGGGCCGACCGGCACCTCGAGCAGGCGCCCGGTGCGGCGGACCTCGTCGCCTTCCTTGAGCTTCAGATAGTCGCCCAGCACGGCGGCGCCGACGTTGTCCTCCTCGAGGTTCAGCACCAGGCCGGTGACCGTCTCGCCGGTCTCCTGGCTGGTGAACTCGAGCATCTCGCTCGCGACCGCCGACTTGAGGCCGTAGATGCGGGCGATGCCGTCGCGGACCTCGAGCACCGTGCCGACCTCGGAGACGTCGGTGGTCGACAGGTCGGCCGCGGCGATCTCGCGGAGCAGGATGTCCTTCAGCTCGCCGGGACGCAGGGTCGTATCGGTGGCCATGTCGTGGGCTGCCTGACTAAGTAAGGAAGAAAGGGACCCGGAAACAGCTTGTGAAAATAATCACAATGCCCGGCGACCAGCAAGGGTGAAACGGCCCTCAAAGGTAAAAGGAGCGGGCGCAACGGGAGAGAGGCGGGATGCGCGATCGTCGGTGATCCGGAGCGGAAGAGGGCCCCGCTCACTGGTCCCGACTTCTCGTGTTCCCTCTGGCGAACGCCTGCAGGACCCCGCGGGGCCCAAGCCCGCCGAGCGCTCGGGTCGAGACGTTGGCGATCCGGCGCGACGTGCTGCTCAGGTGACTGCTGGACGCGAAGTGGAGCACCCGGACTACCGTCGGAATCTTGACCCCCGGGTTCACCAGCAGCTGCGCCGCGCAGGCGATGCGGGTGAGGTCGATCACCCGCTTGAGGTTCGGAGCGCCGCCCGCGCCGAACTGCCGGCTCAGGTGCTCCCGGCTCACGTGAAGATGGCGCGCCAGCGTCGTCGTCCGGATCGGCCGCTCCACCTCGCCCACCAGCGCGGCCCAGGCCGCCTCCTGGAGCGGCTCGGTGAGCCGGAGCATGCGGGGCGCGTCGGCGAGCTCGCGGCGGCGCTCCGCGGTGATCGAGCTCCGCATGACCACATCGCCCACGATCGGGTCGTCCACCCCTTCGACCGCGATGGAGGCGACGGCCTGGCGCCGGCAGGCGAGCAGGAGCTCGCCGTCGTCGGGCCGGAACGGCGCATAGACCACCACCGGGATGCCGGGGAGCTGGCGGCGGAAACCTTCGAGCTCGGGCAGGAGCTGCGCGCTCGGACACACGACGATCGCGTCCACCAGGCGCCGCTCGAGCAGGCGGCGGACCGCGGCCGCCGACCGGCAGGCGACCACGCCCGGTCCCTGCTTCGGCAGCGTGCGGCGCAGCGCGAGCAGGGCGGCACGGCTCTCGAGCAGCGCGGCGATGACGGCCACGTCAGCTCCTGGCCGGCGGCTCCGCGGCTGGGCGGGGCCGGCCGGCTCCCACGGCCACCAGGGTGCGCACCATCTCGCCCGCGCGCTTGAGCACGCCGCGGGCGTTGTCGTAGCTCAACGTCTCGAGCGCCTCGTCGAGCGATCGCCACTGGCAGTCGGTGATGCCCTCGTCGCGCTGCGGCGACGGATCGCCGTCGGGGCTCTCGAACAGGAAGAAGTGGCAGTACTTGTGGATGTGCCGGCCGCGGAACCGGAAGTGCCAGTCGATCACGCGGATCGGCCCCTGCAGCACCAGCCGCTCGAGTCCCGTTTCCTCGGCCGTCTCACGGATCGCCGCCTCGGCCGGCGACTCCCCGTCCTCCAGGTGGCCTTTGGGAAAGCCCCAGTTGTCGTACGAGTCGCGGATCAGGAGGTACCGCGCGACGGCGTCCGGCGCGCGCCGGAACACGATCCCGCCCGCACTCACCTCGAGCTCCGCCCGCCGCTTGCTCATCAGAACACCGAGATCTTGAGATACTTTTTCGGGTGGGCCTGGATGTCGGTCAGCAGCTCGCGGAACTGGATGACCGTGGCCGTGGTCTCGCGGTACAGCGTCGAGTCGGTCGCCAGCATTCCGAGCGTGCCGTTGCCCTGCTGGATCTTGGTCACCAGCGAGTCGGCCTGCTGGATCACCCGGACCAGGCTCACCTCGTTGGCCTTGGCCGACGCCATGACCGACCGGAGATCGGCCGCGGCCTGGCGCAGGTCCTGGCTCGAGGAGCGGCCGTTGGCGAGGATGTCGCGGAGCTGGTTGTCGCTCGTGGCCGTGTCGAGCCGCGCCACGGCGTTCTGAAACGTCTTGGCGACGCCGGCGAACGCGTCGGAGGTCGTCGCCACGTTCCGGCTCACGCGGTCGATCCGGGTGGTCTGCGCGTTGGCGAAGCCCACCAGCCTGGTCGAGATGACGGCCAGGTCCTTCACGCTCTGCTGCAGGTTCTTGAGCGCGGTGCTGTCGAACGCCTGGCTGATCCGCTGGGTCACGACGCCGACGTCGCCGGCGATCCGGCTGGCCTGCGCGGTGAGCTGGCCGATATCCGGGAGGGTCGCGCCGGGCCACGCGTCTCCGCCCGCGCGGTCGGATTCGGCCAGGGCCTCGCGCAGGTTGGGATCGGCCGGCGGCGGCTCGTAGGAGATGATGCTGGCGCCCCACTCGCCGAACAGGCTGGCGGAGGCGACCACCACCGCCGGCTTGGCCGGCAGCTCCACGTTCTTGTCGATGCTGAACTCGGTCTCGACCCATTCATCCTCGACCAGGCGGATCGCCTCGACCCGGCCGACCTTGACGCCGCGGAGCGTCACCGGCGCGCCCACGCCGAGCCCGCCGACCGTGCGGAAGCGGGCGACGGCCTTCACGTTCGTCTTGTTGACGTCGGTCTCGCTCAGCCACAGCGCGCCCGCCACGACCAGCGCGAGCGCGAGCAGAACGGCGAGGCCGACGGCGAATTCGTTGGTGCGTTTCATGGGCGCCCCTCGATGAACTGCCGTACCACCGGATCGACGGTGGCCTGGATCTCGGCCCGGGTGCCGACCTGCCGGATGCGGCCCTCGTGCAGCATCGCGATGCGGTCGCCGACGCAGAACGCGCTCCGCATGTCGTGGGTGACCACGAGGCCGGTCACGCCCAGGTCGCGGGTGCGTACCATGAGCTGGTCCATGACGGCGGAGGTGATCGGGTCGAGGCCGGTGGTCGGTTCGTCATACAGAATGTAGCGCGGCTTGAGGGCGACGGCCCGCGCGATCCCCACCCGCTTCCGCATGCCGCCGCTCAGCTCCGCGGGGTACTTGTCCTCGGTGCCCGACAGCTCGACCACCGCGAGGCTTTCCTCGACGCGGTCGGCGATGGCGGCGCGGTCGTAGCCACGCCGGGCCAGGCCGAGCGCGATGTTCTCGGCCACCGTCATCGAGTCGAACAGGGCCGCGAACTGGAACACGTAGCCGATGCGGCCGCGCAGCTCGGTCAGCTCGTCGCGACTCAGCTCCTGAACCACCTCGCCGTCCACCCGCACGCGTCCTTCGTCCGGCTCGATCAGCCCCATGATGCACTTGAGCGTGACGCTCTTGCCCACGCCCGACCCGCCGATGATCACGGTATTCTGGCCGTCGGGCACGTCGAGGGTGACGCCGTCGAGCACGCGGTGGGCGCCAAACGACTTGGTGAGCCCTTCGAGGATGATCATTGGGAAGGCGGCCGGACGGTCAGACGGTCGGCTTCACAACAGCACCAATGCCCAAAATGCGTCCAGCACCAGAATCGCCTCGCAGCCGAGCACCACCGCGCGGGTGGTGGACTGGCCCACGCCCTCGGCGCCGCTCTTGGCGTCGAGGCCGCGCACGCAGCCCATGAGCGCCACGGCCGCGCCGAAGCTCGCGCTCTTCACCAGGCCGAACCAGATGTCCTTGAATCGGTAGAACAGGCGGAGTCCCTTGAAGAACTCCGGGGTGGAGAGGTCCAGCAGGTTGACCGACGTGATCCAGCCCGAGGTGACGCCCACGGCCATCGCGAATGCGGTGATCACCGGAAACATGAGCGTGGCGGCCAGCACCCGGGGCACGACCAGGTAGGCCCTGGGATTGTAGGCGAGGGTCTCGAGCGCGTCGACCTGCTCGGTCACCTTCATCGTCCCGAGCTCGGCGGCGATGCTCGCGCCGACCCGCCCCGCGAGCGCCATCCCGGTGAGCACCGGGCCCAGCTCCATCATGACCGTCTTGCCCACCAGCGCGCCCACGAAGTAGAACGGCACGGCGCCGGTGAAGATGTAGGAGGAGAGCAGCGAGAGGACGATGCCGGTGAAGACGGCGATGAACAGCGCGATGGGCACCGAGTCCACGCCGAGGCGCCGCATCTGCGCCACGAGCAGGGGTGACCAGGTGCGGACATCGGCCAGGGCGCGGGCGGTCTCGAGGGTCGTGCGTCCGACGTGCGCGACGAAACCGTCCCGGGCGTGAACACGGGATGCCACGGGGGGCGACACAGCCGGAAGGTACGGCTAGGCCGCGAAGCTGGCTAGGGCCCGGCCGACCTCGCCTTCGCGCAGTCGCTTGAGCGCGCGATCGCGCAGCTGGCGCACCCGCTCGCGCGTGACGCCGAGCATGCCGCCGATTTCCTCGAGCGTGTGCTCGCGGCCGCCGTCGAGTCCGAAGTAGAGCCGCAGCACCTTGGCGTCGCGCGGCGGCAGGCTGCGAAGCGCGGTCTCGATCTCCTCGCTCAGGAACCGGTCCATGGCCTGCGCTTCCGCGTCGTTCTGCTCGTCGGCCATGAACCGCTCGATGAGGGAGCGATCGCCCTCGGGATCGAGCGGCGCGTCGAGCCGCACGTCGGCGGTGTTGAGCGCGGCGAGCGCCTGCACCACGTCCACCGCGAGCCCCGTGGCCTGCGCGATCTCCTCCGGCGTGGGCTCGCGGCGCAGGTCCTGGCGCAGCGTCTCGGCGGTGCGCACGATGCGCGAGAGGTCGGCCGTGCGGTTGAGCGGCACCCGAACGGTCCGCCCGTGCCGCGCGAGCGCCGCGAGGATCGCCTGCCGGATCCACCACACGGCGTAGGAGATGAATTTGACGCCCTGGTCCGGATCGAATTTCCTTGCCGCGGTCAGGAGACCGAGGTTGCCCTCGCCGATCAGATCGGTGAGCGCGAGGCCGCGGTTCTGATACTTCTTGGCCACCGAGATGACGAACCGCAGGTTGCGCTTCACCAGCTCCTGCATCGCCTCTTCGTCGCCGGCGCGCACCCGCTTGGCGATCGCGATCTCCTGCTGGGCGGTGAGCAGCGGGGTCAGGCTGACTTCGTAGAGGTACTGGTCGAGGATGTCGCGGTCGGCATCGTACACGCCGAGGCTGCGGGCGGTCTCGCGCTTGCGGGGGCGTCGCGGGGTGGCCGAGGGCGACTGGGCCAGGATCTCGGCCGTGGTGAGATCGTCGCCGTACGCCTCGGCCGCGAGGTCGGGAGGGCGCTTCGAGGGGCGCGACGGCTTTTCGTTGCCGGGCTTCTTCTTCGGCATGTCGGTGAAGATAGGTAATCCGCTTGACGCTCGCTCGCGCGGCGGGTAGGTTTCCGTGCTGCCGCGGCGTCAGGGGACGGCACCTCGGGATGGGCATCCGACGGTGCGAGAATATAGCGGGGGCGTAGCTCAGTTGGGAGAGCGCGTGAATGGCATTCACGAGGTCAGGGGTTCGATCCCCCTCGCCTCCATTCCCTTGGCGCAGGGCCAGCGCTGGTGTAGGCAGCCGGACGTTGCGTACCCGGTGAGCGGTCGCTAAAATCCTAGCCGCTCCGCGGGAATAGCTCAGTTGGTAGAGCACAACCTTGCCAAGGTTGGGGTCGCGGGTTCGAGTCCCGTTTCCCGCTCTGGGCAGTCGGATTCGCAGGATGGCCGGTCGCACCGGCCCACGTCGCGGGGTGGAGCAGTCTGGTAGCTCGCCGGGCTCATAACCCGGAGGTCGTGGGTTCAAATCCCACCCCCGCTATGCAGGACGGAGAGGACGGAAAAGACGGAGAGGAACGGAGAGGCGCTCCGGCATCCGGAGACCCTCCGCCAGGCGGAGCGGGCCCTCCGTCCTCTCCGACTTCTCCGTCCTCTCCGTCCTCTAGAGGGCGGTTAGCTCAGTTGGTTAGAGCGCCACGTTGACATCGTGGAGGTCACAAGTTCGAGTCTTGTACCGCCCATGCAGTCGCGCCCTTAGCTCAATTGGATAGAGCATTTGACTACGGATCAAAAGGTTGGGGGTTCGAGTCCCTCAGGGCGCACTTGACCCCGTCCCCACCGCCCCTTGGCCAGGGCATTACATTCCGCCGTCACCGCCCACGGGGCGTAGCGCAGCCCGGTTAGCGCGCCTGCTTCGGGAGCAGGAGGTCCCGGGTTCAAATCCCGGCGCCCCGATCGAGTAGGACGAATATGAAATCCCCTTGCAGCCGCTCGGCTGCAGGGGGATTTGTTGTGAGGGGACGCGGCCCACGGGAAGCGGTGTACGGGCAGGCACGGGGCTGTCATCCCGAGCGAAGCGAGGGATCTTATTCGGAATGGGTCGAACTCGGCCGGCCAGATCCCTCGCTTCGTTCGGGATGACAGCCCCGTGTGCCTGCCCGCTCACCGCTCACCACTTGCCGCTCATCCGTTACGGCCTACCGCTCCTCGCTCCCCGCCTGCTGGTGCGCCTCGACGAACCACAGCCACTTGTCCGCCCCGCGCGAGATCTCGGTCAGAATGTCGGCGCTGTCGGCGTCCTCCAGCTCGTTCATCTCCTCGATCCCGATGCGCACCGTGCGGCCGAACGCGGCAAGCGCGTCGGACAGCG
>JAICJD010000243.1 GCA_025928645.1 Gemmatimonadales bacterium
TCTGCGACATCGCCGCGTGCATGCACTGCAGCACCGTGCCGACCGTGGTCACGGTGAACTCGCCGGTGGCGACGCCTTCCTCGACCACGCGCCGGAAGAGCCGGTCGTGCCGGCGGCGCAGCTCCTTGATCCGGGTGCGCTACTCGGCCGGCCAGTTCTCCGGCACGAGGAAGAGCCCCAGCGCAGCCGGGTACTCGCGGACGGCGATGCCGATGTGCTCACGGAGCAGTGCCCGGAGCCGCTCCGCCGGTGACCCCTCGGCGGCCGCCGGCAGCCGCTCCAGCCGGTCGGTCCACTCGTTGCCGAGCGTCTCGATCGCCGCGGTGACCAGCTCGTCCTTGCTGGCGAAGTAGTAGTAGAGCGAGCCCTTCGTGACGTCGAGGCGGTCCGCGACGTCCTCCAGGCTCACCGCGTCGTAGCCGCGCGCGCCGAACAATTCGGCGGCCGTGGTGACGATCTCCTGGATCCGCCGGCCCCGCTTGCGCGCCACGCGCCCGGCCGCCGCGCTGTCGGTCACCACCGCCTGCTGCCCGCCCATGTCGCCCCCTCGGTCCCGCCGGCGCGATCATGATTGACCGCGCAGTCAGGTATTGACTCCGGAGTCAGATATTGGCACGGTGCGTCTGTCCGGGGAAGTACGCACCACCCGACCGGGGCGACGGAGGGGAGCGGCATGGACTTCGGCTTCGACGCCGACCAGGAGGCGTTCCGCCAGGAGCTGCGCCGCTTCGCGGAGAAGACGCTCGTGCCGCACTACCAGGCCGACGACCGGGCCGGCCGCTTCCGCCGCGAGCTGGCGGCCGACATGGCCGGCATGGGCCTGACCGGGCTGCGCATCCCCGAGGCGCACGGCGGCCAGCAGGCGACCGCGGTCGTGGCCGGGATCGCCGCCGAGGAGGTGGGCCGGGCCGACTTCAACGCCGGGTACCTCATCGTCAACACGGCGCTGATCAGCGACATCGTCGTCCGGAACGCCACGGAGGAGCAGCAGCGCGCCTGGCTGCCCGGTATCGCCGCGGGCGAGGTGGTGCCCTGCCTCGCCATCACCGAGCCCGGGCACGGCACCGACGCGGCGAACCTGGAGCTGCGCGCCGTTCCGGACGGGGCGGGCTGGCGGCTCGAGGGCGAGAAGACCTCGATCACGCTCGGGACGGTCGCCGACCGGGCCGTCGTCCTGGCCCGCACCGGCGGGCCCGGGGCCCGCGGGGTCAGCGCGTTCTGGGTGGACCTGGACACGCCGCGGCTCTCGCGGAGTGGGTTCGACGACCTGGGCGGCCGGGCCATCGGCCGCGCCTCGCTGTACTTCGACGGGGTCCCGGTCGGGCGCGGTGAGCTGATCGGCGAGGAGGGCGGCGGCTTCGTCTCGGTGATGCAGGGCTTCGACTACTCGCGGGCGATCATCGGCCTGGCCTGCCTCGGTGCCGCCCAGGTCTCGCTGGAGGAGGCGCTGCAGTGGGCCCGGGACCGGCAGGCCTTCGGGCAGCCGATCGGCCGGTTCCAGGGCGTCGCGTTCCCGCTGGCCGAGTACGCCACCCAGCTGCGTGGGGCCCGGCACGTCTGCTACGAGGCGCTGTGGCGCAAGGACTGCGGGCTGGAGCACGGTGCCGAGGCGGCCATGGCCAAGCTCTGGGCGCCGCGGCTGGCCACCCAGGTGATCCACCAGTGCCTGCTCACCTTCGGCCACCTCGCCTACTCCGTCGACAGCCCGCTCGGCCAGCGGCTCCGCGACGTCATCGGGCTGGAGATCGGCGACGGCACCGCGCAGGCGTCCACGCTGGTCATCGCCCGCCACCTGCTGGGCCGGGCGTATGCCCCCTGAAACCGCTGACCGGAGAGGACCGCACATGGGGAAGCTGGACGGCAGGATCGCGATCGTGACCGGCGCCGGCCAGGGCATCGGCCGGGCCATCGCCGAGAAGCTCGCCGCCGAGGGCGCCACCGTCGTCGTCACCGACCTGAACGGGGCGACGGCCAAGGAGGTGGCCGAGGGCATCGGTGGCGACGCGCTCGCCGTCCCCACCGACGTCACCTCGCGGGACTCGGTCGGCGCGATGGTGGCCGAGGTGCGCGAGCGGTTCGGCCGGATCGACGTGCTGGTCAACAACGCCGGCTGGGACAAGGCCGGCCGGTTCGTCGACTCCGACCCGGCCGACTGGGAGCGGGCGATCGGGATCAACCTGGTCGGCGTCCTCAACACCTGCAAGGCGGTGCTGCCCGTCATGGCAGAGCAGGGTGCGGGAGCGGTGGTCAACCTCGGCTCGGACGCCGGCCGGGTGGGCTCGTCCGGCGAGGCCGTCTACTCGGCCGCCAAGGGCGGGGTCATCGCGTTCACCAAGACGATCGCCCGCGAGCTGGCCCGGGCGCAGGTGCGGGCCAACTGCGTCTGCCCCGGCCCCACCGACACCGCGCTGTTCGCCGACTTCGCGCCCGACCCGAAGCTGCGGGAGGCGCTGGTCCGGGCGATCCCGTTCCGGCGTCTCGGGCAGCCCGCGGACGTCGCCAACGCCGTCGCCTTCCTGGCCTCCGACGAGGCCTCCTTCATCACCGGCCAGACCGTCAGCGTCAGCGGCGGCCTCACCATGAGCTGACAGGACGATCGCCATGCCGTTCGAGAAAAGGACCTTCGAGACCACGCTGACCGCCGAACGGATCGAGCGGCTCACCTCCTCCGGCCAGTGGGCCGGCCGGGTGCTCACCGACCACCTCGACGAGGTCGCCGCCGCCACCCCCGACAAGGTGGCCGCGATCGACTCCCGCGGGCAGGTCACCTACGCCGACCTCAAGCGGCTCTCCGACCGGGCGGCGCTCGGCTTCCTCGAACTCGGGATCCGCCCCGGCGACGTGGTCAGCTACCAGCTGCCCAACTGGATCGAGTTCCTCGTCGTCCACTTCGCCGCGACCCGCATCGGGGCGGTCAACAACCCGCTGATCCCCATCTACCGCGACCGCGAGGTCGGGTTCATGGTCGGCCTGGCGAAGTCGAAGCTGATCGTCGTCCCCCAGGAGTTCCGCGGTTACGACTACCCGGCGATGGTCGGCCGGCTGCGCGGCGACTGGCCCGCGCTCGAGCACCTGCTGGTCGTCGACGGGCCCACCACCGGCACGCAGACCTCGTGGCGGGAGTTCATCGAGACGCCCTGGGAGCAGCGCCGTGACCCCGCGGACCTCCCGGGCCTGCGGCCCGATCCGAACGACGTCACCCTGCTGATCTTCACCTCCGGAACGACGGGGGAGCCCAAGGGCGTCATGCACACCCACAACACCCTCGTCGCGGCGAACGCGCCGCTGCCCGAGCGGCTCGGGGTGTCCAAGGACGACGTCATCCACATGGCGTCGACCTTCGCCCACCTCACCGGCTTCCTCTACGGCGTCCGGCTGCCCACCCAGGTCGGCGGCGCCA
>JAICJD010000009.1 GCA_025928645.1 Gemmatimonadales bacterium
CGGCGCCAACGAGGCTGCGCAGTACGTGGACTGGAAGAAGATCCACCTGATCGGGCTCATCTTCTCGGTGTGCGGCGCGTTCTTCGGGTATGTGGCGGGCGGCTGGGCGGCGGCGCGGATCGCCGGGCGGGTCCGGTCGGAGCCGGCGATGCTGCACGGGGCGATCGTCTGGCTGCTCACCATCCCCTTCCTCATGGTGCTCGGTGCGATGGGCGGGGTGGGCCACATCGGCGGCTGGTACGGCGGGCTCGCGGCCATCGCGCCGGGCGCCTCCCCGCTGGGCGACACGGACCTGGCCGCGGCCGTCCGCAATAACGCGCTGGCGACGGCCGTCGCCCTGCTCATCGGCCTCATCGGCGCCGTGCTCGGCGGCTGGCTGGCCTCGGGCGAGCCCATGACGTTCACCCACTACCGCACCCGCGACCGCGCGGCCTGACCGCCGCGGAGCGAAAGGAGACTTTCGATGGCGCTCATCCTGCTCTGGCTGCTCGGCGTGCCTGGGGTGATCATCCTGATCCTGTTCCTGCTCGGGGTCGGACACTAGCCGACGGCGAAGGGTCTGGTCCGACGGCCGAGCGTCGCTGGGCGGCGCTCCGCCGTTGTGTCTGGGTCGCGGGCGTGTTCTCCCTATCTCTGTGGTGAGTCCAGGTGCCGTCGCCTGTCCCGACCTCCGCCGGGGGAGATTCGGTACCGACGTTCACCACGGAACCACGGAAGACACGGACAACGGCCACGGACGGCTTTTTGGGTGAAGGGCACACCGGATCGGGTTCCGTCGCTAGTTCAAAAGCAACCACGGAGGGCACGGAGAACTGCCACGGAGGCAACTTGGTGGTGGTGCCCCGCGCCCCGATGCGCTTCGTTTCCCCAGTGCCCTCCGTGCCTCCGTGGTTGCTTTTTACTAGGAATCGAACCTCGCGGGTGTGCCGTTGACCCAAAGCTGTTTTCCGTGGCGGTTGTCCGTGCCCCTCCGTGGTTCCGTGGTGAACTACCGCAGCAGAAGCCCGCCGGTGTGCCGTTGACCCGCGGCTTCCCTCCATGGCTCTCTCTCGCATGCCTCCGCGGTGTACCATCATGCGCCAGGCATCGCGATGGGCGTCGTGCCAGCGGATGGCGGATCTCGGGATTAGGTTGGCTCCGGTGCCGGACGCGGCCGGTGAGAAGCCTGCCGGGGTGAGCGCGTCTGACCGGTGTGCGAGCGGGAGCCCCACCCTCAGAGGAGACCTCGATGAGCAGCAGCAGCAACTGGCAGCAGGACGTCCTGGCACGCGAGGAGGAGAACTGCGCCGCCTTTCTCGCTGCCGACGTCCCCACGCTCGACCGGCTGTGGACCGACGACTTTGCCGTCAACTCTCCGATCAACGTGGTGAACGACAAGCGTCGCACCATGGCGCTGCTCCAGGCCGGCCGTATCCGCCACACGTCGATGTCGCAGCAGATCGAGCACATGTCCTGCCACGGCGACGTGGTGGTCGTGATGGGGAGTGACCAGGTCATCGACCCGCCGGCCGACACCATCACCCACCGCCGGTTCACCAACCTGTGGCGGCTGGAGCACGGCGAGTGGCGGTGCTTCGCGCGGCACGCGAACGTAGCGAGGACCGAGAACCGAGCCTAGAATACGCGTGACCGTTTGCCAGGAGGATTCGATGCCGACGACTGAGCTCGACCGGTTCCGCACCGTGTGGGACACGGAATCCGGCCTCACCGTGAAATTGCTCGAGGCGCTTCCCGCTGATCAGTACGACTTCCGCCCCGACCCCGGCAACCGCTCCATCGGCGAGATGGCGTGGCATCTCGGCGAGATCGAGGGTTACATCACCCTGGGGATCGCCAACGGCGCGGTGACATTCCAGGAAGCGCCGCCCAACATGCAGCGCCCCCGCGAGGTGCGGCAGCTCGCGCCCGGCTACCAGCGGGTGCACCAGGAGGCGATGGCGCGGCTCGCCAACCTCACCGACGCCGACCTCGACCGCGAGATCCCGTTCATCGACCGGCCCATGCCCATCAGGGACCTCCTGTGGGGCGCGATCCTGATGCACTCGATCCACCACCGTGGGCAGCTCTCGCTCATGTGCCGGCTGGCGGGGGGCGTCGCGCCGGGGATTTACGGGCCGAACCGCGAAGAAATGGCGGCCATGCGGGAGCGGATGAAGGCGGGCGTGTAGCGGGTTCCGGTGCCAGGAGTTCACCACGGAACCCCGAAAGGCACGGACAACAGCCACGGAAAGGCGCGCATTCAGCTCGCACCTCCGCGCTCTCCTCCTTACCAGTCAGTCGGCCGGTAGTCCTTGAGGAACTTCCCCCACACATGCACACCGGTGTTGAACCCGTCGACGATCGGGTCCACGATGCGCGCGCCGCCGTCCACGACGTCGAGTGGCGGGTGGAACCGATGCTCGGCGGCCTTCCGGGCCGCGATCGCCGCCGGGTCCTCATCCGTCACCCACCCGGTGTCCACCGCGTTCATGTGGATGCCGTCCTGCTGGTAGTCGGCGGCGGCGGTGCGGGTCATCATGTTGAGCGCCGCCTTCGCCATGTTGGTGTGCGGGTGGCGCGTGGTCTTGAAGTTCCGGTAGAACTGCCCCTCCATCGCCGACACGTTCACGATGTGCTTCGCGCCGCCGGGCGTCCGGCGCATGACCGGCTTGAGCCGGGCGTTCAGGATGAACGGCGCCACGGCGTTCACCAGGTGCACCTCGAGCAGCTCGACCGAGGGCACATCCGCCATCAGCATGCGCCACGAGTTCCCCTCCCTCAGGTCTACCTGCTGCCCGTCCTGGTCCAACCGCCCGTCCGGAAACAGCTCCGCGCCCACGTCGTGCTCGCCGGGCAGGAGTGGCACCTGCGACAGCTCCGCGGCGCCCGCGATGCCGGCGAGGCTCGGGATGCGGCGGTCGAACGCGGCTGGGCCCGCGTGCGCCACATCGGCCGCGGGGTGCTCGCCGACCCAGGCCTCGTAGCGGCCGAGCAGGCGGCGCGCCGGCGGCGGCAGCGAGGCGCCGGCCGCGCGCTCCGCCGCCATCATGTGGGCGTAGAAGGCGGGCGGACGGCGGACGGTCTGGCAGGCGTTGTTCACGATGAAGTCGAGTCTGTCCCTCGTCGGCACGAGCTCGTGGCAGAACGCCTCGACGCTCGGCGTGTGGCGCAGATCGAGCCCGAAGATCTCGAGCCGGTCGCGCCAGTCGGCAAAGTCGGGCTCGCGGGCGTACCGGGCGGCGGAGTCGCGGGGGAACCGCGTGGTGACGATGAGGTGCGCGCCCGAGCGGAGCAGCTTGAGCCCCGCCTGGTAACCGATCTTCACCCGGCCGCCGGTGAGCAGCGCCACCGTGCCGCGCAGGTCCGCCAGCTCGGCGCGCTTGCGGAAGTTGAACTCGGCGCACGGCGGGCAGAGCTGGTCGTAGAAGTCGTGCAGCGCGGTGAAGTGCGCCTTGCAGACGTAGCAGTGCTGCTCGTCGCGCGGCTCGCGGGGCGCCTCGGCGTCGTGCACGTCATCCGGCGCGAAGGCGTCCGGCGGCACCGGAGGGAAGACGTTGGGCGTGGTGAACACCGGCTGCCGGCGCAGCGTCCGGATGCCGGTGCGCTCGCGCGCCGACTCCTCGCGGGCCACCCGCTCCGCCTTCCGCTTCCGCGCGGAGGCGCGCACCAGCCGCCGGCGGCTGACCGCGTCGGGCGAGTACACGTGACCCGCGGCCTGGAGCAGGCGGCGACGGTCGGGCCCGGGAATGTGCGCGAGCACCGTGCGGTCGGCGACGATGCGCTCGAGTACGAGCACGGCGGCGCGCACGTCGTCGAGGAATCCCCCTTCCACAGCGGCCAACGGGGGGTCAATGGGGCTCACGATCGGGTCAGGGGCGGGGGCGGGGGTGGGGGTCGGCGCCGGGGAATTCACGACGTGCGCTCCAAAGATATGAGGGGGATGGCAGAATATACACGGCGGGCCGGGTCGCTTCGCGGGCGGCGCGCTGGACACGACGAGCGCCCCGGCCCCACTATGGGGCAACCTCCGACAAGGGACCTCCCATGACGGAACCCACGCTCCGCCGGAGCCTCGACGCGGCGAGCGGCTACCAGGAGCTGCTGGTGCCAGCGCTGATGGAGGAGTGGGCGCCGCGCGTCGCCGGGGCCGCCGCGGTCGGCGCGGGCGATCGCGTGCTCGACGTCGCCTGCGGCACCGGCGTGCTCACCCGCGAGGCGGCCCGCCGTGCCGGCCCCACGGGCGCGGTGGCCGGCCTCGATCTGAGCGCCGAGATGCTGGCGGTGGCGAGGCGGCTGAGCCCGTCGCTCGCATGGCACCAGGCGAGCGCCCAGGCGCTGCCGTTCCCCGACCGGTCGTTCGACGCCGTGGTGAGCCAGTTCGGGCTCATGTTCTTTCCCGATCGGCCGGCGGCGCTTCGCGAGATAGTCCGGGTGCTGAGGCCGGGCGGCCGGCTCGCCGTGGCGGTGTGGGGCTCGCTGGACGACACGCCGGCCTACGCCGCCGAGGTGGCGCTGGTGCAGCGGCTGGCGGGACCGGCGGCCGCGGAAGCGCTCCGCGAGCCGTTCGTGCTCGGGCGTCGGTCGCTCGTGGCGAAGCTGTTCGCCGCGGCCGGCATTCCCGACCCGCGGATCGCGCTCGAGCCAGGCCGCGGGCGGTTTCCCAGCATCCGAAGGATGGTCGAGGTGGACGTGCGGGACTGGCTCAGGATCGTCGGGATTGTCCTGGAGGACGCCCTGATCGAGCGGATCCTGCGCGAAGCGGAGACGGCCCTCGCGCCGTTCGTCAGGGCCGCCGGGCGCGGGGTGGAGTTCGAATCACCCGCCGTGGTGGCCGCCGCGGTACGATAGTGCGGCCGCCTACCGACCCTTGAGCGCGAATGCCAGCACATAGTCCCCCTGCGGGCTCCCGAGCTTCCCGTGCCCACCCGCGCAGATCACCACGTACTGCGTGCCGCCCACGGTGTACCTCATCGGCGTCGCCTGCGCGCCGGCGGGGAGCCGGTAGCTCCAGAGCAGCTTCCCGGTCTCCGCGTCGAAGGCGCGGAACACCGGGTCGATCGTCGCCGAGGTGAAGACCAGCCCGCCGGCTGTCGCCATCGGGCCGCCCAGGTTCACCGAACCGGTCTCCTTCCCCTCTACCATCGTGCCGAGCGGCACCCCCCACACCTTGCGGCCGCTCGCGAGGTCCACCGCGATGGTGGTTCCCCAGGGCGGCGCGTTGCAGCGCGCCTTGCCCGGCGAGAAGACGAAGCTCCGGTAGATGCTGTAGGGCGCGGGCTCCTGCCGCCCGGACTCGCCGAAGATCCGGTTGTCCTGCTCCGCCTCCGTCTCCCGCGCGTACTCGGCGCGCGGGATCATCCGCACCCACGCGACCAGCCGATTGGCGTTCGCGAACATGAGCCGCCGCACCGGGTCGTAGGCGGCGCCGCCCCAGTTGACGCCGCCGGCGTTGCTCGCACCTCGACGGTGCCCTTCAGGCTCGGCGGCGTGAAGACGCCCTCCGAGCGCATGGCCCGCACCTTGTCGGCGCACCAGGCGGAGTCCGCCGGCGGGGGGCCCCACGCGTCCGCAGGACCGAACTTCTCGGGCACCAGCGAGATCGGCGAGAATGGCCGAAGGCCGCCTTCCGGACCATCTCGGTCTTCGCGTCGAGCGCGTGGGTCCGGTAGGTCCAGGCCACCTCGAGCCGGGCCACGTTGCCGCGGTCGATCTGCCGCGCCGGAGAGTAGCGGGTCCCCGCGGGGTCGGCGCCGTAGCTGGTCCAAGCGGCGGCGGCGGAGTCAGGAGATCCGGCG
This sequence comes from Gemmatimonadales bacterium, assembly GCA_025928645.1. Classification (GTDB taxonomy): domain Bacteria; phylum Gemmatimonadota; class Gemmatimonadetes; order Gemmatimonadales; family GWC2-71-9; genus CAVVWJ01. The sequence goes on from JAICJD010000009.1 coordinate 5,775, forward strand.
GACTGAGCCGCGGCGGCCGAGGCGGAGCCGAACGTCAGGCGGTGCTCGTGGGCAGCGGGTTCAGCGGCCTGCGGCCGAGATCGCGGAGCTGGCGGCTGTGCTGTAGCAGTCGGTCGCCGGCGGCGCGGAGATCATGGCCCATGCGGGGATCGGCGGGCAAGTCGGGCGGCACCGCGCATGCGGCCCGCGATGCCGACGCTCGAGGCCGGCCACGAGAGTCGCCGCGTCATGTTCCTCCAGCCAGCCCGCGTCGGTCGAGACACTCCGGGCAATAGGTGTGGCTGAGGCGTTGCCGTTGCTCGAGGTAGGCCTGCAGAGTGGGCGGGGCCTCGCGCCAGGCGCCGCCCGGGGTGCGCACCCGCCGGCAGTAGGCGCAGGCCGCGACCAGATAGTCCCGATCGCTCCCCAGACGGGCGATCATCTCGAGCCACGCGATCCACTCGAGACGGCGGCGCTCCCGTTCAACGAAGCGCTCGCCCGGCGCCCCCGCGCGATGCGGCCGCAGGTGCTCGAGCAGCTCCGACAGGCTCACCCTGAGGCGCAGACGCACGGATTGTGGGGTGGAGGATCCATCCAATCTACCGGCGGTTTCCGGGCGCGGAAGAGGAGCGCGGCGCCTGTTTCGCCCGGAGCCGTCCGGACGCTATCTTGAGCGTGAACCCCCTGTCGGTTTCTCGCAGCCAGCACAAGGGTTTCGATGGCCACCCCCGCCTCGCGGCCGCCGTCCCGCACCCTCCTCCTCGTCGATGACGACGCCGCCGTTCGCGCGGTCGCCGGCCGCATGCTGCGCGAGGCCGGTTATGCGGTGCTCGAAGCGTCCGACGGACTGCAGGCGTGGACCCACTTCCAGCGGGACCCTTCCCGATACGACGCACTGCTGACGGACGTAGTGATGCCGCGGATGCCGGGCACCGAGCTCGCGGCGCGCGTCCATTCGGCGCGCCCGTCGCTGCCCGTGCTCATGATGTCGGCGTTCACCCCGGCCGATCTCATGGCCCGGGGGCTCGAGGCGTCCCACGGCGAGGTCGTGTCGAAACCCTTCAACGCCGACCAACTGCTGGCCGCGGTGGCTCGGATCCTCGATAGAGATGCCTGATATGCGCGCTCGCTCACGGTCGCTGACCTGGCATGGCCAGACGTTTCGCTTCGAGTACACCCCCGCCCCGCGGGACGCCCGAACATCGCTCTGGGCGGTCTCGCGCCGGGGAGAGTTCATCGGCATGATGGCCTGCTCGACTGAGGTCACCACCAAGGACTTCGACGTCCGGGGCCTGGGCTGGCTGGACGACTTGCTGGGGGGCGGCAAGCCCGCCCGCTGACGCGCGGAGCCGCTCAGCTCCCCTGGTGCTGCCCGGAGCCACGGCGCCGCTGGAGGCGCGTCATGGAGGGTGGATCGCCCGGTGCCGCCGCCCGGGCGCCGAGCTGGTCGTACAGCACCCCGGCCAGCTCGGCGAAGTGGACGGGCTTGGGAACAAACGGCAGGTAGCTGTAGCCCGCGAGCAGATCGTCCACGTGAGCGTCGTCGGGCGCGGCCATGAGGACAATTCTGAGCCCTGGATCGAGGTCGCGCGCGCGCTCGGCCAGCTCCCCACCGTCCATGCGGCGGAGCGCCAGGTCGGCCAGCAGGAGCTTGACCTCGCGCGGATGCTCCCGGAGGAATGCCAGCGCTGCGGGACCGCCGGCGCAGCTCCGGACCGGAAAGCCCATGGCCCGGACCATCCGGCTCACGATGGAACGGTGGGTGAGCTCGTCGGCCACGACGAGCACCAGGGGTCCGGGCGTGAACGGAAGGAGGGTTGCCTCCTCGTGGTCCGGCATGGGGCCTCCTGGCGGCCGGGTAGCCGTCGGTGGGCCCTCTCCACGAAGAGGGCGGGATGGACCTGTCGAACACCGTCTGGTCGGAGTGTACCGGTCCGGGGTCGAACCGAGTGTGACGCGCGCCACACGGGACGCCCCGGCGCCGGTCGAGCCCCCGACTGGCCGCCCCAGTGCCGAGCCCGCATACTTGGGGCGTCCACCACCGCCATACGCGCGTCCCGCACCCAGGAGCAGGCGTGCCCGAGCAGCTCGGACACCTGACCAGCGCGCTCGCCGATCGCTACCGGCTCGAGCGCGAGCTCGGCGCGGGCGGCATGGCCACGGTGTACCTGGCGCACGATCTCCGGCACGACCGCAAGGTCGCGCTCAAGGTGCTCCGCCCCGAGCTGTCGGCCATCCTCGGCGCGGCGCGGTTCCTGGGCGAGATCAAGACCACCGCCAACCTGCAGCACCCCCACATCCTCGGCCTGTTCGACTCGGGCGAGGCCGACGGCCTCGTGTTCTACGTCATGCCCTACGTCGAGGGCGAGAGCCTTCGCGCCCGCCTGCTGCGCGAGAAGCAGCTTCCCGTGGACGATGCGGTGCGGATCGCCCGGGAGGTGGCCGACGCGCTCGACTACGCCCACCGCCACGGGGTGATTCACCGCGACATCAAGCCCGAGAACATTCTCCTCCACGACGGCCGCGCGCTGGTGGCCGACTTCGGGATCGCGCTCGCCGCCGCGCGGTCGGACGGCGGCAGCCGGATCACCGAGACCGGCATGAGCCTCGGCACGCCGGCTTATATGAGCCCCGAGCAGGCGATGGGCGAGCGCGAGATTACGGCACGGAGCGACGTGTACGCCCTCGGCTGCGTGCTGTACGAGATGCTCACCGGCGAGCCGCCGTTCACCGGGCCGACGGCGCAGGCAATCATCGCGCGGGTGATGACCGAGGAGCCGCGCTCGCTCACGCTGCAGCGGCGGACGGTGCCGCCGCACGTCGAGGCGGCGGTAACGGTCGCCCTGTCGAAGCTGCCAGCCGACCGGTTCGCGACCGCGGCGCAGTTCGCCGAGGCGCTTGGCCGGCCCGGTCTGGCGACCGTGCCGGTGACGGTCGCGCGGCCGGCCGTGCGCGCCGCCGGGCGAGGCGCCCGCGTCCGCGCGTGGGCGCCGTGGCTCGTCGCGGTGCTTGCGCTCGCCGGTGCGGCGTGGGGCTGGCGCGGCCGCGCGGGGGCATCCGGCACCAGCTGGCGGTACGTCGAGGTCGGCGACGGGGTGGTTCCCTTCACCGGACTGCCCTCGTTCGCGCTCTCGCCCGACGGCTCGAGCTTCGTGGTGCGGGACGCGCCCCAGAACGGGCGGCTCTGGCTCAAGCGGCGGAGCGACCTGCACGCGGCTCCTCTTCCCGGCACCGAGGGGGCCGCCTATCCTGCCTTCTCGCCTGACGGCGCGTCCCTCGGGTACACCAGCGGCAACAGCCTCAAGAAGATCGGACTCGGGGAGAGCGCGCCCACTGTGCTCGCCGACTCGGTGGCCGGCGCCTTCGGGGGCGTGGCCTGGCTGGACGACGCGACCCTGGCGTACGTGGGGCCCGAAATCCACGAGCTGTCGCGGGTGAGCGCGACCGGCGGCCCGAGGACCCGGATCCTGCGCGACCCGACGATGAAGGGGTTCGGGATCGGCAACCTTGCCGTCGTGCCCCACCGCCGGGGACTCCTGTTCACCCTGTGCAGCTCCGGCTGCGTGACCATGCGGCTCTACGCGCTGGACTTCCGGAATGGCCGGGCGCACCAGGTCATGAGCGACGTGGTCCCGGCCGGCTTCCTGCCGACCGGCGAGCTGGTCTACGTCCGCCGAGACGGCACGGCGATGGCGGCGCGGTTCGATCCGGACCGGCTCCGGACCGAGGGGCCCGGCGTGCCGGTCCTGAATGACGTGCGGCTCTCCCCGGGGGCGGCGTACCTCGCGTGGTCGAGGAGCGGCCGGTTGCTCTACCTCCAGGGGAACGGCGGGGGGGAGACCGAGCCGGTGCGGGTCACGCGCGCCGGGGTGCAGTCGGCGATCGACTCGGCGTGGCACGGCGGGTTCAACTCGTTCGCGCAGTCGCCCGACGGGCGCCGGCTGGCGGTGGGGGTGGGCCTCGCGAACGGCGCGCTCGGCATCTGGATCAAGCAGCTCGACCGGGGGCCGTTCAGCCGGCTCACGTACAGCGGGCAGGACCGGCGGCCGGCCTGGTCGCCGGACGGGCGGACCGTCGCCTTTATCCGGGACTCGCTCAACGGGAGCAGCGTGTACCAGCGGGTGGCGGATGGCAGCGCGCCCGACCGGCCGTTGGCGCGGCTCGACCGGCAGGTGCAGGAGGTGACCTGGTCGCCGGACGGGCGCTGGCTGGTGCTCCGCACCGACAACGGCGCGCGCGGGCTGGGCGACATCGTGGGCGTCCGGACCAGCGGCGACACGACCCCGGTGCCGCTGGTGGCGACGGAGTTCACCGAGCTGCATCCGGCGGTCTCGCCGGACGGGCGGTGGCTGGCCTACACCTCGAACGAGTCGGGCGCGAACGAGGTGTACGTGCGGCCCTTCCCCTCGACCACGGGCGGCCGCTGGCAGGTCTCGAACGGCGGGGGCATGGAGCCGCGCTGGTCGCCCGACGGGCGGGAGCTGTACTTCGTGAGCGGGGCGGGGCGGCTGGTGGCGGCCAGGATCCGAGCCTCGGCCTTGGGCATCGAGGTGCCGGAGCTCACGCCGCTGTTCGACACCTCGCCCTACGCGATCGACATCTTCCACACCTCGTACGAGGTGCTGCCGGACGGCACGGGGTTCCTGTTCACCCGGCAGCGCGACGTGCGGACGTTGGGGTCGCAGACCGGGCTGGTCGAGGCGGAGAACTGGTTCGCGGAGGTGCGGGCGAGGACCAAGCGCTAGGGGCGGGCCTCCGTCCCGGAACTTGAGAACCGGCGGCGCTCCGGCGACGTTCTCTAGGTCCCAAGCCCAGAGCGACGCATGTCTGCCCATCACCCGTCTTACCCCTCGCGCCTCGCCTCAGGTGTACTCCTCGCCTCGGCGGCGGGCCTGTTCGCCTGCCGCGCCGCGCCCGCCCGGGCGTCACAGACGGCTGCGCTCCCCGCCGAGCCAGCCCCCGCGGGCGTCGCGGCGTCGGTGGACACCGCGGTGTTCGCCGGCGGATGCTTCTGGGGCGTCGAGGCCGTGTTCGAGCACCTGAACGGCGTGTCGAATGCCGTGTCGGGGTACGCCGGCGGCAAGGCCCGCGCGCCGTCCTACGAGGAGGTGAGTACCGGCACGACGGGCCACGCCGAATCCGTTCTCGTGGTCTACGATCCCTCCCGGATCAGCTACGACCAGCTCCTGCAGGTGTTCTTCACCGTAGCGCACGATCCCACCCAGCTCGACCGGCAGGGACCGGACGTCGGCAGCCAGTACCGCTCGGTGGTCTTCTACCGGAACGATGCGCAGCGCGACGCGGCGCAGCGCTACATCGCGAAGCTCGAGGCGGCCAAGGCCTACCACGCCCCGATCGTGACCCAGGTGGTGCCGCTCGCGGCGTTCAACGAGGCCGAGGCGTACCACCAGGACTACCTCGCGCACCATCCTCACCAGCCCTACATCGTGATCAACGACGCGCCGAAGCTGAAGGCGCTCGAGCGGGAGTTTCCCGCGCTGTACCGCAAGGGCTGACGAGCGGGCCTCGTGCCCGGCAAGAAGCTTCTCGTCCTCGGCGCGTCCGGCGGCACGGGCCGCGAAGTCGTGCGGCAGGCCCTCGAGCAGGGGCACGAGGTGACCGCGCTGGTTCGCCACCCCGAGCGCCTGCCCGCGGCGGAGGGCGTCCGGGTGATCGTGGGCGACGTCCTGCGCGACCGCGACGCGCTCGAGAGCGCGGTCCGCGCGCAGGACGCCGTCATCAGCGCGCTCGGCGTGGGAAAATCGCTGCGATCAGGCGGGCTGATCGCGCGGAGCACGCCGGCAATCGTACAGGTCATGCAGCGCCTGGGCGTTCGTCGCCTGATCGTCACATCGGCCTACGGGGTGGGAGACACCTGGCGCGACGTGCCCGCCGTGCCCCGGTTCTTCATCCGCACGCTCCTGCGCGACCTTTACGTCGACAAGGCGATCGGCGAGCGACCTCTCCGCGCCAGCGGCCTCGACTGGACGCTGGTGTATCCGGTCACGCTGACCAACGGCCCGCGCACCGGCCGATATCGTGCCGGCGAGCAGCTGACCCTCCGCGGCTTCCCGACCATCTCCCGCGCCGACGTCGCCGACTTTCTCCTCACGCAGGTCGAGGATCGCCGGTACATTCGGAAAGGCGTCCTGGTCTCGTACTGATTCACGCGCCCGCCATTTCCCTTCCGGCCACCGCGGCGGGGCGCGACTCTCGGACGGCCCTTCGGCATGCTATAGTGATAGAAGGCCACCCTGGAGGCTCCATGTCCCGTTCGCGACTCGGCCTGGCCGTCGCCGCGCTTCTCACGCTCCTGGTCCAGCCCGCCGCAGGCCAGCAAGCCGCCACGCACCGGGACTCGGCCGGGTCGCAGATCCGCGCGGTGCTCCGGGCCTACTACCTGAACTACCAGAGCCAGAACTGGGACGCGCTGTCGGCCTACGTGCTGTCGCCCAAGCTGCTCGAGCGCCGGGGGCTCCCGGGCGAGCGGCAAATGGCCGATCGGGATCGCAGCCGCGGCCGGGCCGCCTCGCGCTCGGCGGCTCCGCCGCGGCGGTGCCCGTCGAGCGCCTCGCCGATGATCGAGGACGCCGCCATCACTGTGAAAGGCGACTGGGCGGAGGTCTCGGTTCCGCGCTGCAGCGGCGCATTCGCCGGCGTGGACGAGTTCCGGATGCTCGACTTCGAGCATCGCTGGCGTTTCATCTATACCGACATGTTCGAGCCGCCCGCGTCGCCGGCAACCGCCGCGCGCTGACGGCCCAGCACACCGGCCGACCAGCCCTAGGGAGCGTCCCATGACGAGCGCACACGATCAGCTCCTCCGCCGGTGGTTCCAGGAAGTGTGGAACGAAGGCCGCGGCGCGACGATCGACGAACTGTTCGCGCCCGACGCGATCGCGCACGGGCTGGGCGAGCACGGCCGGGATGCGCGGGGGCCAGCCGAGTTCCGGCCGTTCTTCGAGGTGCTGCGGTCGGCCTTTCCCGATTTCCATATCACGGTGGACGACACCGTGGTCGAAGGCGATCACGCCGCGTGCCGCTGGACCGCCGAGGGCACTCACGCGGGCGCCTTCGGCGAGCTTCCGCCGAGCGGCCGGCGCTTCAAGGTGTCCGGCATGTCGTTCGTGCGCATTCGCGGCGGGCAGATCGTCGAAGGCTGGAACAGCTGGGACCTGCACGGCCTGCTCCAGCAGATCGCACCGGACGCCGGTCGGGCGCCGGTGACGCTCGTGAAGGAACGCTAGCGCATCGTGAGCTCACCCATATGACGATCTCCGGACGCTTGGCGGCTCTCGCGCTCGCGACCGCCTGCCTGATCGGCGCGCCGGGCGCCGGCCACGCCCAGGCCAAGCCGCGGTTCCTGAATCCACCGGCGCTCCCGCCGTCGCGCGGCTACACGCACGTGGTCGAGGTTCCCGCCGGGAGCCGCATGCTGTACATCTCGGGCCAGGTGCCGCTCGATCGGGAGGGGAAACTGGTGGGGGCCGGGGATTTCCGTCGCCAGGCGGAGCAGGTCTTCACCAACATCGGCAGCGCGCTCGCGGCGGCCGGCGCGAGCTTCGACGACGTCGTCAAGCTCAACTTCTACGTCAGCGACATGTCGCACCTGGCGGACCTGCGCACGGAGCGCGACCGTCACGTCAACGCGAGGGCCCCGCCGGCCAGCACGCTGGTCGAGGTGCAGCATCTGTTCCGGGACGACGTGCTGCTCGAGGTCGACGCGGTGGCGGCGGTGAGTCGCTGAGCATGCCCATCGAGCTTTCCAACGACGCGACGAAACAGGCGATCGCGTTCGCGCACCGGCACAAGGAACGGAAGCGGTAGGCGTGCGCGCTGCATGGCTCGTCCTGATCGTCGCCGGGGCCGCCCGGCCCGCGGCGGCGCAGCGTGCCGCGGTGCCCGACGATTTTCCCGGGATCACGCGCTGCGAGCGCGGCCGGGCGGTGAGCCGCATCCGGGAGGACGTGCGGGACTCGCTGGACCGCGCGCAGCTCGAGGCCCACGAGGCCGTGCACCGCGCCCAGGCCGCCGCGTTCCCCACCTGCGAGGCGTTCATGGCGGAGCTCAGGACGGCGCGTCGGATCATCGACGTGGAGCTTCCCGCGTACTGCGCGCAATGGCGCGTCGCGGTGGCGCAGGGCGCCGATCCGGCGGAGACGCGGCGCGAGTTCGCGTGGCGCATCGCGGCCGAGTCCGGCGCGATGGAGAACCGGCTGGACGTGCTCCAGCGGTTCGAGCGCGAGTGCGCTCCGGCGTGACCGGATGGCGACCGAGATCTGGACCATCGGGCACTCGACGCGGTCGCTCGACGAGCTCCTGGGTCTTCTCGCCGAGCACGGGATCGAGGCGGTGGCCGACGTCCGGCGGTACCCGGGGTCGCGCCGCTGGCCGCAGTTCGCGCAGGATGCGCTCCGCGGCTCGCTCGAAGCGCGGGAACTCGCCTATGTGTGGTTCCCCGAGCTCGGCGGTCGGCGCACGGCGCGCCCGGACTCGCCGAACACCGCCTGGCGAAGCGCCGCCTTCCGCGGCTACGCGGACTACATGGCGACCGAGGCGTTCGCGGAGGGGCTCGACCGGCTGGTGAGCCTGGCGCTCGGGCTTCGCACGTGTGTCCTGTGCGCCGAGGCGGTCTGGTGGCGCTGCCACCGCGGGCTGATCGCCGACGCGCTGCGCTGGATCGGGTTCGAGGTGATCCACATCCTGGGCCCGGGGTCGGCGGTCCGGCACCCGTGGACGCCGGCGGCGAGGATCGTCTGCGGGCGGCTCACGTACGCGGGCGCCGCCGGCACGAAGCGCGGGCCGGAAGACGCCGCGGGCCGCCCTCGCCGGGGCGCCAGGGCAGCGCTCCGATAACCCCGAGAGCATCCATGGCCGCACGTTTTCAGGTGGGCGAATGCGTGAAGGTCCCGGACGGCCGGATCGGCCGGGTTCGCGGGCGCGTGGGCCGCAAGCTGCGCATCCGGGTGCGGCGGCGCACGAGCGAGACCCACCAGTTCCTGCTGCTGGCCCCGGGCGAGCTTCGCAAGGTGGCGTGTCCGCGTGGGTGGATGAGCCCCGACGGGTATCGCCGCTACCTTCGCCCGACGCTGGCCAAGATGCGGGCGCGGCAGCGGGCGCGAAAGCGGACCCGGACGAGCGACTGACGGGAGGACGTGAACTTTTCGTGCAGCGGGAGGGAACATGTCGGTCGAGCTTCAGCCCGAGGGCGGCAACGCGGTCGATGAGGTGCGAGCCCACCGCACGAGCCTCGTGCGCGCCGCGGTCGTGTGTGCCGTGTGGGTCGCCACGCTGTCGCTGAGGCCGACGGGGCCGGGCGTGCGGCTCGGCCTCGATCTGGTGCTGGCGGCGGGCGGGTTGTGGGCCATGGCGCCGGGGCGCCGGGCGGGCGGGCCGGCGTTCGGCGAGCACGGGCACTGGACCAGCCTGGTGATCGCGCTTCCGATCGGGTTCGGCATTGCGGCGGCCGCCGAGCTGTGGCATCTCATCCGCGGGGGCTGAGCGCGGAGCGGCCCGGCTCCGGAGACGCCCACATGGCCGTGATTCCCGACCTTCGCGAATGCGTCTGCGACGCCTGGCGGACCAACAACCGGGTGACGGTGTACCTGGTGGAGCACCTGTCGCCGCGCCGGACGATCCGCATGGTCGCGGCGCACGTGCACAAGGCCCGCTGCCGCTGGATCAGGACGCTCGGCGCGGAGCTGGGGATCGCGGAGCCGGCGCGCATGGACCGGCTGCGGGCCGGGGCCGGGGCCGGGCGGAACACAGGCAGGTGAAGATGTCTCCAAGAGACCGGGCAAGTGCCGACGCGGAGCAGATCCGCGACGCCCTCATTCAGGCGGCGCTCGACGGCTACGAGCAGGCCGCCATCAGCGGGCTATGCGAAGAAGGGCGGTGGGAAGCCGCCATCTCCGCCATGCGGCGGCTCGATCTCCCGTCGCCGCCGGCGGACCCGGCCAATCGCTGACCAGGCTGGCGGCCCCGGGGGATTCTTCTGCGCGCTCCACACTGAACAAGGGACGTAACATGCAGGTCGTCAGTCCGGCGCCCGCGACAACGGGCCCGGCCGCGCGGGGCTGACTTCTGCCGCGCAAGGAGGTGACAGATAAAGGCGATACTGGTGACGGACCAGGCAGCGGGAACGGCCGGGATGAAGCTGGTGGAGCGGCCCGAGCCGCAGCCATCGACCAACGACGCTGTCGTTCAGGTCTATGCCTCGGGATTCGTGAAGACTGAGCTGGCCTGGTCTTCGACCTGGACCGATCGCCTCGACCGTGACCGCACGCCCTCGATCCCCGGGCACGAGCTGGCCGGCGTGGTCACCGCCTTCGGTTATGGCGCCACGGGGCTCTCGGTCGGACAGCGGGTCTTCGGCCTCACGGACTGGTATCGCGACGGCACCCTGGCCGAGTACGCGGCCGTCGAAGCGCGCAACCTCGCGCCGCTGCCGGGCGACGTCGACTTCACAGTGGGCGCGAGCCTGCCGATCTCGGGCCTGACTGCGTGGCAGGGACTGTTCGAGCACGGCCGCCTTCGGGCAGGGCAGAGCGTCATCGCGCACGGCGCGGCCGGCGCGGTCGGGGCGATGGTGACGCAACTCGCACGATTGGCGGGCGCCCACGTCATCGGTACCGGACGCGCCGCCGACCGTCAGACGGCGCTCGACTTCGGCGCGAACGAGTTCGTCGACCTCGACAACGAGGCCCTCGAAGACGTCGGCCGAGTCGATCTCATTTTCGATCTCATCGGCGGCGACATCGGGCAGCGGTCCGCGCGCCTGGTTCGAGCCGGAGGAACGGTCGTGTCCATCGTCGGGCCGGTCGAGGCGCGGCCCGCCGACGGCGTGGCGGTCGACTTCGTCGTCGAATCCGATCGTGCCCAACTGAGCGAGATCGTTCAACGAGTGCGGGATGGACGGCTGCGCACGAACATCGGCACCGTCGCCGGCCTCGACGATGCCTTCGCCGCATTCAACTCGACCGAACGGCGCCCAGGGAAGACGATTATCCGCGTTCATCCCTGAGGATACAGGGAAGGCGAGCGGCGCTCCTCGTAGGATTTTTCGTGCGCGAGCGAGTCGCTCGCCGCTGATGCGCGGTGCGCTAGGCCGCATCGATGAGATTCAACCCGCAGCCCGGCAACTCGGAGACCACCCACGGTGAACAGACTGGCCGCTGCGCTAAGCCTCTCGGCCTTCATCCTCTGCCAGGGTGCCGTCGTGGGCGCGGCTCAGGGCGCCCCGACTGGAGCCGGGCACACTGCGGTGGTGGTGATGCTCGGGACGGGCACCCCCCGGCCACTCCCCGACGTCTGGGGCCCGGCGACCGCGGTCGTCGTGGGAGACCGGGTCTTTCTGGTCGATGCGGGTGTCGGCGTCGAGCGGCGACTCGCCGCGGCGCGGTTGCCGACCGACGGCGTCACCGCGGTCTTCATCACACACCTCCATAGCGATCACGTGCTTGGCTTGGCGGACCTCATCTTCACGTCGTGGGTGATGGGGCGCACACGGCCGTTCCCGGTCTACGGGCCGCACGGCCTGGCCGCCATGACGCAGCACCTCTACGCGGCGTTCCGCGAGGACATTCAGAATCGCACGGACGGTCTCGAACACGAATCACGAGACGGTTACCGGGTCGAGGTGCGGGAGATCGGCCCGAGCGTCGTCTACGACAGTGGCGCCGTGCGCGTCACCGCGTTCCCGGTCAAGCATGGCGAATGGCGGGAAGCGTACGGCTATCGATTTGACAGTCCGGGCCGAAGCATCGTCATATCGGGCGACACGCGGCCAACTGAGGAGCTCGTGCGGATGGCGACGGGAGTCGACGTGCTCATCCATGAGGTACAACCCTCAGATTCGACGAAGCACCCTGGCAACCGCTCTTCCGCCGAGTGGGCGACCTATGTCCGTGCCTACCACACGACCGCACTGCAACTCGGCGAACTGGCAGCGCAAGCACGGCCCAAACTCCTCGTTGTCTATCACAATGGCCGCCGGGTGCCCGACGATCGGATCCTCGCCGACATCCGGCGATCATTCTCGGGACCCGTGACCATCGCTACCGATCTGCAGCGCTTCTGAAGCCGGGGTGCATGGCGTGTTGGGCCGGCGTATTCCTCGCGCCGGGTCTGGCTCACGTTGACCCACTGCTCGTGCCGGTGCCTCCCGCCCATTACGACTCCGCGGCGGGAGCGCGTGCAAAAACCGCGGATCACGTCCCTCGAGCGCCGACAACGCTTGCTGCCCGCACTGACCGCATTGGCACTGGTCTCGGTGGTCGCGGCCCTTGCAGGCTTCGCCCGCCACGGGCCAGGTGTGGTCCAGGCAGACCGAGTTGAGCTGGTCGACGGGCAGGGAGCAATTCGGGCAGCCTTGGGCACCGATACAGCAGGGGCAAGCTTTACGCTGTACGACAAGCGCGGCCGGGTCGCCGGGTCGCTACAGCTGAATGGAGACCCGCGCCTGACGGTTCGGGACCCCAGCGGACGTGAGGTCGCCGCGCTTGGAGCGCCCCGGGTCCAGCATCTGACGCAATAGCACTATCGGGACCGTGAGGGAGACTGGCACTGACGATCGGGCCGGATTTGCCCAGCTCGGCCGCCCGCCCGGGGCCCCAGCCTCGCTCGACGTGTCAGTGAAGCGGCGAAGGACGTGGCGTTTCAATGCCAAGGCGACGAAGGAATCAATCAGAGGATTTCGGCGATCCGTTTACACCGAACCCGGAGATCGCGAAAGTGACGATCAAGTAGCCATGCGAAGATCAGGATGGCGGAACACGTCTCGCTGGACGGCATGATCCAGCCCGGCGGACCGAACGAAGACAGCGACTACGCGCTGCTGGTCTGCGGAAGCGCCACGCTGACGTCGGCGCTGCTCGAGCAGGGACTGGTCGACGAGGCCGTGCTGGCGGTCTATCCGCTCCTGCTGGGGCGGGGCAAACCCTGCTTCCCGGACGGCGCTGACCCGCGCGACCTAGCCCTCGTCGGCTCGACGGCCACGCCCTCGGGCGTGCTCCTCAACACCTATCGGCGCGTTGAATCCGCGCGAACCTGAATGAGCGATCGACTGGAGCGCAACAAGCGCACCGTCACGGCGTTCTACGACCTGATGTTCAATCAGGCGCGCCCGGCCGAGGCGGTCGAGCACTTCGTCGGCGCCAGCTACACCCAGCACAATCCCATGGTGGCAGACGGGAAGGCCGCCTTCATCGCATACTTCGAGCGGATGGCGCGCGAGTATCCAGGGAAGCACGTGGAGTTCAAGCGTGTGATCGCGGAGGGTGACTACGTGGTCCTGCACTGCTACCAGCAGTGGCCGGGCGACCGTGACTGGGCAGGGATCGACATCTTCCGGTTGGACGCGGACGGCAAGGTGGTCGAGCACTGGGACGTTCTGCAGCCGGTTCCGGACACGTCGGCGAACGACAACAGCATGTTCTGACGTATGCGACCCCTTCGGTACTCCATCAACGTCACCTTGGACGGGTGCTGCGATCGTCGCGCAATGATCCCGGACGAAGACCTGCGCCCTTGTTCGCAGGGCTCTCGAAGCAATCGGGGCGTGGTGGCGATGCGGTATGAGCCGAGAAGGTGATCCACAGATCCGAACGGCTCGCGGTGCCGCCGGTCCCGATGATCATCGTCGGGATCGTGAGCGTGCAGGGCGGCGCGGCACTGGCCAAGGGGCTCTTCCCCGCGCTGGGCCCCGTGGGAACAGTAGGCCTCCGCATCGGGCTGTCCGCCGCCATCCTGCTTGCGGCCTTCCGTCCCCGGCTCGGCCGATTGACCGCGGCACAGTGGCGCGCCGTGGTCCCGTACGGGCTGGTGTTGGGAATCATGAACCTGGTGTTCTACTGCTCGCTCGCGCGCATCCCGCTGGGGCTGGCCGTCACGCTGGAGTTCATCGGGCCGCTCGGCGTGGCGGTGTTCGGCTCACGCCGGGCCATCGACGTGGTGTGGGGGCTCCTCGCGGCCGCGGGCGTGCTGCTGATCACGCCGTGGACCGGCGGCAGCGTGGACCCCTTGGGCGTGGCGTTCGCGCTGGGCGCGGGGGCGTGCTGGGCCGCGTACATCCTGCTCGGCGGCCATGTGTCGCGCACGGTTCCGGGCACCGCCGCCGTGTCGGCGGGCATGCTGGTGGCCGCGGCCGCGATTGTTCCCATCTCCGCGGGGCTGCACGGGTTCGCGCACCTCACGCCGAAGCTGTTCGCGGCCGGGCTTGGCGTGGCGCTGCTCTCGAGCGTCATCCCGTACACGCTGGAGATGTTCGCACTCGGGGCACTTCCCGCCCGCACCTTCGGCATCCTCATGAGTCTCGAGCCGGCCGTCGGCGCGCTGGTGGGCCTGGTGGCGCTGAAGGAGATCCTCGCGCCGGCGCAGTGGCTGGCCGTGGCGCTGGTGTGCGCCGCCAGCGCCGGCTCCGCCCTCGCCAGCCGTACGCCTGCTCCAGCGCGCGAGATGGAGTCGACCGGGGGCTGGACGGCCGGTTAATCGGCTTCCACCCAAGGGCCCAGCTCACATGGGGCCACGCCACTCCCGCGATGCTGCCGCCATCATGATCGGGCGGCGCCGGGGCTAGCGCGCCACCCCGAACGCGAAGACCGTTCGGGACCGGAGCTCGCGCCCCGGCTCGAGGATCGTGGACGGGAAGTTCGGATGGTTGGGCGAGTCCGGGAAATGCTGGGTCTCGAGCACGATGGCCGACCGGTGGCCGTAGACGTGGCCGCTCTTTCCCCTGATGGTTCCGTCGAGAAAATTCCCCGAGTAGAACTGTACGCCCGGCTCGGTGGTGGAGATGTCCAGCGTTCGCCCGGACGCGGGGTCCAGCACGTGCGCCGCGTGCACCAGCCCGGTCCCGTTCCGGTTCAGCACGAAGTTGTGGTCGTACCCTTTGCCGTAGCGAAGCTGCGTGTCGGGCTGCCCGATCCGGGCCCCGACGGCCGTCGGCTTCCGGAAGTCGAACGGCGTGCCCGCCACGCTCGCCAGCTCGCCGGTAGGGATCAGCGTGGAGTCCACCGGCGTGTAGCGGTCGGCGTTGATGGTCAGCATGTGCTTCAGGATGTCACCGCTGCCCTCGCCCGCCAGGTTGAAGTAGCTGTGCTGCGAGAGGTTGACCGGCGTCGGCTGGTCGGTCGTGGCCGTGTAGTCCACCACCAGATCGTTCGCCGGGGTGAGCGTGTAGGTCACACTGACCCGGAGCGCGCCGGGGTAGCCCTCGTCGCCGTCGGGACTCGTGTGCTCGAACGTGACTCCGACGCTGTCCCCCCGCTGGAATGATCGCGCCCGCCAGAGTACCTTATCGAACCCCTTCACACCTCCATGCAGGGAATTCGGGCCGTTGTTCGTCGCGAGACGATAGGTCCGGCCCTCGAGCGTGAACCGACCGCGGGCGATCCGGTTCGCGTAGCGCCCGACGACCGCGCCGAAGTAGGGCGAGTCGCCGAGGTAGCCCGGCAGCGAGTCATATCCCAGCGTCACATCGGCGAGCCGCCCGGAACGATCGGGCACCCGGATGGCCTGGATGATCGCGCCGTAGGTGATCGCCCGGACCTGCATCCCCCTGGCATTGGTGAGCGTGTACACCTCGACGGCCTTTCCGTCCGGCATCAGGCCGAACGGCGCGACCGTCACCGTTTCTGCGTGCTGTGTCGGTGGAGTCATGGCGGGACGACCGGTCTGCTGAGCGGTGAACGCGAGCGCGAGGACCATGGCGAACGGCATGGCCGCAATCTCGAAGGGGGGTCCACCGGTGACAAGACTCCGGCTCATCCTCGCCACCGCGCTGCTCGCCGGGTGCGCCTCGGGTACCGTGTCCGCACCGCGGGCCCCGGCGGCGCCGCAGTCCGCGGCCGCGCCGGTGTCGGCCCGCGGGCCGGCCGAGCGGGCCCGGGCGTGGTACGCCGCCCAGCCGTGGCTCGTGGGCAGCAACTACATCCCGGGGTCGGCGATCAACCAGCTCGAGATGTGGCAGGCGGAGACGTTCGACTCGGCGCGAATCGACCAGGAGCTCGGATGGGCCGAGGCGCTGGGCATGAACACGATGCGGGTCTTCCTCCACGATCTGCCATGGCAGCAGGACTCGGCCGGCTTTCGGGGCCGGATCGACCGGTTCCTCTCCATCGCCGCGCGGCACCACATCCGTCCGATCCTGGTGCTGTTCGACTCGTGCTGGGACCCGTGGCCTCACCTGGGGGCGCAGCACCCGCCGGTGCCGGGCGTGCACAACTCGGGCTGGGTGCAGAGCCCGGGCGCGGGCGCGCTCTCGGACGCGAGCCAGGATGCCCGACTGGAGCGCTACGTGAAGGGCGTCGTCGCGGCGTTCGGGAAGGACCCGCGGGTGCTCGCGTGGGACGTGTGGAACGAGCCGGGCAACGAGAACACCGACTCGTATGGGCGGCAGGAGCCGCGGGGAAAGGTGGGGCGGGTGACCGCGCTCCTGCCGCGGGTCTTCGACTGGGCCCGCTCGGTGCATCCCGTGCAGCCGCTCACGAGCGGCGTCTGGTCCATCGAGGACAACCGCGACGGGCGGCACCTGAGCGAGCTGCGGCAGATCCAGCTCCGCGAGTCGGACATCGTCACCTTCCACAATTACGGCGACTCGGTGTCGTTCTTCCGCCAGGTCGGCTGGCTGAGGAAGTACGGCCGGCCGGTCATCTGCACCGAATACATGGCCCGGCCGACCGGGAGCACCTTCGCCCTGCTGCCGAGGGCCAAGCAGGAAGGCGTGGGCATGATCAACTGGGGGTTCGTGGCGGGGAAGACGCAGACCTATCTGCCGTGGGATTCGTGGCTCCATCCCTACGTCGCGCGCGAGCCGGCGGTGTGGTTCCACGAGGTCCTGCGGGCGGACGGGACGCCGTACCGCGCGGAGGAGACCGAACTCATCCGGCGACTCACGGGCGCCGAGAAGATGGTGCGCGCGGCGGCCACGAACTGAGCGGGCGCGACTATCTTGGCAGGTGAAGGGGGCAGACTTCGGGGCATGCCCCCTTCGCTTCGCTCGGGGTGACGCCCAGGTCCCGGTTTGGTGACGTCTCGGATGACAGCCGTCTTTCGCTTTCTGCTTCTCTCGCTTGCGCTCGCCCCGACCAACCCGCGCGCGCTCGCCTCGCAATCCGCGCCTGCAGCACCCACCCTTCCCGGCATCAGCAATCAAGGCCGCACCCCGGACAAACCGTACGTCGCTGCAGGCAGCCGGACCTACCTCATCGGAACCCAGGACGGCGGCTTCCCTGACATGGGCGGCCACCTGCGGGGCGAGATGGGCGGAGCCTGGCTGCACCCGATCAAGCTGATCGACGGGTTCTGGGCGACGGTCACGGATTCAGCGTCGGGTCGGACCGCCGCGCTCTCCGCCGGCAAGGAGTTCGTGAACTATCCGTACGGGAATCGGTTCCGGTACGGCGAGGTGCTGAACGGACTCGAGGTCGAGCGGTTCCAGTTCAGCCCGGACGGCCGCGAGGGCTTGATCGTCCAGTACGCCTTCAGGAACACCACCGGCCGGAAGCGACGGCTCCGCCTTCAGCTCACGGTCCGAACGGACCTGCTCCCGGTCTGGTTCTCAGACAGCCTCGGCATCACCGACGCCAGGGACACGGTCGCGTGGGACGGCACCGCGCGGCTGTTCGTCGCGAGGGACGTGAGCCATCCGTGGTTCTGCGTCTGGGGCGCGGCGGGTGACGCGAGCGCCCAGCCCGTCGCGGATCCGCCCGCGGTCAACACCCAGGGGAAGGGCGTTACCGCCGCCTCCAGCTACGTCGTTTCGCTCGCGCCTCACGACACGTCCTCCCTGACCTTCGTCATCGCGGGTTCGGCGTCCGGCCGGCAGGCGGCGCTCGACAGCTACCGCTATCTGGCCGCGCACCATGCGAGCCTGCTGACCGAGAAGAAGGCGCGCTACGCGGCGCTCCTCGCGCGGGCGCGCGTCACGATCCCCGACCGGCGGTTGCAGCAGGTCTATGACTGGGTCAGAGTGAACACGGACTGGCTGGTCAGGGAGGTGCCCGGGATGGGGCGCGGCCTCGGCGGCGGCCTCATGGAGTATCCCTGGTGGTTCGGAACGGACGCGAGCTACTCGCTGCAGGCGGTGCTCGCGATGGGCAACCCGGAGCTGGCGAAGCAGACGCTCAGGCTCCTGCGGGACCAGTCGCGCAAGGCCAACGGCAACGGTCGGATCATCCACGAGGTGACGACCAACGGCGGCGTGGTCAACCACGGCAACACCCAGGAGACCGCCCAGTTCATCGCGATGGTGGGCAAGGTGGTGGACTGGACGGGAGACCTCGGCTTCGCCCGCGAGATGTACCCCTCGATGAGGCAGGGTCTCCACTGGCTGCTCGGGGACATGGACCGGAACCACGACCAGTTTCCCGAGGGCTACGGCATCATGGAGGTGTACGGGCTCAACGCGGAGCTGATCGACGTGGCGGTGTACACCCAGCAGGCGCTGGAGGCCACGGCACGCGTCGCCCGGGCGCTCGGCGACCCGGAGGCCGCGTCGCACTACGAGCGGCAGGCGGCGGCGCTCAAGGCGAAGATCAACGACCGCTTCTGGTCCGGGGGCGACAGCTCGTACGTCGACTTCTACGGCTCGCGCGCCCAGGCCATGAGCGCCGCGGAGGGCTCGGTCACCCAGATACGGTTGAAGGGCGACAGCGCGCTCACCCCACGCGACCGGGAGCGCATCGCCTACTACGAGGGGCTCCGCCGGCGCTTCTCGACGATGCCGGACAGCAGCAGGGGGTGGATCACCAACGAGAACTGGGTCATCGCGACGCCCATGGAGACCGGCATCGCGCCGCGGGGCCGGGCCGTCCGGCTGCTCGACCGGATCCGCCGCGAGAACGTCGGCGAGTACGGGCCCTATCTTTCGGCCGCGGACCGCGGGGCGATGATGACCATCTCGACCGGCGTGCAGGCCGTCGCCGAAGCGCAGTACGGCCGCATGGATCAGTCTCTGTGGTACGTGAACCGCATCGCGGAGACGTTCGGGCGGGTGTTGCCGGGCTCCATCTCGGAGATGATGCCCGACTACGGCTGCTTCGCCATCGCCTGGACCAGCTACGGGATCGTGGTGCCGCTGATCCGGTACGTGTTCGGCATTCAGCCGGACGCCGTGCACCGGACCGTGGTGCTCGACCCGCGCCTACCCAGCGGCTGGGAGAACATCAGCGTCGAGGGTCTTCCAATCGGGACGAATACGATCGCGTTCTCGCGCAGGAAGACGGGGCGCGGAATCGAGTATCGGATCGACGCCACGGAGGACGGCTGGACCTTCGTCCTGCGAGGCGAAGCTGTGCCGGGAGCGAGTTACTATGTGAACGGGAAGCCGGCGTCGTTCACTTCCGACGGGATCCGGATAAGCGGACGCAGCAATCGGGTGCTGATGGTTACGGGCCCCAGCCGTCGCTGGCCATGAGGCGATGGTCAGCCAGCAGCGTCCGCCCGCGCCGGCGATCGTTCATGCGCACGTCATCCTGGGCGGACGGGTGATGGATCCTGGATCCCGGCTGGATGCGGTGCGTAATGTCGGCATTGATGGCAGCCGCATCACGGCCCTGACGGCCGGCGCGCTGCGCGGGCGGGACACGATCGACGCTCGCGGCCTCGTGGCCACTCCGCGCGCCGACAGCCGCACCATGGCGGTGAATCCGCCTGGCGGCTGCGTATCGCATCTCTTCCCGGAGCTCTCATGCACCTGACCCGCCGCAGGTTCGCCACCACCGCGCTCACCGGCCTGGCCGGCGCCGCCGTCCTCGGCGCCGGGGGCGTCCCGTCCGCCGAGGGCGACGATCCGTGCGACTTCCCGGCGCCGGTGCGCAACCTGACGCCGATGACCGACGGGGTCGCGCCGATCGCGGACGACGAGCGGCGCGCGCGCCTCGCCAAGGCGCAGCGGCTCATCCAGGAGCAGAAGCTCGGCGCGATCGTGATCGAGCCGGGGACGAGCCTGGTCTACTACACTGGCGTGCGCTGGCATCCCTCGGAGCGCACCTTCGCGCTGGCCATTCCGGCCCGGGGCGAGGTCGGCTGGGTGTGCCCCGCGTTCGAGGAAGCCCGCGCCCGCGAGCTGATCCACTTCGGCACCGACGTCCGCGTGTGGCAGGAGGACGAGAGCCCGTTCCGCGTGCTCGCGGGCCTGCTGCGCGACCGCGGCGCGGCCGGCGGCCCGATCGGCGTGGAGGAGGAGGTCCGGTTCTTCATCGTGGACGGGCTCCGCCACGAGCTGCCCGCGGCCGAGCTCGCGAGCGCGACGCCGGTCACGGCAGGGTGCCGGATGTACAAGTCGCCGGCCGAGCTGGCCCTGATGCAGCGGGTGAGCGACATGACGATCGCGGCGTTCAAGGCGACGTTCGCCACCCTGCACGAGGGCATGACGCAGTACGACCTCATGGACACCATGCTGGCCGCGCTCGGGCGCGTGGGCGGCGACGACCCGTGGGCGCTGGTGGGCCTGGGCAAGTCGTCGGCCTTTCCCCACGGCAGCGTGCAGCCGCAGAAGCTGACGCGGGGCGACATCGTGCTGCTCGATGCCGGATGCGCGCTCCACGGCTACCAGTCCGACATCACCCGCACCACGGTGTTCGGCACGCCCACCAAGCGGCAGGCGGACGTCTGGGCACTCGAGCGGCGGGCGCAGGACGCGGCGTTCGCGGCGGCCCGGATCGGGGCGCGGTGCGAGGACGTGGACGCGGCGGCGCGAAAGGTGATCACCGACGCGGGCTTCGGTCCCGGCTACCGGGTGCCCGGGCTGCCGCACCGCACCGGGCACGGCATCGGGATGGACGGGCACGAGCGGCCGTACATCGTACGGGGGAACGAGCGGCGGATCGCGCCGGGCATGTGCTTCAGCGACGAGCCGACGATCGCGATCTACGGGGAGTTCGGGATCCGGCTCGAGGACTGCATCTACGTGAGCGACGACGGGCCGCGGTTCTTCAGCCGGCAGAGCGCGGCGATCGACCAGCCGTTCGCGTAGCGCGGTCACGGCGCTCCGTGCCGCGTCGGCCACTCTGCGACATTCGTGGCGCTGCGAGCGTCGTCGGTCGGCCTGCACCGGTACGCTGTGGTTTCCACGCTACCCTGCTCACCCGATTGTGCCACCGCCTGCGGCAGGAGCGTCCCTAACGCAGCCGGACCGATCATCTTCCGCTTTTCCACGTGCCAACTGGAAGCCCATGTCTACGAACTTCCACCGCTATTGTCGCGCTCGCTTCGGCGGCATTCTGGTCGCACTCCTGTCGGGCGCCGTCGCGTGCGGCGGTCACGCGCCGAGCTCGGGCGCGCCTCGGGGAGCTTCCGCACCCGCTGACGCCGCCGCCGAGCTGCTCGCGGCCGACCGCTCGTTCGCCGCGGCTGCGGAGCGCGCGGATCCGGTTGACGGGCTCGCGCCCATGTTTTCAGATCGAGCGGTGATGCCAGTGCGCGGCGGGTTCGCGGTGGGACGCGACAGTGTGGTGGCCGCGCTCCGCGCCGACACGGCGCTCAGGGGCGGGCGCCTAACGTGGACGCCGGTGCGGGTCGGGATAAGCGGCGACGGGAGGCAGGGGTTCACCCTGGGGTACGCCACGGTCCGGCGCCCCGGCGGCGACGTCGTGCCGCAGAAGTACCTGACGTACTGGCTGCGGGAATCGGACGGTTGGCACGCCGCGGTCTACCGGCGGGGACGCGCGTCGGGCGCGGCGCCGCTCGAGCTGCTTCGGCCTCTTCTTCCTGGCGCCGCGGTCGCCCCGTCCGACGACTCCGCTCGCATCGCCGCGTACCCCCAGAGCCTCGACTCCGCCGAGCGAGCGTTCTCGGCCGACGCGCAGCAGATCGGGCTTCGGGCGGCGTTCGTGCGCTACGGCAGCCCGGACGCGATGAACATGGGCGGAGGCGGGCACGCGTCGTTCGTGTCGGGGCCCGACTCGATCGGCGCGGTGGTCGCCGAAGGCGAGCCGCCGACCGGCAGCTCGGTCTCGTGGGCGCCGGACCGCGGCGTCATCGTCGCCTCGAGCGGCGACCTCGGCGTCACCATCGGCACCATCGTCGTGAACGAGCCCGACTCCGCGGGCAACCGCGCGTCGTTTCCCTTCTTTACCGTCTGGCGCCGCTCGGGTCCGGGTCAGCCCTGGCGCTACGTCGCCGAATAGAGCGCCGTATCAGGGCTTGAACTTCTCCGCCCCCGGAGCCGGCCTCCATGGATGGCCGGGCTCGAAGTAGCGCCAGAGCAGCGCCGACACCCGGCGCAGCAGTAGGTAGCCCTCGTTGCCCGGCGCGCCCGTCGTGTCTTCCTGTTCCTTGGTGATGAGGCAGAAGACGTAGTCGCCGGACGGCGCGTTGGCCAGCACCACCTCGGAGCGCGACTGGTCCACCGCGCCCTGCTTCGACGCCGCCTGGACCGTGGGCGGGATCTGCGAGAGCGCCTCGCCGGTCCAGAAGCTCCGGGTCATCGTGCGGTACATCTCCTGGCTCGCCGCCGCGCTCACCACCCTGCCCTTCCGGATCTCCGTCACCAGCCGCGCCATCTCGCGCGGCGTCGTCTGTCCCCAGCCCCAGCGGTCGTAGGCGGCCTCGCGGCCGGGCGTGCGGGCGTTGACGCGGGTGACGGCGAACCCGTGGCGCTCGAGCCACGCGTTGACGGCGGTACCGGTGCCGGCGAGTCGCTGGAGATAGAGCGACGCCGAGTTGTCGCTGAAGCTGAGGCTCAGCGTGAGCAGCCGGCTCACGGTGAGGCGCGCGGTGTCGCTCAGCCCCGCCGAAATGTCGTCCTCGGGGTACTTCGCCAGCTCGCGCGGCAGCGGCGCGGTATCGGTGAACGCGAACTCGCCGCGTGACATCGCGTCGAACACGCCGACCATGATCGGCACCTTGATCATGCTGGCGGTGGGGAAGGTATCGTCGGCGGCGACGGCCGCGGAGGCGCCGGTGCGGAGGTGCTCGACGTAGATGCCGACGCCGCCGTGGAAGCCGTGGACCGCGGCCTCGATCTCGCGCTGCAGACGCGGGTCGGGATGGGGACGGGTCTCGGGAGCAGTGGGAGACGCGGCGCCGTGAGCGCAGCCGGCCAGGAGCAGGAGGGCGAGGGCGGTGGCGCTGGTACGAATTTCATCCCGAGCGAAGCGAGGGACCTTGGCCGCCGTTCCGGAACCTTGCCGCGGTCCGGGATGTCCCACCAAGATCCCACGCTTCGCTCGGGATGACATCATTGGCCGCCGAGCTCGATCTTTCCGAGCCGCCCGGTGCCGCTCAGCGCGAGCCACAGCCGATGGCGCGTGCTGTCCGTCTCCATGTGACGCACGACGGCGCCAGCGGTCGGGATCTTGACCGTCTCCATTTTCTCCGTGCGCGGGTCGAAGGCGACCATGGTGCCCGTCCGCGACTCGCAATACCAGATCCTTCCATCGGTGCCGATAGCGATGCCGTACGGGCCCGCGTTCGACGAGGGCGACACCCACTCGCGCACCTTGCCGGTGGCCGGGTCGAGCGCGCCGAGATAGCCGCGGCCGTAGTCGGTGTACCAGACGGTGCCGTTGTTGCCGACCTGCAGCCGGCGCGGCCGCGCCTCCTCGGCGGGGAGCACGAACTCCTTCATCTTCCCCGTCGCCGGATCCACCCGGCCAAGCTTGTTGGTGCCGAGCATCGCGATCCAGATGGCGCCGTCTTTCGCCGGGACGATGCCGTAGGGCACCGCGTTCGGCGTCGGCGTGGCATAGACGGTCGCCTTGCCGGTGGCCGGGTCGAGGCTTCCGTACGTGCTGTTGTTGGCGTCGGTGAACCAGACACGGCCGGCGTGATAGATGGGCGTGTGCGGGTTCCGCGCATTGCCGGGCAGCGGGAACTCGTCGATGTGCCCGGTCGCGGGATCGACTCTGCCGAGCCGCCCGGCCGCCTGCCCGGTGTACCAGACGTGGCCGTCGGGCGCGACGGTGAGCCCGTGCGGCCCCGAGCGCGGCGTCGGCGTCGGATAGTCGACCACCTTCCCGCTGGCCGGATCGAGGTGGCCGATGTAGCTGTTGCTCTGGTCGGTGAACCAGACGCTCCCGTCCTTTGCGACGGCCGGATCGTGGGGGAAGTTGTCCGGGCGCGGCAACGGGTACTCGACGATCTTCGGGGGCGCGGGGCGGGCGGGCGGAGCGGCCGCGCCGGCGATCGCCGCGAGGGCGAGCACGATCAGTGAACGGCGCATGGGTCGGATCCTCGGCGAGTGGGGGTCGCTATCTGGCCGGCGCGCGGCGCAGGCCGGCGCTCACACCAACGACGGACGCGCTCGGCCTCGGGTTTCCCCGCTCACCAACCCTCGGCGATCGCCCCGACGAGCTGGGCCAGCGCCGCGACGTCGCGAAGATCCACCAGCTCCGCGGGCGAGTGCGAGTAGCGGAGCGGCCAGCCGATCGCCACGTCGGGCACGCCCCAGTCGCCGAAGGCGGAGCCGTCGTTGCCGCCATTGGTGGCGCCGAGCTGAAGCGGGATGCGGCGGGCGCGGGCGAACCGCACCAGGGAGTCCACGTAGGCCGGTGGCGTCACGGCGCTGTTGTCCACCGCCCGGCTCACCGGCCCGCGACCGACCGGCGCCACGGCGAAGTTCCGGCGCTCGAGCGGTGAATCGGCGGAGACGAAGGTGTCGATCGCGTGCACCCGCGCCGGGCGGGTGCCGAGCGCCATGGCCGCGGCTTCGGCGCCCTCGAGGCCGATCTCCTCGCGCACGCTCCAGATGAAGATCACCGTGTGTCGGAGTCTGGCGGGATCGAGCCGCCGGGCCGCGAGGACGAGCGCGGTTGACCCGACGCGGTCGTCGAACGAGCGCGCCGTGGCACGGCTGCCGAGCAGCCGCACGTAGCGCTTGGGGCTCGTCACCGTGGCGCCGGCCCGGACGCCGAGCGCCTCGGTTGCGGCGCGGTCGGCAGCGCCCACGTCCACCCGGACCACCGCCGGCGTGCCCGGGGCCGGCGGCGCCGCCGCCGTAACGCGAGGCAAGAAGACGCCGGGCACGGTGCGCGCCCCGGTGTGCACCAGGGCCGGCTGACCTTGCCAGAGGGAGGGGAAGAATCCGCCCTGCGCGACGGCGTCGAGCGTGCCGTCGTCGCGCACCGCGGTCACTCGAAATCCGATCTCGTCCATGTGCGCGACGAAGACCACGGTGGGCTCGCCGCGGCCCATCGTGAGCCAGAGGTTGCCGGCCGTATCGGTCTCGGTGCGCGCCCAATCCGGCAGGAGCCGCTGGACCGTCTCGCGCACCGGCCCCTCCATGCCGCTCACGCCGTAGCGCTCGACCAGCGGGCCGAGCACGGAGTCCACCGCGGCGAGCGATGGCGGGCCCTGCGCCGCCACCGAGGCCGGCGCCCAGCAGAGGATCAGCAGGAGCAGGGCGCGCGCCGGCTTCATCGGGCGCCTCGGATCCAGCGCACGAGCGCCTCGCGCAGCGAGTCCGCGCCGGTGAACGACGTGGTTTCGACCGGCGTGCCCGCGTAGCGAGCCCCGAGCGTCCATCGCGTGACCGAGCCGAGCGCGGGAATCCGCATCCCGAGGCTGTCCGGGGTTCGCGCGACCGCGCCCGGTGCGCCTTCGCCGCCGTCGACCAGCACCGTCCCGGCGAAGGGCCCACGGGTGTTCGCGAGCGTCGTGAGCCCGCGGGCTTCCAGCTCCTGCTCGACCACGAATGCGACCACGACACTCTCGCCGCGCGGGACCATGCCCTGCTCCGCCACGGCGCGCCGCGCGGCCAGCACGAGCGAGGCGCACGCCGTGCGCCGGCCCGCGACCGGCGCGGCCACGAGATCCGCGCCGTAGCGCTGCGGCCGCTTGGCGATGGCGAGCGGATCGGTGACCGCCACACCGGCGGCAGCCACCTCGGCGGCCGACGCGGCGCCGATGTCCACGTACCCGCTGTCCACCGTGAAGGCATCCTGTCCCGCGAGCCCGCGGCCGCGGGTGAGATGGACCGAACGCACCGCTACGACGCCGGGGATCGTCCGTGAGCGAGCAAACACCGTCACCCGCTGCCCTTGCACCTGGGCATCGCTGCCGGGCGGCACGCGGCCGGGCGCCCGGCGAAGCGTGAGCCAGCCGTCGTCACGCACGCTCCCGACCACGAACCCGGGCTCGCTCACCGGGCACGCCACCAGCCGGCGGCGCGCTCCGGCTCCCAGGACGAGCACCGTATTGCCGGCGCGGTCGCGCGCGGCGCCGGGGATCAGGGCTCGGAGCGAGTCCAGCATCGGCTGCTCGAAGCCCGTCACCGCGGTCATTCCCGCGAGCCGGACCGCCAGCTCGGACAGGCCCTGCTCGGCCTGCTGGGACGATGCGGCGCGACTACCGAGGACCGTGAACAGCAAGGCGAGCGCGGCCACGACAGGGACGCGCTCGCCCGTGAGCGTTCGCGGAACGGGAAGGGTCAGTTGAGCTCCCGTGTGTCCGCGGTGACGCCGGTGTCCAGGTCGTGCACGTAGATGGCGGAACCGTTGCCCTCGGCGGACTCGCGCACGACCTCTCGGAGGAGACCAAGCGCGCCGGTCAACGTGCCGGCGAAGGCGTACTCGATGCTCTGGGGCGCCGGCTCACCGTCCCGGGTCTCGGGAAGGTAGACGGCGAGGAAGCGATCCATGATGACCGGGTGAAGCTGGCGTTGATTCGGGTGCGGCAGGCCATGGCGGCGTTCGATCTCGGAGAGGAGGCGTTCGGCGATGAGGAGGCGCTCCTGTTCAAGGGCGATCGAGAGCATCACATAGGTCCTCAGAGCGACGGGCCGGCCCGGCTGGCGAGGGCCGGCGAGCGAGGGAGGGGCGGCGCCAGACGCCCGTGGGAATCCGCGCGGATAGCGGTTGGTTACGAATGCGACGCGCCGGGCTCACGCGAAAGAGAAGAAAAGCCGAACGAGGATCGAATCACCGTTTCCCTCATTGGACGCTCACCCGCACGCTGGCCGAGTCACCCCGGCCGTCCACGGCGCGGATCCGATGGGCGCCAGGCTCGAGCGCCCAGCGCGAGCCCGCATGCGGCTGGCCATCCACGAACCAGCGAAGGCCCCGCGCCGATGTGCCGCCCGCGGCCCGGAGCGCGACGGTGGCGTACCGCGCATCCACGCCTGCAGGAACCCGATAGACGTCGCCGTCCAGCGGTGAGAGGATGCGAAAGCGGGCGTCGGTCGCGGTGGTTGCGGCCGTTGCGATGGCCCGCGGATCGGGATCGGGCGCGACGACGCCCGCGGTCGCTTCCTGCTCCGCCCATTCGGCGTACTCGGCGGGCAGCGCGACGCCGCCGGGCTGGTGCCAGTCGCAGTCGCGCCCGGGCACGACACCGGGCGCGAACCATTCCACGGCCGAGGGACAGCGTGCTGTGGCGCGAAGGCCGGAGAGCCGGCAGATCCTCACCGGCACCGCGCCGGCGGCGCCGGGCGTCGGCAGCGCGCCGGGCGAGTGGCGCCGCGCGACCGCGAGCACGGCACGATGCAGGAGCGGCCCCGCACCGCTCACGCCGCTCACCCCGTCCATCGGCCGGCCGTTGAAGTTCCCGACCCACACCGCGACCGTGAAGCTGCCGGTGGCGCCGACCGCCCAGTTGTCGGTGAAGTGCCGGCTGGTGCCGGTCTTCACGGCGACAGGGAAAGGAAAGTCGAACGGCGTCTCGATCCCGAACCCCGGGATCCGCGCCACCGGATCCTCCAGCACGTCGAGCACGAGCGCGGCCGAGCGGGCGCTGACGATGCGTCGGCCGGGCTCGACCGGCTCGTCCGGCGCGGCCGCGCGCCAGCGCCACGGCCGCCAGACGCCACCGGCCGCGAGGGCGCGGTACCCGTTCGCCAGCTCGAGCAGCGTCACGTCCCCGTTGCCGAGCGACAGGCCGAGACCGTAGTACTCCGCGCTTCGCCGAAGCGAGGTGAAGCCCGCCTCGTGCAGGACGTGGAGCAAGCTTTCCACGCCGAGCGCGTCGGCCAGGCCCACGGCGGGCAGATTGTAGCTGCTCGCGAGCGCCTCGCGCGCGCGAACGGGCCCGTGGAAGCGGCGGTCGTAGTTGCGCGGCCGATAGGGACCGGTCGAGGTCTCGTAGACCCGCGCGATGTCGGGCAGGATCGAGGCGGCCGTATACCCGCGGTCGAAGGCGAGGGCGTAGAGAAACGGTTTGAGCGCGGAGCCCGGCTGCCGGGGCGAGATCACCATGTCCACCTGGCCCGCGGTGTCCGCCCAGAAATCGGGCGAGCCGACCCATGCGAGCACTTCGCCGGTCGCGTTGTCGAGCACGACGGCCGCGGCCTGGCCGGCGCCCTGCCGCGCCAGGGTCTCGACCGTGTGGCGGACCTCCGCCTCGAGCGCGAGCTGGAGCGGCAGATCGAGCGAGGTGCGGATGGTGCCGCGTGGGGAGTCCTCCTGCCACTCGGCGGCGAGCGTCGTGAAGTGCGGAGCGCGGAAGCCGCGCGCCTCTCCGGAAGCGAGCACCGGTTCCGCGCGGGCCCGCCCGGCCTCCCGCGGCGATGCGTACCCGTCCGCCACGAGGCGCGCGAGCGCCTCGTAGCGCCTGGTCGCGGCGCGGCCGGGGGACACGAACGCGTTGTCCGCCGAGGGAGCGCGGGCGAGGCCGGCGAGGAGCGCGGCCTGTCCGAGACTCACGTCGGTCGCGTGGGCGCCGAAGTAGAGCGCGGCGGCGGCCTCGACGCCGACCGCGCCCTGACCCAGCGGCACGCGGTTGAGGTACTGCTCGAGAATCGCCTGCTTGGAGAGTCGGCGCTCGAGCCGCATCGCCCACCAGACCTGCTCGGCCTTGCCGAGCCAGGTGCGGCCGGACGGATGCACGAGGCGGGCGAGCTGCATGGTGACCGTCGAGCCGCCGGCCACGACCCGGCGGGCGCGCAGGTCGGACAGGGCGGCGCGAGCAAGGGCGCGCAGGTCCACGCCAGGGTGGCGGTAGAAGCGCCGGTCCTCGACCGCGAGGAACGCGGCGAGGAGGTCGGGGTCGATTTCGGCCAGCGGGATCCACCGCCGCAGCGTGCCGTCGGCGGCGCGGGTGCTTCGGAGCGGAAGGCCGGCACGGTCGAGCAGGACCAGGCCGGGGGCCGGCATGCGCAGGAGGCCCGGCGGAAGTGGCGCGGAGAGCGCGGTGAACGCGAGGGCGGCGGCCAGGAGGATTAGCGAGGCGGCTGCGCCAACTGCCGCTGCGCTCCCGCCCCCATCGCTTCCCCGCGGCATCACTTCCCCTTCGCCTTCACGGTAAACACCCCGCCGTCGCTTTCGCCGAAGACGGCCGGGTTGTACATCTCCTCGGCATGCACGGGCGGCCGCACGAAGGTGCCCGGTGTCGTGGCGCGCGCGACATAAGATGCGGTGTACGCGCCGGGCCAGAGCAGCGTCGCGACGTAGACGACCTTGTCGTCCCGCATCTCGCGGTGGTCGAACGGCGACCACCACCCGCCGTCCCAGCTCCCGTAGGCCCAGCGGCCGTCGCCGTTCTCGTCGTCGGGCTCGCGCGCGCTGGTGTCGGCCGCACCCGGGCCGGGCAATCCACCCGACGTGAGCAGGCTCAGATCCACCGCCTCGAGGCCGGCCGGCAACGCATCGTCCAGCACCACGAAGTGCCGCTCGCTCGGCACCGTGACCCGGAGCCGCACGCGGACGAGATCGCCCTCGGCGACCTCGGTGACGGGCCGGCCGTCCTCGTATCGCTCGTACCAGCGCTCGACGGTGACGCCGCGGATGTCGGGGCGGACCGGCGCGCCGCGCGGCACGGCGTTGACCGTGAGGTAGTAGAACACCGGCGCACCCGGCCCCGCCGCCTCGAGGTGGACCCGCAGGCGCAGGCTGTCCTTGCCCCGCTCGACCAGGCCGTGGAGCGATACGCTCGAGTCCCGCGCGCCGCCGACTCGATCGGACGAGAGCAGCCGGCGTCCGCCTATCGTCACCCGAACATCGCGGGCGGCAGCCGCCTGCTGCTGACCCGCGAACTGGGCGAGCGCCTGCACCGCCGTGCCGTAGTCCTGCGTGTTCCACACATAGGCGAGCCCGCGCCCCTGCGCGACCAGCGTCTCGACCAGCGGTCCGACCAGCGGGTGGGCCGGCGCGATGGCGAGGGTGGCGCTCAGCAGATAGGCCGCGGGCCGGAGCGGGGAATCGAAGTAGAAGCTCCGGCGCGACTCCCTGGGCAGCGTGGCCGAGCGCCCCTCGACCGCGACCGAGCGCCAGAGCGGCTCGAGCAGCCCGCGCGCCGCGGCCTGATCCCCGTCACGCGCGAGCACCAGCGCGAGCCGGGCACGGTCTTCCCACGCGAGCTGCGCGGACAGCCGAAGCAGCTCGTTCTCGGCGGCGCGGTCGCGCAGCCCCGCGCGGCTCAGGTAATCCACCGCCATCACCCGGTCGCTCAGCCGCACGGCATTGTCGGCGTACCACCGCGCCGCCGGCGACACGATCGGCCGCCCCTCCGCGAGCGACTTGCGGAGGTAGGCGCCGAGCCGGGCGAGCACCGAGTCGTTCACCGCGAGTCCGGCGGTGTGGGCGTCGAGCAGCACGGCGCCGGCGTACGCGGTGAGCCACGGCGTGGTCCAGTCGTCCGCGCCCCAGAGGCCGATGCCGCCGTCGGACCGCTGGCGCCGGCTCAGCGTCGCGACCGCCCGCTCGAGCTCGCCGCGGGCCCTTCGCGCAAGCGCCGTGTCGCCGAGCGCGGGCGCCGACTGCGTCAGCGCGATCAGCGGCTGGGCGGCGCTTGCGAGCTGCTCGGAGCACCAGTACGGATAGATGCGCAGCCAGAGGTGAGCGCCCTGGATCATCGCCACCGGCGAGGTCCCGAGGCTGAGCGACAACGTGGATCGCTCCGGGTCGACGTCCGCCGGGAGCACCAGCTCGGCGGACGCGGTGTCGTGCAGGACGCCGGCCACGGTATAACCCCGCGGGTGGGAAACCGGCTCCAGCGGCAGTGACAAGGCGATTGCGTCGGCGTCCGGGCCGCTGGTGGCGTCGAACCGGAACGTGGCGCTGTCGGCCGCGCGCGCCTGGAAGTCGAAGCGCACCTCGCGCCCGCGCCCCGGCTCGAGCTCGGCGGTGCGGGTGCGCTTGCCTTTGAGCTCGGTGCCCCCGCCCTTTACTCGCGCCGTCACCTTCGCTTGCCGGGCCGCGCCGTCCCGGCTGTTGACGACCACGCCGGCCGCGAACCGATCGCCGGCACGGAGGAAGCGCGGGAGCGCGGGCCGGGCGACGAGCGGGCGGGTCACCAGGAGCGACGACTGGCCGCTTCCGTACCGGTCGCCGGCCGTCACGGCGACGGCCATCAGGCGGAACGTGGTGAGATTGTCGGGAAGGCGGGCGCGGGCCTCGCCCTTGCCGGCCGCGTCGGTGGTGACCGAGCCGAGAAAGAACGCGGTGCTCTGGAAGCGGCTGCGCAGGATGTCGGCGCCCTCGCGCCCGCCGCCGCCGCCGGGCGCGCGCTTTCCCTTCTCGCCCTCGGCGATCTGGGGCGCGACCGTCGTGAGCGTGCTCGCGAGCCGCATGCCGAGCCCGCGCGGCTGGTAGATGAGGTCGATGGGATCGGGCGTGCGGTAGCCGGTGAGCGCGAGCACACCCTCGTCCACGGCCCAAAGCGTCACCTCGCTCCGCTGGCCCGCGCCGGCGGCGTTGCGCACCTGGAGCGCGACGCGGGCGGTGTCGCCCGGGCGATATTCCCTTGCCAGCGGGGTAACCTCGACTGCAAGCCGCTTGCGCTCAGGCGTCACGCGGAGCTCGGCGTAGCCCACGCGTATGGTGGGGCGGCCCGGGTCGTCGAGCGGGCCGGGAGGGGCGCTCCGTCCGCGCGCGACCACGATCGAGACGTAGGCATTCGGGGCGAGCGCCTCGGTGATCGGCAGCTTGAGCGTGGTGGTGCCGCTCCGGATCGTGAGCCGCCGCTGCTGGAGCAGGCCCTCACGCTCGACGGTGATCCAGGCCTCCGCGTCGGTGAACGGCGAGGCGAACAGCACGGTGGCCGTGTCGCCCACGGCGTACTTCGCGCGGTCGGCGATGACGTCCATCTTGAACTGGCTTTCGTCGTTCCAGGGCACCCAGTCCTTGCCCGTGGCCCAGCGGACGAAGGTCGTGCGGACCGCGCGGCCGTTCGCATCGCGCGCGTCGAGGCTCACGAAGTAGGTGCCGCCGGCCGGCGGCGTGAACCCGCACCGCGCCGCCTGGGCCGCGGTCGTGAGTGCGCAGCGCGCGACGGTATCCGAGACCCACTCGCCCACGAGCTCGCCGTAGCCGTCCCGGTCGCGCTGAACCGAGTGCCACTCGCGCCGCACGACGGTCCCCCGCACCTGGACGGCGGGAATGCGGGTGCCGTCCGGACCCACGGCCAGGACCGACACGGTGACCGGGGTGCCGGCGGTCCAGAAGTACCCGTCGCCCCCGGGTTTCGCCGCGATGTAGAAGTCGGCGGGGTGTACCACCGCGGAGGCCGAAGACGAGACCGTCTGGCGGTTGACGTCCACCACGGTCGCCTCGAGCGTGGCCCGCGACGGCCGGCCACGCCGCGTGTCGGCGAGACGCACGCGAAGCGGCAGCCGGCCCGCCGCGTCGAGCGTGTCCACGCCGCTGGCCGCGACCTGGACCGCCGGCTCGGTCTCTCCGGTCTCGTCGTCCCACCAGCCCGTGTCGCCTACATAGAAGTCGTCGGTTCCGGGGATCTCGATCTCGCCGGGCCACGTGCTCTGCTGGCGCAGCGTCCAGCGCACGGCCGCGCGCCCCATCGGCGCGCCGAACAGGTAACGCGCCTCGACCGCCGCGGCGAGCGAGTCGCCCGGGTAGTACCGCCCGCTGTCGGCGGTCACGTCCACCAGAAATTCGGGTGGCCGATATTCGGCGACCCGGTAGCCCGTGGACGCCACCTCGGTCCAGCGTCCGGCGCGGCGGAGCCGAAGGGTTACGCGGTACGCGCCGAGCGGCGCCGTGGCCGGCACCAGGAAGCGCTGGTCGGCCGTGCCGAAGGAAGACAGGGCGACGACCGTATCGCGCAGCGCCGCGGGAGGACCGTTGTCGTCCGCCCGCGCCTCGAAGATCCAGCGGAGCGAATCGCCCGCCGCAGGCGCGGCGAGCGCGCCGAGCGGGCCGGTACGGACGATCGCCTTGGCGAAGAGCGGCTCGCCGGGGCGGTAGATGCCGCGCTCGGTGAACACCGCGGCGGCTACCGGCAGCCGGGTCGCGCCCCAGGCCTCGGAGACGTTGAAGCGCCACGGGCCGAGATCGGGGTCGTAGTCGTTGATGCCGACCAGGGCGCGGTCGGCGCCGAGCACGACGCTCACGTAGCCCTGAAAGCCCGACGGCGTCGACTCGTCGGCTTCGCCGTTTTCCGCGTTCGGCGGCGGGGAGCGGTAGCCGGTGAGCCGGGCCAGGCCGCTCGTGTCGGTCGTCGTCCGCGCAAGGACTCTGCCCTCGGCATCGTGCAATTCGACCGAGGCGCCCGCGCGGGGGCTGCCGTCGCTCGCTCCGGTCACCCAGACGACGCCGTCCTCGCTCCCGATGCGCGCGTGCACGCCGAGGTCGGTCACCTGCAGGAGGGCGATCGGACGGTTGCGCCGGCTCAGGCTGTCGAGCCGCGGGCTCGTGACCTGCAGCGCGACGAGCGTCGGCGTGCGCGCACTTCTGTAGGCCGGAGCGGGAAGGCCCACACCGTAGATTCGCACCCGGTCGCGCGGGCCGGTCACCGGGATGCGCCGGAGGCGCGCGCCGGGCAGCAGCGCCGGCCAGAGATCGTTCCAGCTCCACTCGCTGCGGGAAAGGAATGCTGCCTCGAGCGTGTCCGGCACCGGCGCGGTCACGACCTCGAGCGTATCCACGTTCACGAACGAGAGCGCGAAGGTGCCCGGGCCCTTCCGCTCCACGACCGCTCGCCCCGATGCGTAGTTCACGGCCGGCGCGTAGCCGGTACTCACGGCCGTAGCGACGGGGTTCCCGGTGAGCGGCTGGCCGAAGCGGTCGGTGAGGCGGCGGTCGGCCACCACGGCGTAGGCGGTGCGCGGGGCGAGCCGCGCGTCCAGCGTCCACTCGGCGCGCACCTCGCTGGTGTCGCCGATGTCGAACGGGACCGCGGGGCGGATGGATAGAAAGCGGCGGAGCTCGGCGCCGCGGACCGGCGTACTGAAGCGCACCACCAGCGGGCCGGTCGGGCAGGCGGCGCGGCTCCAGCCGCAGGTGGCGGCGGTGAGACGGAAGTCGCCGTAGGTCGCGAAGGTCCACCGTCGAGGGGCGCCATCCCGCTCGTCGAACGCGGCGGGCACGACCAGCTCGCCCGCGCAGCCGCGCGGAAGGGGCGCGCGGGGGGCAAGGCGCACGACCCGGCGCAGCGGATCGGCCGCGCGGTCGCGGTCCCAGCCGCCCGCCTCGCGAAAGTCCCACCGGTCGTCGGCCGTGACCGCCTGCTGCGTTTCCAGGCGGAGCCGGACGACGCCCGGCGCGGAGCAGCTCTGCCCAAAATCGAGGTACGCCGAGCGCGCGACCGCCGCCGAATCCACCGGCGCGTCGACCACCAGATCGAACCGCGCGTTCGGCGGGAGGTAGCGGGAGCCTCCATTCGGGCCCACCGGCCAGCCGGCGAGGACGCGCGGCCCGCGCACCCGGAACGAGAACCGGTACGGCCGCGAGAGGCGGCTTCCATCCATCGCGGCGAAGTCCTTCGCCACCGTGACGGTGTAGACGGTGTTCGACGCCAGCGGCGCGGCGGGCCGGAAGCGGATCGTCACGGGATCGCGCCAGTCGAGCGTGCCCGCGACGGCGGGCGCGATCGTGAGCACCTTGCGCGGGTCCACCGTCCGGTCGAGCGACCCCGCCACCGGACGGTCGAACGTCACCGTCACCGACGCCGTGGGAGACGCCTCGCCGGACGGCGTGGCGCGAAGCACGCGGAGGTCCGTGGCCTGATCGGCCGCGACTCCGGCCGCGGCGGCGACCAGCAGGCGAAGCGCGAGCGATTGTGGGGGAAACATGCTCCAAGATAGGGGACAGTCTTCCTATATTCGAAGCGCCATCGTTCCAACGTGCACAGGCAGTTCCCCGCAGGTCTACCGCCGGAGAACCTACATGCGCAGCTCTCTCCTCTCGCTGCTCGCGGCCGTTGTGGCGCTGTCTCGGGCCGCCGCCCAGCAGGCGGGCACCCTGGAAGTCGGTCTCTTTCCCAACGTCAGCTACTTCGATGCCTCGCTCGGGATGACGCAGGGCCGCACCGGCCCGGGCGCTCGGCTCGGATATTTCCTGACCGATCATCTCGCGGTCGAAGGCGAAGGCGCGTGGGTGCCGGCGGAGGGCCGGTTCGGCGCCGGCGTGCGCTACATCCCCCTCCGCGCGCGCCTGGCCTACAACTTCCCCATCACCGAGCACACCGCGCTGCTGCTCGGCGCCGGGTTCGTGGAGTCGCTCTACCGCAAGGATTACCACCTGTCCGACGCCGGCGCGACGGCGGGCGCGGGCATCCGGCTCGGCCTGGGCGGCGTGACGTCCATCCGGATCGACACCTACGTCGACTACATGCCGTCGCCGGACAACGGGGTGGGCGACAACTGGAACTGGGGCATTCAGCCGGGCCTGAGCTTCCTGTTCGGCGGGCGCGCGGCGGGCGTGCGCGACAAGGACGGCGACGGCGTGCCGGACGCGGTGGACGAGTGCAAGGACACGGCCCCGGGCGAGAAGGTGGACGCGAAGGGCTGCACCGTGAAGGACGCCGATCAGGACGGCGTCGCCGACGACGTGGACCAGTGCAAGGACACCCCGGCCGGCGACCAGGTCGACGCCAAGGGCTGCTCGCTGCCCAAGGACGCCGACAATGACGGCGTGCTCGACAACGTCGACCAGTGCAAGGATACGCCCGCGGGCGACAAGGTGGACGCGAAGGGCTGCTCGCTGCCGAAGGACGCGGATGGCGACGGCGTGAACGACGACGTGGACCAGTGCAAGGACACGCCGGCGGGCGATCAGGTGGATGCCAAGGGCTGCTCCCTGCCCAAGGATGCGGACGGGGACGGCGTCAACGACGACAAGGATCGCTGCCCGCACACGCCGGCCGGCGTCAAGGTGGACGAGGAGGGCTGCCAGATCCTGTTCGAGCAGGCGAAGAAGAGCCTGGTGCTCGAGGGCGTGAACTTCGCGACCGGCAAGTCGGAGCTCACGCCGGAGTCGCAGACGATCCTCGATGGGGTGGCCGAGTCGCTCGTCGCCAACGACAGCATCAAGGTCCAGGTCGGCGGCCACACCGACAACACCGGCTCCGCCGCGGTCAACCGGCGGCTGTCGGCGGCGCGCGCCGAGGCGGTGCGCCAGTATCTGATCACGAAGGGCGTCGCGGCGGACCGGCTCACCGCGAAGGGCTATGGCCCGAGCAAGCCGATCGCGTCGAACAAGACCGCCGAAGGCCGGGCGCAGAACCGGCGGGTGGAGCTGACGAGAGTGCGGTAGGAGGAAAGCAGGAAGAGGTAAAGCGAGGGACCTTGCCCGGAAAGGTTCGAACCTTTCCGGGCAAGGTCCCTCGCTTCCTTCCCCGATGCCGCCCGGGCATCTTCCACCGTATCCAATGACCGATCCTGCTCCCGTCGATCCGGCCGCGCTCGCGCGGCTCGACCAGCTCGGCGGCCCCGGCTTCGCCCGCCGGATCATCGGCATCTTCCTGGCCGAGGGGC
>JAICJD010000099.1 GCA_025928645.1 Gemmatimonadales bacterium
GACATGGCGGCGGTCAGCGCAGTACCGGGCACGCATCATCGATGGACTGATCGCTATTCACCACGGAGGCACGGAGGATCCGGAGCCAGGCTCCGGATCCTCCGTGCCTCCGTGGTGAATAGCGATCAGTCCATCGATGATGCGTGCCCGGTACTGCGATGACCGCCGCCATGTCCCCGTCCATCGCCCCGCTTCAGGGCCGGTTCGGCGCCGGCATCGTGCGCCAGCTCGTCTCCTGCGGCGACACCATCGTCTACGTCGACCGCGAGCGCGCCCACGACGTGCTCGCCTGGCTCAAGGACACGCCCGGCCAGGAGTTCAACTATCTCACCGACGTGACCGCGGTCGAGTACCGCGACCCGGAGCGCCCGCTCGAGGTCATGTGGCAGCTCCGCTCGCTGGGCCGCCGCGCCGACCTCCGCGTCAAGGCGGAGTTGGAGAAGCGCGAGCCGCTCGAGATCCGCTCGGTTACCGACCTCTGGCGCGGCGCCGACTGGCTCGAGCGCGAGGTCTACGACATGTTCGGCATCGTGTTCACCGGCCACCCCGACCTCCGGCGCATCCTGATGTGGGAGACGTACGCGGAAGGCTACCCGCTCCGGAAGGATTTCCCGCTGCGCGGGCACTTCAGCCGCGCCGAGCAGACCCGGCAGGCGCTGGCCGCGAACCCGGAGGCGCACTACTCCATGAAAGAGCTGTCCATCGCCGACGCCTACCAGGAGCTCCCGGCCGACATGCGGGAGCGGCTCGCGCGGGGCGAGCGGGGGTTTGTGCGATGAGCACCCGCACGGTCGAGCTGGCGCTCGCCACGCCGGGGCTCGACGCCGAGGGCCGCCCCGCGCGCGTGCCGCTCGGCGCCACGGACGGGACCGGCACCTACAACGAAGACTTCGGCGTCGAGCGCATGCTGGTGAACATCGGGCCGCAGCACCCGGCCACGCACGGCGTGCTCCGGCTGGTGCTGGAGCTCGAGGGCGAGACGGTCACGCGCTGCATCCCTCACGTGGGCTACCTGCACTCGGGCTTCGAGAAGCAGGGCGAGTACCGGTTCTACAATCAGATCATTCCGCTCACCGACCGCACCGACTACCTGGCGCCCATGGCCAACAACGTCTGCCTGGCGATGGCGGCGGAGAAGCTCATGGGCATCCAGACCACCGAGCGGTGTCAGGTGCTCCGGGTGATCGCGTGCGAGCTGAGCCGGATCATTTCCCATCTGGTGTGGCTCGGCACCACCGGCATCGATCTCGGCGCCTACACGCCGTTCCTCTGGTCGTTCCAGCAGCGCGAACGCGTGTACAACCTCCAGGAGTCGTGGACCGGCGCGCGGCTCACCCCCAGCGTGACCCGCGTGGGCGGCATGATGGCCGACGTGCCCGAGGGGTGGACCGACGAGCTCCGGGAATTCGTCCGGACGTTCCCGACCACCCTCGAGGAAGTGGACACCATCTTCACCCGGAACGCCATCTGGATCGGGCGCACCCAGGGGGTCGGCGTGTTGACGGCGGAGGAGGCGATCAACTACTCGCTGTCGGGTCCCATGCTCCGCGCGAGCGGCGTGGACTACGACGTCCGGAAGGACCGCCCCTACCTGGGGTACGAGACCTACGACTTCGACGTGCCCATCGGCGAGCACGGCGACGTCTACGACCGGTACCGCGTGCGGCTCGAGGAGATGTGGCAGTCGAACCGGATCCTCGAGCAGGCGGTCGAGCGGCTGGAGCGGCTCGAGGGCGCCCCGATCAACGTGAGCGACCCGCGCGTCATCCTGCCGCCCAAGTCGCGCGCCATGAGCGACATGGAGGCGATGATCTACCACTTCAAGCAGGTGATGGAGGGCGCCAAGCCGCCGGTGGGTGAGGCCTACATGGGGATCGAGAACCCCAAGGGCGAGCTGGGCTATTACTTCGTGTCCGACGGCACCGCCAAGCCGGTGCGCTGGCGCATCCGTCCCCCGGCCTTCATCAACCTCTCGAGCCTGCCCAAGATGTGCGAGGGCGCGCTGCTCTCCGACGTGATCGCGATCAACGCGAGCGTGGACATCGTGATGGGCGAGGTGGACCGGTGAGCAGGCAGGCCAATCCGACGGCCACCCACGGCGACCCGCACGCGTCCCACGAGCCGGTGTTCGTGGGCGAGACCCGCGCGCGGCTCCAGGCGCTCTACCCCAAGTATCCGACCAAGCAGGGCTGCCTGCTGCCGGCGCTCTGGATGGTGCAGGAGGCGCGCGGCTGGATCTCGGAGCCCGCGATCAACGAGGTCGCCGAGGTGCTCGAGCTCACCCCGGCGTACGTGAAGGGCGTGGTGACGTTCTACACGATGTACCACACCCACCCCGTGGGACGCCATTTCATCCAGGTATGCACCACCTCGCCCTGCAACATCTGCGGGGCCGAGGACGTGGTGCGGGCGCTGCTCGACGCCACCGGCTGCGGTGAGCTCGGCGCCACCAGTCCCGACGGGCGGTTCACGGTGATCGAGGTGGAGTGCCTCGGCGCGTGCGGCTTCGCCACGCCCATCCTGATCGACGACGATTTCATCGAGAGCGTCACCCCCGAGAAGGTGGCCGGCCTGCTCGAGAGGTATGCCTGATGGGCTATCCGCATCCGAGCCATCCGAAGGAAACGGTGGTCCTGTCCCGCTACTTCGGCGACGCCGACGCCCGAACCTACGACGGCTGGGTCCAGCGCGGGGGCTACGAGGGGCTGCGCAAGGCGCTCGGCATGACCCGCGAGGCGATCGTCGAGGAGGTGAAGGCCTCGGGGCTCCGGGGCCGCGGCGGGGCCGGCTTTCCGACCGGACTCAAGTGGTCCTTCATGCCCAAGGAGGTCGTGAAGCCGCACTACCTGGTCTGCAACGCCGACGAGTCCGAGCCCGGCACGTTCAAGGACCGGGAGATCATGCGGTGGACGCCGCACGGGCTGATCGAGGGCTGCGCCATCGCCGCCCACGCGATCGGCGCCGAGCGGTGCTACATCTACATCCGCGGCGAGTTCACCGAGCCCTGGAAGGTCATGACCGCGGCGGTGGAGGAGGCCTACGCGCGCGGCGCGCTGGGCGCGAACGCGCTCGGGAGCGGGCGGCGGATCGACATGGTGCTGCACCGGGGCGCCGGCGCCTACATCTGCGGCGAAGAGACCGCGATGATGAACTCGCTGGAGGGGCGGCGGGGCAATCCGCGGATCAAGCCCCCGTACCCCGCGGTCGCCGGCGTGTTCGGCGTCCCGACGACGGTCAACAACGTGGAGACCCTGGCCGCGGTGCCGCCCATCATCACCCGCGGCGCCGCCTGGTACAAGTCGCTCTGCCTCGGGAACCCGAAGAGCACGGGCACCAAGCTGATCTCGGTCTGCGGGCACGTCCAGCGCCCCGGCAACTACGAGGTCACCATGGGCACGCCGTTCCGGGACATTCTCTACGACATGGCCGGCGGGCCCAAGCCGGGTCGCACCTTCAAGGCGATCATCCCCGGGGGCAGCTCGGTCCCGATCATGACCCGCGAGGAGGCCGAGGCGGCCGTCTTCGACTACGAAGGAATCGCCGAGCAGGGCTCTCTGCTCGGCTCGGCGGGCTGCATCGTCATGGACGATACGACCGACATGGTGTACCAGATCTGCCGGCTCGCCCGGTTCTACGCCCACGAGAGCTGCGCGCAGTGCACCCAGTGTCGCGAAGGCACGGCGTGGACCACCAGGATCCTCGAGCGCATCCTCGCGGGCCGGGGCAAGCAGGAGGACTTCCAGCTCCTGCTCGACCTGTCGGAGAACATGACGGGCAAGACGATCTGCGTCCTCAGCGATTCGTGCGCCGCGCCGGTCGTGAGCGGGATCCAGAAGTTCCGCGGCGAGTTCGAAGCGTACATGACCGGCGCCCGCGAGCCGGCGATGGCCGCGGTGTAGGGATCATCATGGTGCAAATGCTTCGCCACGGAGGCACGGAAGCCACGGAGCCCGGGCCAACCCACCCGGCAGCTCGTTTGGGTGGTGCGGTGGGGCTCCGTGCCCTGCGTGTGTCGCTGGTGAATTCCTGGTTCGAGTAGCACCGCAGTCCGACAGGGAGACCGATGGCCGACGACCTGGTCAACGTCACGATCGACGGCATGACGCTCGCGGTGCCCAAGGGCACCACGATCATCGAGGCCGCCAAGCAGGCGGGCGTGCTGGTGCCGCACTACTGCTACCATCCCTCGCTGCCCAGTCCGGCGGTGTGCCGGATGTGCCTGGTCGAGGTCGAGAAGGCGCCCAAGCTGATGCCGGCCTGCGCCACGGCAGTGGCGGAGGGGCAGGTGGTCCACGTGAGCAGCGAGATCGCCAAGAAGGCGCGCGAGGGCGTGCTCGAGTTCCTGCTCATCAACCATCCGCTCGACTGCCCGATCTGCGACCAGTCCGGCGAGTGCGAGCTGCAGGACTACGTGTTCCAGGAAGGCCGCGCCGGCACCAGGTACAAGGAGTACGCCAAGCGCTACAACCCGGTCGAGGACTTCGGCCAGGACATCCTCTATGTTCCCAACCGCTGCATCCTCTGCACCCGCTGCGTCCGGTTCATGGACGACGTGGCCCACACGCCGATCCTCAACGTGAGCGAGCGGGGCGACCGGGCCTATATCGGCATCAGCGAAGAGCAGCGGCTCGACCACCCCTGGGCGGGGAACGTGGTGGACCTGTGCCCGGTGGGCTCGCTCCTCTCCAAGGACTTCCTGCACAAGGCGCGGGCGTGGGACCTCGATAAGACGCCGAGCGTGTGCCCCGGCTGCACCCAGGGGTGCAACATCAGCATCGACACTCGCGACGACGTGGTGGTGCGGATCCGTCCGCGCCCCAACCTCGAGGTCAACCGGCACTTCATCTGCGACTACGGCCGCCTGAACTACCGCTGGATGAACCGGGGCGACCGGATC
Source organism: Gemmatimonadales bacterium (assembly GCA_025928645.1). Classification (GTDB taxonomy): domain Bacteria; phylum Gemmatimonadota; class Gemmatimonadetes; order Gemmatimonadales; family GWC2-71-9; genus CAVVWJ01. The sequence continues at coordinate 4,898 of JAICJD010000099.1, forward strand.
GAGGCGCCCCTGATCCGGGAGAACGGCCGGCACGTGGCCACCGACTGGGACACGGCCCTGGCGCGCCTCGAGCAGGTGCTCCGGGGCGCCTCCGGCTCCGCGGTCATCCTGGCGTCCGGCCGGGCGTCGGTGGAGTCGCTCGGCCTGGTGCGACGCCTGGTGGACGGGTTCACCGTGACCGCCGCGGTGCAGGTGCCCCTCGGCGAGGAGGCGCCGCTCGCCGGCATCCCGAACCTCGCGCTCCGGCGCGAGCGGGCGCCGAACCTGGCCGGGGCCGAGCTGCTGGGATACACCCGCCACTGGGAAGCGGCGACGCGCGAGGCGATGGCGGCGGCGGTCGTGATGGTGCTCGACGCCGATCTCGCGCCGGCCGACGCGGCCGCGCTGGCCGCCGCGCCCGGGCTCGTGGTGGTCCTCGGCAGCGTCGTGCCGGAGTCGCTGGAGAACGCCGCGCTCGTGCTGCCGGTGACCACGATGGCCGAGGAGAACGGGACGTACGTGAACCGCGACCGGCGGCTGCAGCGCTACCAGCAGGCCAAGAGCCAGCCCGGCATGGCGCGCCCGGCGTGGTGGATCGCGGGCGAGGTTCTGGCCGGGCCGGGGCCGAGCGCCGACGCGCCGTCCACGGCCGCCGAGGCGTTCGAGCTGCTGGGCGAGCGCTGGCCGGTATTCGCGGGGCTCACCTATGCCGATCTCGGCTTCACCGGGCGGGCGCTTGTCGCGGGCCCCGCGGGCGTGGCCGCCGGCGAAGGCGCAGCCCGGTGACCCCCGAGATGAAGGGCTTCCTGCTGCTCAGCATCCTCAAGATGCTGTTCGTGTTCACCGTCATCATGGTCGGCGTGGCGCTGCTCACGCTGCTCGAGCGTAAGGTGAGCGCGTGGATGCAGAACCGCCACGGCCCCAACCGGGTGGGCTGGGCCGGACTGCTGCAGCCCGCCGCGGACGGCCTCAAGAACATCCTCAAGGAGGAGACCTACCCCGCGCTCGCCACCCGGACGCTCTTCTTCCTGGCGCCGGCGATGTCGTTCATTCCGGCGCTCCTGCTGTCGGCGGTGATTCCCTTCGCGGCGCCGCTGCCGCTCGATTTCGACTTCGCCCTCGGCCAGCTCGGCCGGTTCGCGTGGCACGGGGCGATGCCGATGGTCGTGGCCGACCTGCCCATCGGCTTTCTGTTCGTGCTGGCGATCAGCTCGCTGGGGGTCTACGGGGTGGCGCTCGCCGGCTGGTCGTCGAACAGCAAGTACGCGCTCCTCGGCGGGCTCCGGGCGAGCGCGCAGATGATCAGCTACGAGGTGGCCATGGGGATGAGCCTCATCCCCGTGCTGCTCCTGAGCGGGAACGTGAGCTTCGGAGCCATCATCCGCGACCAGCAGGCGGGGCTCTGGTACGTGCTGCCGCTCTTCCTGTCCTTCTTCATCTTCCTGGTTTCCGGCTTCGCCGAGACCAACCGGCTGCCGTTCGACCTGCCCGAGGCGGAGTCCGAGCTCATCGCGGGCTACCACACCGAGTACAGCGCGATGAAGTTCTCGTTCTTCTTCATCGCCGAGTATGCCAACGTCGTGACCGTCTGCGCCATGGTGACCACCCTCTTCTTCGGCGGCTGGGACATCCCCGGCCACTGGGACGAGCAGGGCGGGGTGCTCCAGACGCTCGCCACCGGCGGGTTCTTCTTCCTCAAGCTGATGTTCTGGATCTTCGTCGTGATGTGGGTCCGCTGGACGCTGCCGCGGTTCCGTTACGACCAGCTCATGGCCCTCGGCTGGAAAGTGCTGACCCCGCTGGCGCTGGCCTACATCATCGTGATGTGCGTGGCGATCTATCTGATCGAGCACGTGGCCGGCCTCACCGATCCCACGCTCCGCTCGCTGGCGCTCTTCGGCGTCAACGTGGTGATCGGTCTCCTGGTGTTCGGGCTGCTCGACAGCGGCGTCTTCATCCGTGGCGCGGACCGGCGGCCGGCCGCGTCGGAGGTGGTGGGCTGATGGCGATCGGTGTGAAGGTCCTGAAGCGCCCGGAGCGGCAGGTCAGCTACGTCCGGGCCACGCTCAAGGGCATGGCGCTCACCTTCAAGCACATGTTCGAGCCGAAGGTGACGCTGCAGTACCCGGAGCAGAAGAGCTCGGCCGACTGGAGCATCTCGCAGCGCTGGCGCGGCACGCACCGGATGCTGACGGACGAACAGGGCCGCTCCAAGTGCGTCGCCTGCGGGCTGTGCCCGCAGATCTGCCCGTCCAACTGCATCAAGCTGGTGCCCGGCGAGGACGAGGAGGGAAACCGCTACCCGCTCATCTACGAGATCGACGAGTTCCGCTGCATCTTCTGCGGCTACTGCCAGGAGGTGTGCCCGGAGGAGGCGATCCACATGGGCGTCCACTTCGAGAACTCGGAGTACACCCGGGGCCGGTTCGTCTACGACCTCGAGCGCCTCCACGCCCAGACCCACCCGGTCTCGACGCTCTGGGACCCCAGCGATCCGCGGGGCCAGTAGATGGCCGCCTTCGTGTTCTACCTCTTCGCCGCCGCCGCGGTCCTGGGCGCCGCCATGTGCGTGCTGCAGCGGAACCCCGTCGCCTCGGCGATGTGGCTCATGAGCACCATGTTCTCGCTCGCCGCCATCTTCATCCTGCTCGGGGCCGAGCTGATCGGCATCCTCCAGGTGCTGGTGTACGTGGGCGCCATCCTGGTGGTGTTCCTGTTCGTGATCATGCTGCTCAACGTCGCGAGGACGAGCTCGGACCTGCGCGGCCCGGCGAGTCTCGGGGCCACGGTGGTGGTCGCGGGCCTGCTGGTGGTGGAGCTGGCCGCGCTGTGGCAGTATACGCCTCGGCGCCTTGCCGCCGACATCGCGCAGGCGCCGGCCTTCGCCGATCCGGCGCGAGTCTTCGCCGCCGGCGCCGCGGCACGCCAGGCGACCGCGGCCCAGGGGGTGGTCGGCGCGCTCGCGGCCCCGCTGTTCCAGACCTACCTGGTCCCGTTCGAGGTGACGTCGGTCCTGCTCCTCGCGGCGATTATCGGCGCCGTGGTCCTCGCCAAGCGGAACATCTGATGCCCGAGAACACCTTTCTGGGCCCCTCCCTCGCGCTGTCGGCGATCCTGTTCAGCCTCGGGGTGGCGGGGGTCCTGCTGCGCCGGAACGCGATCGTGCTGTTCATGTGCGTGGAGCTCATGCTCAACGCGGTGAACCTCGCCTTCATCGCCCTCGCGCAGTTTCACGGTGCCGGCGGCCAGATCATGGTGCTCTTCGTCATGACGGTCGCGGCGGCGGAGGCCGCGGTCGGACTGGCCATCATCCTCGCGATCTTCCGGCACACGCAGTCGGTGGATCTCCAGAACATCAACCTGCTCCGGGGCTGATGCACCTCACCCACATGGTCTGGTTGGCCGTGGCACTCCCCGTCGCCGGGTTCCTGGTGAACGGCGCGCTGGCGCTGTGGCGGCCCCAGGCGAAGACCGCGGTCTCCGTCGTCGGCGCGGGCGTCCTGCTCGCGGCGTTCGTCGTCGCCCTCGGCGTCTTCGCGGGGCTCTCGAACGACCCCTCGCAGGCTCCGGTGATCGTCCGGCTCTGGTCGTGGCTTCCGGTGGGCCGGCTCAAGGTGGATTTCGCCTTCCAGGTCGACCAGCTGGCCGCCGTCATGCTGCTGATCGTGACCGGCGTGAGCAGCCTGATCCACCTCTTCAGCATCGGGTACATGCGGGAGGACCCGGGCTACGCGCGCTACTTCTCGTACCTCAACCTCTTCGTCGTGTTCATGCTGGTGCTGGTGCTCGGGTCGAACTTCCCGGTGCTGTTCATCGGCTGGGAGGGGGTGGGCCTCTGCTCCTACCTGCTGATCGGCTTCTGGTTCTCGGACAAGGTCAACGCCGACGCCGGCAAGAAGGCGTTCATCATGAACCGGATCGGCGACTTCGGCTTCCTGGTCGCCACCTTCTTCATCTGGCGCGCTTTCGGGAACCTCGATTTCGCTTACGTCAGCGAGCACGCCGCGACGACCCTGGCGCCCGGCGGCGCGGTGGTCACCGCCATCACGCTGTTCCTCTTTCTCGGCTGCACCGGCAAGTCCGCTCAGATCCCGCTGTACACCTGGCTGCCCGACGCCATGGCGGGCCCGACCCCGGTGTCGGCCCTGATCCACGCCGCGACGATGGTGACCGCCGGGGTGTACCTGGTGGCGCGCACCAACGTGCTGTTCGCCATGGCGCCGGTCTCGAGCGCGGTGGTGGCGGGCATCGGCGCGGTCACCGCGCTGTTCGCGGCCACGATCGGCCTCCGGCAGTACGACATCAAGAAGGTGCTCGCCTATTCGACCGTCTCGCAGCTTGGGTACATGTTCCTCGGGGCGGGCACGGGGGCGTACGCCTCGGGCATCTTCCATCTGGCCACCCACGCCTTTTTCAAGGCGCTCCTGTTCCTCGGGTCGGGCAACGTGATCCACGCCATGCACCAGGCCTATCACGCGACCCACTCCCACGAGGACGCGCAGGACATGCGGAACATGGGTGGGCTCCGGCAGTACACGCCGGTGACCTTCTGGCTCATGCTGATCGCGACGCTGGCCATCGCCGGCATCCCGCCGTTCGCCGGCTTCTTCAGCAAGGATGAGATCCTGGCCGCCGCCTTCGCGCGCGGCGCGGACGCGCCGGTGTACTACGTGTTCTACGGAATGGGCGTCCTGGCCGCGCTGCTCACCGCGTTCTACATGGCGCGGCTCATGGCCATGACGTTCTTCGGGGAGAATCGCACCGGCGAGCGCGAGCGGGCGCACCTGCACGAAGCGCCCTGGATCATGACCGGGCCGCTGGTCGTCCTGGGCGTTCTGAGCGTCATCGGGGGCGCGATCAACCTGCCGCCGTTCATCGGCGGGCACGCCGCGCTCGAGCACTGGCTGGAGCCGGTGCTCGAGCCGGGGCTCCGGTTCAGCCATCTCGCGATGCCCACCGGCTCGGCGGAGTATGTCCTCGTGGGCGCGGCGGTCGCCATCGGCGTCATCGGGCTCTGGCTCGGCTTCCGGGTCACGCTGGGCCGGTCCATCCCCGTTGCCCGCGCGGCGCCGCCCGACCGCGGCTTCGCGCGCGTGCTCAGCCGGAAGTACTACGTGGACGAGCTGTACGACGCGCTGGTGGTGCGGCCGCTTGTCTGGCTCTCGCGCGTGGTGCTGTGGCGCGGGGTGGACCAGCGAGTGGTGGACGGGGCGGCGGTGAACGGCGCCGCGGTGGTCTCGCGCCTGGCCGGCGGCGGGCTGCGGCTGCTGCAGACCGGGCAGGTGGGCGTGTACGTGGTGCTCTTCCTGGTGGGCGCGGTGTGGATCCTCCGCGCCGTGATGCGGTGAGCACGCGATGACGAGCTTCCTCGACTCGATCGGCTACGGGCGGTGGATCCTTCACGTGCTCCTGCTGCTGCCCGTCGTGGGGGTGGTGCCGGTGCTCCTGGGCCGCGAAGCCTGGGCCAAGTGGACGGCGCTCGTGGTCACGCTGGCGGAGTTCGTGCTCTCGGTGGGGCTCTGGTGGTCGCTGATCCCCGGCCTCGGCGACATGCAGCTCGTCACCAACGCCGTCTGGATCCGCGAGTGGGGCATCGCGTACCGGGTCGGGATCGACGGCATCTCGATGGTCATGGTGCTGCTCACCACCTCGTTGATGCCGCTCAGCGTGCTGGCGAGCTGGCGCTACATCACCTCGCGCGAGCGGGGCTTCTACGCGCTGATGCTCACGCTGCTCACCGGCCTCCTGGGCGTGTTCATCGCCCTGGACATGTTCCTGTTCTACGTGTTCTTCGAGGTCATGCTCATCCCGATGTACTTCATCATCGGGGTCTGGGGCGGCACTAACCGGCTGTACGCGGCCATCAAGTTCTTCATCTACACCATGGCGGGCTCGCTGCTCATGCTGGTGGCGATCGTCGCGCTGGTGTGGCGGGTCCGGGCCGTCACCGGGCAGATGTCGTTCTCGTACAGCTACCTGCTGGAGCACGCGAGCGCGGCCGGCGCGGCGGCGCCGTGGCTGTTCGCGGCGTTCGCGCTCGCGTTCGCCATCAAGGTGCCCATCTTCCCGTTCCACACCTGGCTGCCCGACGCCCACGTCGAGGCGCCGACCGCCGGCAGCGTGCTCCTGGCGTCCGTGATGCTCAAGATCGGGACCTACGGCTTCCTCCGCTTCGCCGTACCCTTCTTTCCCCAGGTGGCGTTGAGCCCGGCGGTCAGCCGGCTCATGGTGGCCCTCGCGGTCATCGGCATCATCTACGGCGCGCTCGTGGCGCTGGTCCAGCCGGACTTCAAGAAGCTCGTGGCGTACTCGTCGGTGAGCCACCTCGGGTTCGTGATGCTGGGCATCTGGGGCATGACCCTGCAGAGCGTGCAGGGCGCCCTGATGGTCATGATCAGCCACGGCTTCTCGACCGGCGCCCTGTTCCTCCTGATCGGCATGCTGTACGAGCGGCGACACACCCGGCTCATCGCCGACTATGGCGGCCTCGCGCGGGTGGTGCCGGTCTTCTCGCTCATTCTCACGCTGGTCGCCCTGTCCTCGATCGGGCTCCCGGGCCTGAACGGCTTCGTGGGCGAGTTCCTCGTCCTGCTGGGCAGCTTCGCGGCGTACCCGTGGGCCACCGGCATCGCGACCACCGGCGTCATCTTCGCCGCGGCATATCTCCTCTGGGCGATCCAGCGCCTGATCTACAACCGGCTCGACGACCGGGAGAACGAGCACCTGCGCGACCTCAGCTTCCGGGAGCTCGCCGTGCTGGTCCCGCTGGTGGTCGGCATCGTGTGGCTGGGCCTCTACCCCAGGCCCGTGCTGACGCGGATGGAACCGGCATCCCGCAAGTTCGTGGAGGCGGTCATGCCGGGCAGCACGCCGGCCGCGACGCTGGGTGCGACGGCCGCCATCCCGGGGAGCGGCCGATGACCCGGCTCGACCTGAGCACGCCGCTGGGGCTCACGCTGGCGCTCCTGCCCGAAATCGTCCTCTCGGCCTGGGCGCTGGTCGTGCTGCTGGTCGTGAGCTGGCGCCACCGAAGCGCCGAGGACAGCCGGCTCGCCGGGTGGCTCAGCTTCGCGGGGGTCGCGGTGAGCGCCGCCGCGCTCGCGGCGCTGTGGGTGAACGGGGTGACCTCGGACGGGCTCGCGCAGATGGTCGCCCTGGACCCGTTCCGCTACGGCGTCGCCGCCGTCGCGCTGCTGAGCGCCGGCGCCACCATTCTCCTGTCGCTGGGATACCTCGAGCGCGAGCGCCTGCTGGCCCCGGAGTACTATCCGCTCGTCCTGCTCGCGACGGCGGGCATGATGTTCCTGGGCGGGGCGGAAGACCTCATCGTGCTGTTCCTGGGCCTCGAGCTCATGTCGGTGTCGGTCTACGTGCTGGCCGGGTTCAACCGCGCCAACGCGTTCTCCGCCGAGGCCGCGCTCAAGTACTTCCTCATCGGGGCCTTCGCATCGGGCTTCCTGCTCTATGGCATCGCCCTGGTCTACGGGGCCACCGGCACCACGAACCTCTCGCTCGGAGGCGCGCAGCTCGCCGGCAAACCGCTCGGCCTGATGGCGTCGCTCGGCCTCGGCCTGCTCCTGATCGGGTTCGGGTTCAAGGTCGCCGCGGTGCCGTTCCACATGTGGGCGCCGGACGTGTACGACGGGTCCCCGACGCCGGTCACCGGCTTCATGGCCACCGGGGTCAAGGCCGCGGCCTTCGCGGCGCTCGTCCGCGTCCTCATGGAGACGTTTCCCGCGGCGGCGTCAACCTGGCAGCCGATCGTGGCCGGGCTCGCCATCGCGTCCATGGTGCTCGGCAACCTGGTGGCGCTGACCCAGCGCTCGATCAAGCGCCTGCTGGCCTACAGCTCGATCGCGCACGCGGGCTACCTGCTCGCGGCCGTGTGGCCGGGGACGCCGGTCGGCGCGGGCGCCGTGCTCCTCTACCTCGTCGCCTACAGCCTCACGACGCTCGCCGCCTTCGGGCTGCTCGCCTGGCTGGGGCGGAACGGCGAGCGCGACGTCACGCTGAACGATATCGCCGGCCTCGCCGCGACGCGCCCCGGCATCGCGTTCGGCCTCACCGTGTGCATGCTGTCGCTGCTCGGGTTCCCGGGCACCTTCGGCTTCATCGGGAAGTGGTACATCATCTCGGCGCTGGTGGCCGAGGGGCAGTATGCGCTCCCGGTCATCGTGGTGCTCACCAGCGTCGTGAGCGCGGGCTACTATCTGCCGATCGTCATGGCGATGTACATGCGGCCGGCGCCGAGCGCCGACCGCTACTCGGCCGTGCGGCTCGCGCCCACCGCCGCCGGCGCCATCGCCGTGGCCGTCGCGGCGGTACTCCTGTTCGGCGTGTGGCCGGCCGGCGTGCTCGACCTGGCCGGCCAGTCGGGCAGGACGCTCACGCAGACGGGCGTGCCGATCGCCGGTCCGTGAGGCGCCCCGTCCGGCGGCGCTGGCCGCTCCCGAGCGGGTCCGGCGCGGCCGCTTGTCCGGGCCAGCGATGAACGTTCCCAAGTCCATCTTTCGCCAGTACGATATCCGCGGGCTGGTCGGGCGCGAGCTCACGCCCGAGGTCGCGCGCGCCCTCGGCCGCGCGTTTGCCAGCGCGGCCTGGCAGCGGCTGGAGCGCGCGCCCACGGTCGCCGTCGGCCGCGATAACCGCCCGTCGGGCGAGGCGCTCGCGGCCGGCGCGCGGCGCGGCATCGTGGACGCGGGCGGCACCGCGGTCGATGTGGGGACGCTGCCGACCCCCGCGCTCTATTTCGGCGTGGCCGCGCTCGGCGCGGACGCGGGCATCCAGGTGACCGGTTCGCACAATCCCCCCGAGTTCAACGGGTTCAAGCTCGTGCTCGGCGGCGAGGCGTTTCACGGCGACGAGATCCTGGAGCTGTGGGAGGCCATCATGGCGGAGCGCTGGCGGA
>JAICJD010000034.1 GCA_025928645.1 Gemmatimonadales bacterium
CCCCGATGCCGCCCGGGCATCTTCCACCGTATCCAATGACCGATCCTGCTCCCGTCGATCCGGCCGCGCTCGCGCGGCTCGACCAGCTCGGCGGCCCCGGCTTCGCCCGCCGGATCATCGGCATCTTCCTGGCCGAGGGGCCGAGGCGCGTGGCCGACGCGCGCTCGGCGCTGGCCCGCCGGGACGGCCCGGCGCTGGCGCACGCGGTGCACGCGCTGATCTCGTCGGCGGGCAACGTGGGCGCGATGGACCTGGCCGAGCTGGTGCGGGAGATGGAGCGCGACGCGGAACAGGCCGACTGGGCGGCGCTCGAGCGGAAGATGCCGGCGCTCGAGGCCAGCCTCGCCCGGGTGGCGGCGCACCTCGACCGGATCGGCGCGTGAAGCGGATCGCCGTGGTGGAGGACAATGCGGACAACCGGCTGCTGGTCGCCGCGATCCTGGACGGCCGGTACCGGCTCGACGAGTACGCATCCGGCGCGGAGGCGCTGGCGGGACTCGCCGAGTCTCCACCCGATCTGGTGCTGCTCGACATCTCGCTCCCGGAAATGGACGGCACCGAGGTACTGCACCGGCTGCGCGATCATCCGGCGCTCCGCCGGCTGCCCGTCATCGCGCTCACCGCCCATGCCATGGCCGGCGATCGGGAGCGCTATCTCGCCGCCGGGTTCGACGACTACGTGACCAAGCCGATCCTCGACGAGGAGGTCCTGCTGACCGCCATCGCCCGGCTGGTCGAATGAGCGGCGGCTTCGAGCTGGTGGCGGTGGTGCTGCTCGTGCTCGCCGCGTGGGTGCTGCTGCGCGGGGCGGACGCGCGCCGTCGCGCGCAGGCGGAGCTGCTCGCCTCCCAGGCCGAGCTCCGGCGCGAGGCCGAGCGGCTGTCGGCGGTGATCGCCACCCAGCAGCTCGTCGCCACGGCCAGCAGCGATCTCACCGGCGTCATGCGGCTCATCACCGACCGCGCGCTGGCCCTGACTGGCGCGAGCGGGGCCGGCATCGCGCTGCGCGACGGCTACGACGTCGTGCTGCAGGCTGCGAGCGGCGCCATGGCGCCGCACGTGGGGCTCCGCATGGGCATCACGTCGAGCCTGATCGGCCAGTGCTTCGAGCGGGGCGAGCTGCTGGTCTGCGTCGATGCGGAGCGGGACCCCCGCGCGGACCGCGAGACCTGCGCCCGGCTCGAGCTCCGCTCCGCTCTGCTCGTGCCCCTGTGGGACGCCGGTGCCGTGGCGGGCGTGCTGGCGGCCGTTTCGCGCGAGCCGGCGCGGTTCGGGGAGCCGGAGACGCGGACGCTCCAGCTCGTCGCCGGGCTCCTGTCCGCCGCTCTCGCCCGGGCCACGGCGTTCGAGGCACGGGAATCCGCGCTGCTCGCGCTGCAGGACAGTGAAGAGCGCTACCGGTCCGCGGTGGCGTCGCTGCAGGAAGGCGTCGCCCTCGTGCAGGCCGACGGCTCGGTGCAGCCGGTCAACGACAGCGCGGAGCGGCTCCTCGCGCCGCTTCGGGAGGGCGACCGGCCGCTCAATCTCTTCGAGCGCCCGTGGCGGGTGCTGCGCGAGGACGGACAGCCGTTCCCGGCCGACGAGCTGCCGCCCGTCGTCACCCTGTGCACGGGCCGCCCGGTGACCGGCAGCATCCTGGGCGTGCCCGGGGCCGACGGGCGTACCGTCTGGCTCAGCGTCAACTGCCAGCCGCTCTGGCGCGACGACCAGCCGCTGCCCTACGCGGCCGGCGCGTCGTTCACCGACATCACCGACCGCCGCCGGGCCGAGCAGGAGCTGCGCGAGGCCCGGGCCGAGCTCGAGCGGCGCGTGCAGGAGCGCACCGCCGACCTCGCGCTGCTGAACGACATGCTGGCGGCGGAGCTCAGGGAGCGGCAACGCACCGAGGATGAGCTGCGGCGGGCCCACGACGAGCTGGAGATGCGGGTGCACGAGCGCACCGCCGATCTGATCCTGGTCAACCGGAGCCTGCAGGAGGCGAAGGACGCCGCGGAGGAGGCCAACAGCACCAAGAGCCGGTTCCTGGCGACGATGAGCCACGAGCTCCGGACCCCGCTCAACTCGGTGATCGGATTCGCGGGCGTCCTGCTCAAGAACCGGCAGGGTACGCTGTCGCCGCAGGACCTGGCCTATCTCACCCGCATCCACGAGAACGGCCGCCACCTGCTCGGCCTCATCAACGACCTGCTCGATCTCTCGAAGATCGAGGCGGGGCGGATCGAGCTGACCCGCATGCCCGTGGACCTCGCCACGCTCGTGGGCGAGCTCCTGCACCAGCTCGGGGACAACCTGCTCAAGCCGTCGGTGCGGCTCTCGGCGGAGGTGCCGCCGGGGCTCGCGCCGCTGGTGACGGACCCGACCCGGCTCAAGCAGGTCCTGCTGAATCTGGTCGGCAACGCGCTCAAGTTCACCGACGCGGGAAGCGTCACGGTGCGGGTCACGGCGGACGAACGGTCGCGCCGGCCCGGCACCATCGAGGTGCGGGACACCGGCATCGGCATTCCCCCGGAGCGGCACGAGGCGGTGTTCCAGGCATTCCAGCAGGCGGACGACAGTACCGAGCGGCGGTACGGCGGCACCGGGCTGGGGCTCGCGATCTCGCGCTCGCTGCTCCAGGCCATGGGCCACCGGCTCACCGTGCAGAGCGCGCTGGGCGCGGGGTCGACGTTCACCATTCACTTCGACGCCGAGAGCCTCGAGCCGGCCCGACGTCGGGCGGGGTGACGCGGGTCAGGCCGCGACCGCGTCCTCCTCCCGCTCGAGGTATTCGTCCCCGTACATCCGGATCAGCTCGAAGAAGTAGGAGATAGCGAGCGGCCCGATCAGGAGGCCAAGGAGGCCGAACCACCTGATGCCGGCGAAGGCGCCGATGACCGTGATGAAGGGATGAATCCTCGCCCAGCGGCGGTAGACCAGCGGCCGAAGCACGTTGTCCACGTTGCCCACTACCACGACTCCCCACAGCGCGAGGGCGATCGCCCAGCCCCAGCGGCCGGCCAGCGCGAGGGATGCCGCGCCGGGTCCCCACACGAGCCCGCTCCCCACCACCGGGAGAACGGACACGATGAACGTGACCACCCCCCAGAACACCGCGTTCGCGAGGCCGGCGGCGGAGAAGGCGATCCCGACGAGCAGCCCCTGAGCGCCGGCGGTGAGCCCGGTGCCGATGAGCGTCGAGAAGGTCACGTCGCGGAAGCGCATTCGCAGCGCCTCGGCGTTCCTGGCCGAGAACGGGATGAACGGGCGCAGCGCGTACCAGGCCCCGGACGGTGCGAGCAGCAGGTAGAACAGCCCGAACAAGGCGATAGTGAGCTGAATGCCGACGCGGGTGGCGGTGCCGACCAGGCTGATCGCGCTGCTGCCGGCCCAGGACACGATCTGCGAGCCGAGCGTCTCGATCTGCGCGCCGATGTCGTACGGGCCGACGCGGAGCTGGCGGAGCCGCGCCAGAAGCGGGCTCGACAGGACGTTCTGCGCCATGTCCTGCGCCTGGTTGGCCAGGAGCCCGATGAACGACACGCCCGGGCCCACCACCAGCACCAGCGCGATCAGCACGACGAGCCCGGCGGCGAGGCCGGGCCGGAGCCCGCCCCGTACCAGCGCCCGGAAAAGCGGCGCGAGCACCACGTAGAGCACGAGACCGCCCATGAGGCCGGTGACGAACGGCCCGAGGGCGTACACCAGGCCGACCCCCAGCACCATGATGAGCAGGGCGGCCCGCTGGCGCTTGGTGTCGATGAACGGCATGCCAAAAGAGTAGGGGCGAGGGGTGGGCGTCGCCAGCGGCACCGGTCTTGCCGCACTCCGGCGGACCCGCGACATTATCGTGACCCAACCCCGCCATCCGGCAGTCCGTCGGAGTCCTATTTGGGCCTCGAAAACGACTTCTCCGGGTCGATCAGCGACCCGGACCGCGTAGCCGCCGTGCGTCGCACCGGACTCCTGGACGCGCCCGCGGATCACGCGCTCGATCGGCTGACGCGCATCGCCTGCCATGTGTTGCGCGTGCCCGCCGCCCTGGTGTGTCTGGTCGACGACGACCGGCAGTTCTTCGCCAGCCTCGAAGGGCTTCCCGAGCCCCTGGCGTCGTCACGCCAGACGCCGCTGACCCACTCATTTTGCCGGTACGCGGTGGCCAGCCGGGCCGACTTCGTGGTCGCGGATGCCCGGCAGCACGAGGAGCTGCGGACCCATCCGGCCGTGACCGAGCTCGGCTTCGTGGCCTACGCCGGCGTGCCGCTGCTGGACCCCGACGGCCGCGCGCTGGGGACCCTCTGCGCGATCGACCACGAGCCGCGCGAGTGGACGGAGGACGACCTCGCCGCCCTCCACGATCTCGCGGACTTCGCGACCGAGCGGCTGCGCCAGCGCCCCGGCGAGCTTCCCGCCGACGTCGAGCCCGCGGCCGCGTCGGCGCGGCTCAGCTTCGACGCGCTGCCGGTGATGCTGTGGACCGTCGCGCCCGATGGCCGCTGCGACTACGTGAACGCGCGCTGGCTCGAGTTCACCGGCCGGCCGCTCGGGGCCGAGCTCGGAAGCGCGTGGACCGAGCGGATCCATCCCGACGACCGCGAGGGGCGCCGGGAACGGTTCCAGGCGGCGGTGACGCAGCGGGCGCCGCTCCAGCTCGAGTACCGCATGCGCCGGTACGACGAGCAGTATCGCTGGCTGCTCGATCTCGCGGTGCCGCGCTTCGGCCCGGACGGCGAGTTCCTCGGGCTCATCGGCTGCAGCACCGACGTGACCGATCGGCGCCAGCTCGAGCAGCGGCTGGTCCAGGCCGAGCGGGCTCAGGCGATCACCCAGCTCGCCGGCGGGATCGCGCACGACTTCAACAACCTGCTCACCGGCATCATCGGGCACGTGACGCTGCTGGAGGAGGAGCCCACCCTCACCTCGCTCGCGCGGGAAGACCTGGGTCAGATCCGGCACTCCGCCGAGCGCGCGGCGAGCCTCACGCGCCAGCTCCTGGCCTTCAGCCGGCGCCAGGTGCTCGCGCCGCGCGTGCTCGACCTCAACAATCTCGTGGCCGGTTCGCTGTCGCGCATCCGGCGCGTCGTGGGCGAGGGGGTACAGGTGGTGTGGGCGCCGGACGCGAGCCTCGACCCGATCGTGGCCGACCCGACGCAGATCGAGCAGGTGCTGACCCAGCTCAGCTCCAACGCGCGGGACGCCATGCCCAACGGCGGCTCCCTCGAGCTCACGACCCGCCAGGAACGGCTGGACGATGATCGGGCCTCGCGGCTCTCGGCGCCGCGCAGCGGGACGTACGTCGTGCTGCAGGCGCGTGACACCGGGCGCGGGATGGAGGCGGCCGCGCTGTCGCGGGTGTTCGAGCCGTTCTCGGGTGCGCGGCCGGCCCGCGAAGGCACCGGGCTGGGACTCGCCTCGGCGTACGGCATCATGAAGCAGAGCGGCGGGCTGATCGAGGTGACCAGCGAACCCGGCCGGGGCACCACGTTCACGCTGTATTTCCCGCGGCACGAGGGCAGCGGGCCGGTGGGCGCCGCCGTCGAGGCGCGCGAGCCTCTGGGCGGGAGCGAGACCCTGCTCCTGGTGGAAGACGAGGAGCAGGTTCGGGAGCTCGGCCGCCGGGTGCTGGAGCGGGTGGGCTACACGGTGCTCGCCGCGCCCGACGCGGAGAGCGCGACGGCCATCGCCGACCGGCACGCAGGGCACATCCACCTGCTGATCACCGACATGCTGCTGCCGCAGCTCAGCGGGCGCGAGCTCGCGGCCCGCCTCAGCATCCACCGGCCGGCGATCAAGGTGCTGTACATCTCGGGCACGGCGGAGGCCTCGATCGCGCGGCTCCGGCTGCTGGAACCCGGAACCCGGTTCCTCGAGAAGCCCTTCTCGCTCGACCGCCTGCTGCGCACCGTGCGCCAGGCTCTGGGCGACCCCGAAAGCGCGGTCAGGTCGGGGTGAGCGAGGAGAGCTCCGACGCCTACCGGGCGCTGTTCGACCACAATCCCCTGCCGATGTGGGTCTACGACAGCGAGACCCTCCGATTCCTCGCGGTGAACGACGCGGCCGTCGAGCAGTACGGCTTCTCCCGCCGCCAGTTCCTCCGGATGACGATCCTCGACCTCCGCCCGCCCGACGATCGGGAGGCGCTGGGGCGCGAGGTGCCGCAGCTCTCGAGCGAGCTCAAGATCTGGACGGCGCCGTGGCGGCACCTCAGGAGCGACGGATCGGTGGGGCTGGTGCGCATCGCGAGCCACCCGATCCGGTTCGAGGGACGGCCCGCTCGGCTGGTGGTGGCCCAGGACGTCACCGAGACGACCCGCGCGGCCGAAGAGCAGCGGGAAAGCAGCGAGCGCTACCGGTTCTTCATCGGCCGCACCGCCGAGGGCGTCTGGCGCGCCGCGGTCGAGCCCCCCGTGCCGGTCGACGCGCCGGAAGAAGAGCAGGTCGAGCGCTGCATCCTCCACGCGCGGCTGGTCGAGGTGAACGACGCGATGCTCCGGATGTACCGCGCCACCGCCCCCGACCAGCTCGTGGGCATGCTGCTCTCCTCCTCGTTCGACCTGGCCGATGCCCGGAGCCTGGAATTCTTCCGCACCTTCGTGCGGCGGGGCTACCGGGCGGTTGAGCTCGAATCGTACGAGTTCGACGGGGCCGGCGCGCCGCACTGGTTCGTCAACAACCTGCTCGGCGTGGTGGAGGACGGGCTCCTGACCGCCATCTGGGGCACGCAGCGCGACGTGACCGAGCACCGCGCGAGCGACGAGCTGATCCGCGCCACGCGCGACCGGCTCGAGGCGGTCGTGGACGCCTCGCCGCTCCCGACCGTGGTGCTCGACGTCGAGGGCGTGGTGACCGGCTGGAACCGCGCGGCGGAGCTCGTCTTCGGCTGGACCGCGGAGGAGTGCCTCGGCCGGCGCCTCCCCTGCGTCCCCGACGACCGGCAGGCGGAGTACGACGCGTTCCGAGGCGAGGTGCTGACTGGCCGTCCCTTCACGGGGCGGGAGACGGCCCGGCTCCGGAAGGACGGGACCCGAATCGAGGTGAGCATTTCGACGGCCCCGCTGCACGGCGCGGACGGACGGCCCATCGGGCTGGTCGCGCTGTACGAGGACATCGGCGGCCGCAAGCGCGCCGAGGAGGCGCTGCGGCAGTCGCAGGAGCAGCTCCGGCAGGCGCAGAAGATGGAGGCGGTGGGCCGGCTCGCCGGCGGGATCGCGCACGACTTCAACAACCTGCTGAGCGCCATCCTGAGCTACAGCGAGCTGATCATCGCGGATCTGCCCGAGGGCCATCCCAGCAGAGATGACCTCGAGCAGATCCGCCAGGCCGGCAACCGCGCCGCCGAGCTCACCCACCAGCTGCTCGCCTTCAGCCGGCGCCAGCTCCTGCAGCTCCGTCCGCTCAACCTGAACGCGATCGTCGCCGGCGTGGACCGCATGCTGCGGCGGGTGATCGGCGAGGACATCGAGCTCCGCACCGTGCTGCCCCCGGCCCTCAGCGTGACCCGGGGCGACGCGGGACAGCTCGAGCAGGTGCTCATGAACCTGGCGGTCAACGCCCGCGATGCCATGCCGAACGGCGGGACCCTGACCATCACCACCGCCGACCTCGACACGGACGAGACCCGCCGCGTCCCCTGGCCGCAGCTCGCGCCCGGCCGATACGTCACGATCACCGTCGAGGACACCGGCACGGGCATGAGCCGGGACGTTCAGGACCGGATCTTCGAGCCCTTTTTCACCACCAAGCCGCCGGGACACGGGACCGGGCTCGGCCTGTCTACGGTGTACGGCATCGTGGCCCAGAGCGGCGGACACATCTTCGTGCGCAGCGCCCCCGGCGCCGGCAGCGCCTTCACCATCTGCCTGCCGGCCCACGCGGCGGAGAGCGCGCCGGTGACCGGCCCCCCCCCTGCCCAGCCGGTGCACGGCGGCGCGGAGACGGTCCTGCTGGTCGAGGACGACCTTCTGGTCCGCCAGCTCACGCATGAGATCCTCCGCCGGCACGGCTACCGCGTGGTCGAGGCGGCGGACGGGCTCGAGGCGCTCACTTTGATTCACGGTCACCCGGACCGGATCGACCTGCTGCTCACCGACGTGGTCATGCCCCGGATGAGCGGGCACGAGCTGGTCGAGCGGGCTCGCCCGGTCCGGCCGGACATGCGGGTGCTGTACGTGAGCGGATACTCAGAGGAGGCCATTGCCCGCCAGGGGCAGCTCACCGAGGGGGTGGACCTGCTGGCCAAGCCGTTCACTCCGGGGCTGCTCACCTCCAAGATCCGGGAGCTCCTCGACCGGACCCCCTGAGGAGGCTATCTTCGGGGCACCTGCGGCTTTGCTCCGGCGCCGCCGTCCGCTGCCGCCCTGAGGGTCGCACCCGTGGTCCCTACCCTGCCCGACTATCTCCGGCAGATCCCGCCGACTACCCTCGCGTTCGCTGGCGCCGTCCTGGCGCTGGTGCTGCTCCTGGCCTGGATCCTGGAGTGGCGCCGGCGGCGGCGCGCCCAGCGGGCGGAAGCCGCCGCCCTCGGCCAGCTTCGGACCATCACCGCCACCATGCGCGAGGGCGTCATCGCCTACGACATGGACCTCCGCCTCACCCTGGTGAACCCGGCGTTCGAGCGGCTCACGGGGCACCCGGAGGAGGACCTCCGCGACCAGGAATTCCTGCAGTACGTGCATCCCGACGACCGGCCCGCGCTGGTCGCCGAATGGGAGCGGCTCGCGCAGGGCGAGTCGCTGCGCGATCAGGAGTACCGGGTGGTCACGCGTGGCGGGCAGATCCGCTGGTGCGCCAGCACCTGGTCTCCGGTGCGCGACGAGACCGGGCGACAGGTCGGCTATTTGGGCGCCGAGTTCGACATCACCGAGCGGAAGCTCGCCGAAGACGAGATGCGGCAGGACACCGAGCTGTTCCAGGCGGTGATCGAGGTGCAGCAGGCGGTGGCGTCGGCGGGGCTCGATTCGGGAACGGTCATGCGGGTGATCGCCGAGCGGAGCCGGGGGCTGACCGGCGCCACCGGCGTCGTCATCGAGACCCTCGAAGGCGACGAGCTGGTTCCGGTCCTGCGGCTTGGCGTCGAGAGCCCGCCGCTCAAGCTGAACGAGAGCCTGTCCGGCGCGGCGGCGCGGACCGGCGAGCTGCAGCGGGCCGACGACATCGAGGGCGACCCGCGCATCGGGCATCGGGCCTACCACGATCAGGGCATCCGCGCGATCCTCGCCGTTCCGCTCCGCCACGACCAGCAGGTCCTCGGCGTGCTCAAGGTGCTGTCCCCGACGGCCGGCGGGTTCACCGACCGGCACGCCAAGGCGCTCCGCCTGCTCGGCGGCCTGGTGGGGGCGTCGCTCGAGCACGCGGCGTCGTTCGAGGCCCGGCAGGCGCGGCTCGAGCGGCGCACCGAGGCCCTGCAGGAGAGCGAGCAGCGGTTCAAGCACCTGGTGGACGCCGCTCAGGAGGGCATCTGGGTGTCCGACGAGCGGGGGGTCATCACCTACGTGAACCCGCGCATGAGCGAGCTGCTCGGCTACCAGAACGGATCTCTGGTGGGGCGGCCGATCGCGGATTTCCTCGACGCCACGGCGCGCGCGGGCGCCCAGCGTGCGCTGGCCCGCCCCGGCAACGGCGCGGAAGCGCTCGACCTCCGGTTCCGCCGGCAGGACGGGGCCGAGCTCTGGGGGCTGGTCTCGGCGAGCCCCATTCCCGGCCGCGACGGAGGCATGGTGGGGACGGTCGGGATGGTCACCGACATCACCGAGCGCAAACGCACGGAAGAGCGGCTCCGCCGGTCGGCCGACCGGCTGACCGTCCTGCACGACATGGATCAGGCGATCCTCGGCGCGCGCTCGCCTGCCGAGGTGGGACGCGCGACGCTCGGCCGCATGCGGCGCATGGTTCCGTGCCACCGCTGCAGCGTCCTGCTGTTCGACTTCGCCCGCAGCCAGGCCCAGCTCATCGCCGGCTACTCCGCCGGCACGACGCTGCCCGCGGGGCCGATCCCGATCGAGCGGCTCTCGCCGGGCGACGTGCTGCGCCGCACGTCGATCCGGGTCATCGACGATCTCGCCGCCGTGGAGTCGCCCGCGCCGCTGCTCAAGGAGCTGCGCGACGAGGGGGTGCGCAGCGTGCTCAGCGTGCCGCTCCTGGTGGACGGGGAAGCGATCGGCGAGATCAACCTCGCCTCGACCACGCCGCGCGGGTTTACCGCCGAGCACCGGGACATCGCGATGGAGATCGCGGCGCCGCTCGCGATCGCGGTCCAGCAAGCCCGGCTCCGCGAGGAGCTCACCCGCCAGACCGGCGAGCTCGAGCGGCGTCTCGCCGAGCGCGGCGCCACCCTGCGCGCGCTCACCGCGGAGCTCGAGACGATGGTGTACGCGGTCTCGCACGACCTGCGCGAGCCCCTGCGCCACATCTGCGGCTTCACCCAGCTCCTGCTCGACGATGGCGGGCCCGCGCTCGATCCGGCGGTGCAGCACTATGCCGGCCGCATCCGCGACGGCGCCAACCGGATGTCGGGCCTGGTGGATGATCTCGTGAGCCTCGCGCGGGTGGCCCGGCAGGACGTGCTGCGCCGGCCGGTGGACCTGACCTCGCTGGCCGAAGACGTGGTGAGCCGGCTCGAGCCCCAGGCCGAAGGGCGCGCGGTGGAGTGGCGGGTGCAGCCGCTCGGCGCGGTGGAGTGCGACCGCGAGCTGGTGGGGCTCGCGCTCCAGAGCCTCCTCTCGAACGCCCTCAAGTTCACCCGCCCGCGCGACCGAACGGTCATCACGATCCGCCCGGTGCAGCACGAGGGACAGGCCGGCATCGCCGTGCAGGACAACGGCATCGGATTCAAGATGGCCTACGCCGGCAAGCTCTTCGGCGTGTTCCAGCGGCTGCACCGCCCCGACGAGTTCGAGGGCAACGGGGTCGGATTGGCGCTGGTGCAGCGCGTGGCCCAGAAGCACGGCGGGCGCGTCTGGGCCGAGTCGAACGGCGACACGGGCGCCACGTTCTACCTCACGCTGGGAGCCCCGCCGTCGTGAGCCTGCCCGACGAGCTCGACCTGTTGATCGTGGAGCACGATCCGCTCGAGGCCGAGCTGCTCCTCAAGCCGATGGGCGAGCTCACCAATGCCGACCGCATCGGCGTGGCCCGCGACGGCGAGGAGGCGCTCGACTGGCTGCTCGGACGCGGCCGGTACCGCCACCGGCTCGGCGCCGCGCTTCCGCGCCTGGTCCTGCTCGAGCTCAAGCTGCCGCGGCTCGACGCGGTCGAGATCCTGCGGACGCTTCGGGCCAACCCGCGCACGGCCACCGTGCCGGTCGTGGTCCTTACTTCCGCCGCCGAGCCGCGCGAAGTGGCCCAGTGCTACCAGGCCGGCGCCAACAGCTGCATCCGCAAGCCCGTCGACTTCCGTGAGTTCGCGGAGGCGGTGCGGACCACGGGCGACTACTGGCTCCGGCTCAATCGGACCGTGCAGGGAGCGGTGCCGGTCGGCTAGCCGACACCAATTCCCTCCGCGGCACGTCCTCCGCGGCACGTCCTCCGCGCCGTCCACTCCGTCCTCTCCGTCCTCTCCGCCTTCTCCGTCCCCGAAGGGGGTTTCCGTGCCCGCCGCTCGCACCCTGCTCCCCGTGCTCCTCGCCACCGCCGTGGCCGCGCCGCTCTCGGCCCAGATCCCGGTGGACATCCCCTACCAGCGATTCGCGTTGCCAAACGGTCTCACCGTGCTGGTGCACGAGGACCACAAGGCGCCGATCGTGGCGGTGAACGTCTGGTATCACGTCGGCTCGAAGAACGAGCGCCCGGGCCGGACCGGGTTCGCCCACCTGTTCGAGCACCTGATGTTCAACGGCAGCGAGCATTACGACAAGGAGTTCCAGGGACCGCTCGAGCGGGCCGGGGCCACCGATCTCAACGGCACCACCAACAGCGACCGCACCAACTACTTCGAGAACGTGCCCACCTCCGCGCTCGACCTCGCGCTCTGGCTCGAGTCCGACCGTATGGGGCACCTCGTCGGCGCGATCACCCAGGCCAAGCTCGACGAGCAGCGCGGCGTGGTGCAGAACGAGAAGCGCGAGGACGAGAACGGACCCTACGGCAAGGTGTGGGACTTCCTCACCCCGAAGCTCTATCCGGCCAACCATCCCTACTCGTGGACCACGATCGGCTCGATGGACGACCTCGACGCCGCCAAGCTCGACGACGTGAAGGACTGGTTCCGCACCTACTACGGGCCGGCCAATGCCGTGCTCGTGCTCGCGGGCGACATCGATGCCAGGACGGCCAGGGAGAAGGCGACGCGCTATTTCGGCAACATTCCGCCGGGCCCTCCGGTCGCCCGGCAGGGCGAGTGGATCGCGCGGCGGACCGGCCACCAGCGCGGCCTCATGCAGGACCGGGTGCCGCAGGCCCGCATCTACATGGTCTGGAACGTGCCCGCGTGGGGCACGGCGGACGCCGACCGCCTCACGCTCGCCGCGTCGGTGCTGAGCACGGGCAAGTCGTCGCGCCTGTACCGGCGGCTCGTTTTCGACGAGCAGATCGCGACGGACGTGAATGCGTCGGGCGAGTTCCGCGAGATCGGCGGCCTGTTCACCATCGAGGCGGGCGTGCGGGCCGGCGTGGACCCGGCGAGGGTGGAGCGCGCGCTCGACCAGGAGCTGGCGCGGTTCCTCGCGTCGGGCCCGACCGCCGTGGAGCTGGCGCGGGCCAAGACGCTCGCGCGGGCCGGCTTCATCCGCGGCGTCGAGCGGATCGGCGGGTTCGGAGGCAAGTCGGACGTGCTGGCCCGCGGCGAGGTGTTCGCCGGCCGGCCCGACGCGTACAAGGTGCAGCTCGCCCGGACCGCGGCGGCCACGGCAGCAGCGGTGCGCGCGGCCGCCGCGCGCTGGCTGGCCGACGGCGACTACACGCTCGAGGTCGTCCCCTTCCCCGAGTACGCCGCGCAGCCGGGCCAGGTGGATCGCTCCAGGCCGCCCGAGCCTGGCGCGCCGCCCGAGGCCCGGTTCCCCGCGCTCGAGCGCGATACCCTGTCGAACGGCCTCAAGGTCGTGCTGGCGCGGCGCACCTCGATCCCGCTGGTGCGCTTCGACCTGCTGCTCGACGCCGGCTCGGCGTCCGACCAGTTCGCCGTGCCGGGCACCGCGAGCCTCGCCATGGCCATGCTCGACGAGGGGACGACGAGCCGCACCGCCCTCCAGATCAGCGACCGGCTGGCCGACCTGGGCGCCACGCTCGGCACGGGCTCGCGGCTCGACGTGTCGAGCGTCTCGCTCGAGACTCTCGCCGCCAAGCTCGATCCGGCGCTCGACGTGTACGCCGACGTGATCCTGCACCCTGCCTTCCGCCGGAGCGACGTCGAGCGGCTCCGGAAACAGCGCCTGGCCCAGATCCAGCGCGAGAAGGCCGATCCCGTGGGCATGGCGCTCCGCGTGTTCCCCCGGCTGGTCTACGGCCAGGGGCACGCGTACGCGAATCCCTGGACCGGCTCCGGCACCGAAGCGTCCACCGAGAAGATCACCCGCGCCGACCTGGTCCGGTTCCACGACACATGGTTCAAGCCCGATCACGCCACGCTCGTGGTCGTGGGCGCCACGACGATGGCAGAGCTCCGGCCCAGGCTCGAGCGGCTGTTCGCCGGCTGGCGCCCCGGCGACATTCCGCAGAAGAACATCGCCGCGGTGGCGCCGCGGGCCGCGCCCGAGGTTTACCTGCTCGACCGTCCGGGCGCGCTGCAGACGGTGCTCATCGCCGGCGACGTCGCGCCGCCCAAGGCCAACCCCGACGAGCCCGCCATCGAGACGATGAGCGCCGTGCTGGGGAGCGATTTCGGATCGCGGCTCACCATGAACCTGCGCGAGGACAAGCACTGGTCGTACGGCGCGTTCAGCTTCATCCGCGACGCGCGCGGGCCGAGGCCCTTCATCGCCTACGCGCCGGTGCAGACGGACAAGACCAAGGAGGCGATCGTCGAGCTGCAGAGGGAGCTGCGCGGCATGGTCGGCGCGCGGCCGGTCGAGCCCGACGAGCTGAGCCGGGCCCAGGCGTCGCTCACGCTGACGCTGCCCGGCTCGTGGGAGACCATGGGCGCGGTGGCCGGGTCGATCGGCGAGATCGTCGCCTTCGGTCTCGACGACCGCTACTTCGACACGTACGCCGAGCGGGTGCGCGCGCAGACCGCGGCGACGGTCACGGCCGCCGCGCGGCTGGCGATCCAGCCCGACCACCTGATCTGGGTCGTCGTGGGCGACCGCGCCAAGATCGAGCCCGGCCTTCGCGAGCTCAACCTGGGCGAGATCCACATCATCGACGCCGACGGGAACGCGGTGACCACGTCGTGATCGGACGGTAGCCGAGCCGGGCGGGATCGGGGTACTCTTCAACTCCTCCCAGCCCGGAGACGCGATGCCGTCCTGGCGCGGCATGCTGATCATCGTCGCCGTCGTTTCGCTCCTCCCCGCCGTCGCCCGCGCGCAGTACGGTCGCGGCTCGTCCCTGCTGCACGGGCCGATCTCGATCGGGCCGCGCGCGGGCCGCGATTTCGAGAATCACGCCTGGACCCTGGGCGGACAGATCAGCCTCCCCGTCGGACAGCGGCTCGAGCTGCGTCCGAGCGGGGATCTGTTTTTTCCGAAACACGGCGACACGGGCTGGCAGTTGAACGGCGACGCGGCGATCCACGTGGGGCAGGGCGGCGGCCTCTACGGCGGCGGCGGCATCGCGTTCTTCCACCCCGGCGGGGGGAAGACCCACACCGGCTACAACCTGTTCTTCGGCCTGAGCACCGCGCCGCCGCTCGAGCGGCTCAAGCCGTTTGTCGAGTTCCGCTGGACCTTCGTCAACGATACCAGTCCCTTCCGGCTGGCCGTCGGCTTCGGCTATGCGCTGTAGCCCGGCCAGCCGCTCGCGCGCAGGCGGCGAGGGGACGCACCCGTAGGAGAGACACATGTCCACCAGCACATCCACCGCCGTCTGGGAAGGCGGCCTTCGCACCGGCCGCGGGCACTTCAACGCCGGCTCGGGCGCCTTCGCCGGCGATTACACGTTCGCGACCCGGTTCGAGGGCGCGAAAGGCACCAATCCCGAGGAGCTCATCGCGGCCGCGCACGCGGCCTGTCTCAGCATGGCGCTCTCGCTGGGCCTAGAGGCGGCCAAGACACCGCCCACCCGAATCCGGACCAAGGCCTCGTGCACCGTGGAGAAGGCGGGCGATGGCTTCCGCATCACCAAGATGCGTCTCGAGGTCCGCGGCGAAGTGCCCGGCCTGGACCAGAAAGGGTTCGAGGCCGCGGCACAGAAGGCGAAGGACGGGTGCCCCGTCTCCCAGGCGCTCAAGGGAAACGTGGAGATGGAGCTGGACGCGAAGCTGGGCTAGCCGTCGGCCGCGGCCTCAGTTCGAGGTCAGCGTATAGCGGATCAGCACGCCCTCGACGAACTCGGCGGCGATCCGCCCGGTTTCGGTCTGGTAGATCCGAGTCGTGACTTTGAGCTTTCCTTCGGCGCGGTCGGACGTCTTCTGCGGCGGCCCCAGCATGCGATCCACGTCGGGCAGGAGCATGCCCTTCCGCGGCATGCCTCCGGACGGCCCGGCGGCCGGCCCCGCGCCGGCGCCTGGAATCGGCGTGAGGCCGTCGGCCGCCGCGGGCGTGGCTGGAGTGAAGTCGACGTATTGGGCCAGCGCCGCCTGCACGCCCTCGGGCGTGAGGGCGCTTGTGGGAATCCCGTTCCGGTAGCGGATGTTGAACCGCGAGCCTCCTTCGAGCCGGCGCTGCCGGATGTTGGCCTTCTTCGCCTCCTGCGCGTCGGCGACGGCCGCCCGATTCCGCGAGTCTTCGCGCTCCCGCTCGGCCTTGAGGTCGTCGAGCTCCTCCTTGATCTGGCGGCGGCGGACCGGGTCGGTTTCGCGCTTGAGCTGGCCTTCCAGATTCTGCTCGCGCTTCGTCTTGGGCGCGGGCGTCACGGATACGGAGCTCGAGGTCTCATCGCCCATCGTGCCGTAGCCGCCCCCGTCGAGCTGGAACTCGATGTGGTCGGATTTGAGCTTGACCTTGGTCACCAGCGCCTGGCTCCCGCTCTTGATGGCGGTGCCGTAGTCCTTGAGGCGGTCGGCGTGTTTGGGATAGTCCAGCGGCTTGGACGTGCCCGGGTAAATGTCGACGCCGTTCTCAGTGCCGGGCAACGCGAGCTTGACGGTGACCGTGCGTCCCTCGAAATAGTCCCGCAGGGCTGCCTCGGACTGGCCGTACGCGGACGCCGAGAAGGCAAGGATGGCCAAGGTGCAGGCAGGGATGGAGCGTCTGATCATTCGGCGCCTCAGGTTAGCTATTCATTTTGAGTATTGTATACAGGATATCACACTCATCATTCGAAGGCGGACATATGATCTCTCGCGTACCGCTCCGAGACGAGGTCTACCGCCAGATCCTCGCCCAACTCCAGCGCGGAGTCCTCGCCCCCGGAGCCCGGGTTCGCGACGTCTCCCTCGCCGCCCAGCTCGGCGTCAGCCGCACCCCGGTCCGCGAGGCCTTGCTCCGCCTGGCGCGGGAAGGCGTCCTCGAAACCACCCTCGGCCGAGGGTTCCGCGTTCGACCCTTGGATTCCGCCGAGCTGCGCGAGGTCGGAACCATCCTGGGCGCGCTCGAAGCGCTGGCCCTCCGACTCTCCCCGCCCCTTGACCAGCCGCGCCGCGAACGGCTCCAGCAGCTCGACCGCCGGCTCGAGCAAACCCGCGGCGACGTTTCGACTTGCCTCGACCTCGAAGATGAGTGGCACCGGGTCCTGCTCGAAGCCTGCCCGAACCGCCGGCTGCTCGAGCTGATCGGCTCGCTCCGCCAGATCCCGCGCCGGTATCTCGCCGCATATATGCAAGCCGCCGGCCGCCTGAGCCTTTCCACGCTTCCCCACGCCAAGATTCTCAAGGCCTTGGCGGAAGGCGGCGCTGACAGCGGAGCGGCAGTGTTCGAGCAGCAGTGGCAGCGCGGCCTCACCGAGCTCGAATCCTGGACGGGCCGCGGCCCTGCCGTGCCGGCCTGATGGCGGCCGGCCCCGCCCCGCCCGATCTCGCCCGCTGGCGCGCCGATACGCCGGGCTGCGAGCGCCGAATCCATCTCAACAACGCCGGGGCGGCGCTCGCGCCCAGGGTTGTGCGAGACGCCATCGACCGGCACCTCGATCTCGAGAGCGAGCTCGGCGGCTACGAGGCTGCGGAGGCCGAAGCGGACGCCCTGGGGCGGGCCGCCGATGACGTGGCCCGCCTGCTCGGCGCGGCACGGCGCAACGTCGCCTTCACCCAGAACGCGACCACCGCGTTCGCCCAAGCCCTCGGTGCGTTCGACTTCGCCCGCGGCGACCTCATCCTCACCAGCCGCGCGGACTACGCCTCGAACCAGATCATGTACCTGTCGCTCCAGCAGCGGCTCGGCGTCGAGATCGTTCGCGCGCCCGATCTGCCCGAAGGCGGAGTGGATCCGGACGCCCTCGGCGGCCTGATGCGCCGGCGTCGGCCGACCCTCGTCGCCCTCACCTGGGTCCCCACGAACTCCGGGCTGGTGCAGGACGTCGCCGCGGTCGGGCGGATCTGCCGGTCCGCCGAGGTCCCCTATCTGGTGGACGCGTGCCAGGCGGTCGGGCAGATGCCGGTCGACGTCGCGGCCATCGGATGCGACTACCTCGCAGCCGCGGCCCGCAAGTTTCTCCGCGGGCCCCGCGGGATCGGGTTCCTCTACGTCGCCGACCGGGTGCTCGCGGCCGGCGCGTTTCCCCTCCTGGTGGACATGCACGGCGCCACGTGGACCGACGCCGATCGCTTCGATCTCACCCCGGATGCCCGGCGGTTCGAATCGTGGGAGATCCCGTTCGCGCTGGTGGTGGGCGTGGGCGCCGCCGTGCGCTACGCGCTCGACACCGTTGGTATCGCCACGGCCCGCGACCGCGCACGCAACCTCGCCGAGTACGCCCGGAAGCGGCTCGGATCCCTGCCCGGCGCGCGGGCGCTCGACCGCGGCGCCGAGCGCTGCGCCATCGTCACCGTCGATCCAGCCGGCCGCCCAGCGGAGCAACTCAAGCTGGCGCTGCGTGCCCGCGGGATCAACACCAGCGCTGCCGGCCGCGAGGACGCGGTGATCGACATGGACACCAAGGGCGCCGCGTCCGCCCTTCGGTTTTCGCCCCATTACTACAACACCGTGGAAGAGATCGACACCGCGGTCGCGGCCCTCGGCGAGCTCCTCGCGGGCCAGTAGCCTCCCTACGCGCTTCCCTTGAGCACCCGTTCCAGCACCGGCCACACTGTTTCCGCGACGCGGCGCTGCCCGGCCGCCGTCGGGTGCAGCATGTCGGCCTGATTGAGCGAGTCCACCCCCGCTACACCCTGAAGCAGAAAGGGCACGAGCGGGATCCGGTTGCGCTTCGCCAGCTCCGGGTAGACAGCCTTGAATCGCCGGGCGTAGCCGATCCCGTAGTTGGGGAGCGCCTGCATGCCGACCAAGACGATGCGGGGCGGTGGTTGCTGTCGGCGGGCCCGGTCGATGACGGCCTGGATGTTGGCCTCGAGCGAATCCGGGTCGAGGCCGCGGAGCCCGTCGTTCGCGCCGGTCTCGATCACGAGCACCGCGGCCGGCTCGCGCATAAGCCAGTCGATCCGCCGCCGCGCCCCGGCCGAGGTCTCTCCGCTCACGCCGGCGTTGATGGCCGTAAAAGGAAGACCGGCAGAGTCGATCTTCCGCTGGATCAGCGCGGGGTACGCTTGGCCCGGGTCGAGCCCCAGCCCCGCGGTGAGGCTCGTGCCAAGGAACACCACCCGCCCGCGGCCGCCGTCCCCCGCGGCCGGCGGGGGCGACGCGGCCTCCGGTCGCTCGTCGCGCCCGCAGCCGGAGAGCGCCGCGAGCGCGAGACCGATCCAACTCCACCGGGCTATCATTGAACCCATGCTGCGTTGCGCCTCGCTCACCAAGACGTATCTCTCCGGCGGCCGCCGGCTCACCGTGCTGAAGGATATCACGTTCACCGTGGAGCCGGGCGCGTTCGTCGCGATCGTGGGTCCGTCCGGCAGCGGCAAGACCACGCTGCTCGGGCTGCTCGCCGGGCTGGACCGGCCCACCGCCGGCACGGTGCACCTCGACGGCGAGGAGCTGGGGGCGCTCGACGAGGACCGGCGCGCGCGGCTCCGCGCCGAGAAGATCGGGTTCGTGTTCCAGTCCTTCCAGCTCATTCCGACGCTCACCGCCCGGGAGAACGTCCAGGTGCCGCTCGAGCTCCGCGGCGAGCCGTCGGCCGAGCGCGCCGCCGAGCTGCTCGGCCGGGTGGGCTTGGCGGATCGGGGGCACCACTATCCGGCGCAGCTCTCTGGCGGCGAGCAGCAGCGGGTGGCGCTCGCCCGCGCGTTCAGCAGCCGGCCCCGGGTGCTCCTGGCCGACGAGCCCACCGGCAACCTCGACGCCCGGACCGGCGCCGGCATCATCGAGCTCATGACCGGCCTGAACCGGGACCTCGGCACGACGCTCGTGCTGGTGACCCACGACCTCGAGCTCGCCGCGCGCGCGCGCCGCACCATCCGGCTCTCCGACGGCGAGATCGTCGGCGATACCGCCGCGTGAGCCGCACTGCCCCGAGCCGCGCCGCGTTCGTGCTGCGCATGGCGTCGCGCGAGATCCGCGCGGCCCCGCGGCGTCTCCTCGTGCTCACCGGCTCGGTCGCGATCGGGGTCGCCGCGCTGGTCGCGATCGGCTCGTTCGCCGACAACCTGCGGGCGTCGGTCCGGGAACAGGCGCGCGCGCTGCTGGGCGCCGATTTCGCCCTGTCGAGCCGCCGGCCGCTGCCGGAGGCTGCGGAGCGCGTGCTCGACACGCTGCGGGCGCGCGGCGGCACGGTCGCCCGGCTCACCAGCTTCGGCGGCATGGCCTACGTCCCCCGCACCAGCGGCACCCGGCTGGTGCAGGTGGCCGCGGCGGAGCCGGGTTACCCGTTCTACGGCGAGATCCGCACCGAGCCCGCCGCGGCTTGGCGCGAGCTGCAGCAGGGCGGCCGGGTCGTGGTGGACCCCGCCTTGCTCACCGCGCTGGGCGCGCGCCGGGGCGACACGCTCTCTCTCGGAGAAGCGCGCTTCGTGATCAGCGGCGTGGTCGTGAGCGCGCCGGGGAACGTGGGCATCCGCACCGCCTTCGGCCCGCGCATCTACATCGCGGCACGCGACGTGGCGGCGACCCGGCTCCTGCGCTTCGGCTCCCGCGCGCAGTACGAGGCCTTCGTGCGGTTGCCCGCGAACGTCTCGCCCGAGCGGCTGGCCGGACAGTACCGCCGGCCACTGCGTCCGGCGCGGGTCACCGTGCGCACGGTCTCGGAGGACCGGCAGGACCTGAACGAGACGCTCGGGCGGCTCGCCGGCTACCTCGGGCTCGTCGGCCTGATCGCGCTGCTGCTCGGCGGCGTGGGCGTGGCCAGCGCGGTCGTCGTCTTCATCCGCCAGCGGCTCGATACCATCGCGGTGCTCCGCTGCCTCGGCGCGACCGCGCGGGACGTGCTCCTTGTCTACGCCGCGGAGGCCGCCGTCATGGGGCTGGCCGGCGGGGCCGCGGGCGCGGCGCTCGGCCTGCTGGCGCAGCGGCTGCTGCCGGCGCTCCTCGCCGGCCTCCTGCCGGTAGACGTGCGGCCGTCCGTCTCGCCCTCGGCGGTGGCGATCGGCGTCGGCACCGGCCTCTGGGTGTCGCTCGTCTTCGCGTCCATTCCGTTGCTCGGCGTGCGCCGGGTCCCGCCCCTGGCCGCGCTCCGCCGAGACGCCGAGGCCGAGGGGCGCCGGTTCGACGTCCCGCGCGCCCTGGCGATGCTCGCGCTGGCGGCGAGCGCGGTCGTACTCGCGGCGCACCAGGTCGGAAGCTGGCGCCAGGGCGCGATCTTCTCGGCCGCGGTGGGCGTTGCGCTGCTCGTGCTCTGGCTGGCTGCGTGGGGGCTGGTCCGGGCGGTACGCCGCTGGCTCCCCGGCGCCTGGCCCTACGTGTGGCGGCAGGGATTGGCCAACCTGCACCGGCCGTCCAACCAGACGGCCACCGTCGTGCTGGGGATCGGCTTCGGCGCCTTTCTCCTTGGCACCCTCTTTCTCGTCCAGTACAACCTGCTGCGCACGCTCCGGGTCTCGGGCGGCCCCGAGCGCCCGAACCTCGTGCTGTTCGACATCCAGACCGATCAGCTCGAGACCGTGCGCCGCACGCTTGCCGAGCGGGGCGATCCCGTGATCGGACCGGTGCCGATCGTGCCGATGCGAATCCAGTCCCTCAAGGGGCGGCCGGTCGCCGCGCCGGCGGCGGATACGGCGGCGGATACGACCGCGGATACGGCGGCAAATCCGGCGGGGGGCACCGATGGGCCGGGGCTCGGCAACTGGGCGGTGCGGCGGGAGTACCGCTCGACCTACCGCGACTCGCTCGTCAGCTCGGAGCGACTGGTGGCGGGACGGTGGTGGACGGCCGGCGCGCGGACGCCGGAGATCTCGATGGAGCAGGACGTGGCGCGCGAGCTGGGACTTCGGGTGGGCGACGAGGTCGTCTGGGACGTTCAGGGCGTGCCGCTCACGACCAGCATCGCGAGCCTGCGCGAGGTCAACTGGGCCAGGTTCGAGCCCAACTTCTTCGTGGTGTTCGCGCCGGGCGTCCTCGAATCGGCGCCGCAGACGCTGGTCGTGCTCACCCGCGTGCCCGCCGCGGCCGAGCGGGGTGCGCTGCAGCGGCGCATGGCCGAGCGGCTGCCCAACGTCACCAGCCTCGACCTCTCGAACCTGCAAGCCACGCTCGAGCAGCTGATCGACCGGGTGGTGCTCGCCATCCGCTTCATGGCTCTGTTCACGCTCGGGACCGGCGCCCTGGTACTGGTGGGCGCGCTGGCGACCAGCCGGTTCCAGCGGGTGCGCGAGGGCGCGCTGCTCCGGACCCTGGGGGCCACGCGGGCGCAGCTTTTCCGGATCGTGCTCTCCGAGTATCTCTCGCTCGGCGCGATCGCGGCGCTGGTCTCGCTGGTGCTCGCCGGCGCCGCCGGTTGGGCGCTGGCGCGCTACGTATTCGACGGGAGCTTCACGCTCCCGGTGCTTCCGCTCGCCGGCCTCGGCGCGGGGGTGGTGGGGCTTACCGTCCTCGTCGGGCTCGCCAACAGCGGGGACGTGCTCCGGCGGCCTCCGCTCGAGGTGCTGCGGGCGGAGTGAGCGGCGCAGTATCTTGATCCCGGGCACCGTCGCCAACCTGTCAGGGAGGAACCGCTCCGCATGCTCTCCATCGACCTCACCGGCAAGCGCGCGCTCGTCGCCGGCGTCTCGGATGACGGCGGGTTCGGCTTCGCCATCGCCAAGGCGCTGGCCGAGGCCGGCGCCGCCATCGTGGTGGGCAGCTGGCCGCCGGCGCTGGGCATCTTCACCAAGCTGCTCGAGCGCGGGAAGATGGATGAGTCCATGCGGCTGGGCGACGGCCGGAAGCTCGATTTCGAGCGGATCTATCCGCTCGACGCCGCGTTCGACACGCTCGACGAGGCCCCCCCGGATGTGCGGGAAAACAAGCGGTACAAGGAGCAGGGCGACTTCAGCGTGCGGGGCATGACCGAGCGCGTGCGGCAGGATTTCGGCGCGCCGGCGCTCGACATCGTGGTGCACAGCCTGGCCAACGCGCCCGAGGTGAAGTCGCCGCTGGTGGACACCAGCCGGCAGGGGTATCTCGCGGCCGTGAGCGTGAGCGCCTACAGCAACGTGAGCCTGGTGCGCCATCTCGCGCCGCTGATGCGGCCGAACGGCGCCTTTCTCTCGCTGAGCTACATGGCGGGCGAGCGCGTCATCCCGGGCTACGGCGGCGGGA
This sequence comes from Gemmatimonadales bacterium, assembly GCA_025928645.1. GTDB lineage: Bacteria > Gemmatimonadota > Gemmatimonadetes > Gemmatimonadales > GWC2-71-9 > CAVVWJ01. The sequence continues at coordinate 22,785 of JAICJD010000034.1, forward strand.
TGTCCTCGGCCAAGGCGGCGCTCGAGGCCGACACGCGGACACTGGCCTTCGAGGCGGGCCGGCGGTGGGGCGTCCGGGTCAACGCCATTTCCGCCGGGCCCTGGGCCTCGCGGGCCGCGTCTGCCATCGGATTCATCGACATGATGATCAAGTACACGGCCGCGAACTCACCCTTGCCGAGGCCGATCGACGCGACCGACGTCGGCCACGCGGCGGCCTTCCTCTGCAGCCCGCTGGCCGCCGCCATCACCGGCAGCGTGGTCTACGTCGACAACGGGTTCCACGCGATGGGCATGGCGGTGCCGGACGGCGGCGACGAGCGGGCGCCGGCGGGCCAGGGCTGACCGGCAGCTCACGGCCGGATCCAGCGGCAGCCGGGGCGCGAGGTCGACGGCACACCGGTGGTGTTCGGGTTGCTGGAATTCACCACGGAACCACGGAAAACACGGACAACGGCCACGGAAAACTGCTGTTGGTCAACGGCACAGCGGCGAAGGTCCGTCGCTCGTTGCACGGACAACAGCCACGGAGGCACGGAAAGCTCCTGCGATTCCCACGCGGCCGCCGTGCCCTCCGTGGCTCCGTGGTGAATCCAATTCCTCGGGGCAGGAACCCCACTGGTGTGCCGTTGCCAAAGGCTGTCTCCGTGGCCGTTGTCCGTGTTTTCCGTGGTTCCGTGGTGAATTCCAGCACCCCGAACTCCACCGGTGTGCCGTCGACGGCCCAGCTTCGGCAGCGATCAGCCCCGCCCCATCACCTGCTCCACGATCGCCGCCAGCGTGCTGAGCTCGAACGGCTTTTCCAGCACCGGCCGCGACGTCCGCTGGATGAACTCGCGGATCGTCGGCGACGCGACGTCGCCGGTGGCGATGATGAGGCGGTCGAACAGCGCGGGGCGGTGCGTCTGCAGCCAGTCGTGCACCTCGAGACCGGTCCGGCCGGGCATCCGAAGGTCGGTGATGACCAGCCGGTAGGCCGCCGCCTCCGGCCGCTCGAGCAGGCCCAGCGCCTCCGCGCCGTCCTCGGCCTCGGTGACCTCCCAGCCGCACCGCTCGAAGTACCGGCGAAGCGCCATGCGGACCGAGCGCTCGTCGTCAACGATGAGAATGCGCGGCCGCTCGGCCGAGGACGCCCCGGTCGCCGGCGTGGGCTCCGGCACGGGCGGCGGCGGTCCCGCGCCATCGGCGCCCGGGATCCGCACGGTAAACCGCGCGCCGCGTGCGCCGCCGCCTCCTTCCGCTTCGAGTCTTCCCCCTTGCCGCTCCACGATTCCGAGCGACACGCTGAGGCCGAGACCCGTACCCTGCCCTTCGGGCCGGGTGGTGAAGAATGGCTCGAAGACCCGCGGGAGCACGTCGGCGGGAATGCCCGCTCCGTCGTCCTCGACGTCGATCCGCCAGCCGCCCCCGTGATCCGCCGCTGCCCGGACGCGTACTTCGCCGCCGCTCCCCGCCGCCTGCGCCCCGTTCACGATGAGGTTCGTCAGCACCTGCTCCAGGCCTCGCCGATCCACCACCAGCGCGGCCGTATCGTCCGCGGAGGCGTCGAGGCGGACCCCCATCGACTCGAGGATCGGCTGCACGCCGCGCCGCGCGCCGGAGACCAGATCGCCCAGGGTGGTGGGCTCGGGCCGGCGGTCCCGGCCGCGCGCGAACGAGAGCAGATCCTGAACGATGGACCGGCAGCGCCGCGCCTGATTGGCGATCTCCTCGAGCGCCTCGCCGTCCGCCGTCGAGATCGAGGCGTGGCGCTGGAGATCCTCCGAGAGGTGCAGCACCGCCGTGAGCGGATTGTTGAGCTCGTGGGCCACGCCCGACACCAGCCGGCCCACGGCGGACAGCCGCTCGTGCTGGACCTCCCGGCTCCGGGCCTGCTGCAGCTGCTCGAACGCGGCGCGGAGGCTGGCCTCGTCGGCCCGGACCCGCGCGGCCATCCGGTCGAAGGCCGACGCCAGCGCCGCCACCTCGTCGTCGCGGACCAGCGCCATGGGGGGCACGGCCAGGTCGCCGCTCGCCATCTGCGCGGCCGCCGCGCGGAGCCGCTCGATCGGCGTCGCGATGCTGCGGGCCAGCATGGACGCGAGCGCGAGGGCCACCGCCAGCGCGCCGCCCGCCACGACGGCCGCGGGGCGCGCCGCGGCGGCGAGCTGCGCGCCGTAGTCCCGGAACGGCGAGACGGCGACCAGGACCGCGCCGTCGCCGTCCGGCAGCGCGGCCGGGCGGTACTCGTAGGCGACGACCTTGTGCTCCCCGTCCCGGCTGGCGAACCAGCCGCGCTCGTGGCGCAGGATCGGCTGAAAATCCTGTCGCCCGTCGCCCAGGAGCACCCGACCCTGGCCCGTGCCCCAGACGATGTAGCCGTTCGACCGGCGAACGATGAGCGCCTCGGTGTGAGGTCCGAACTCCTGCATCGGCGCGGTGAGGTCGAACGCTCCCGAGGCGCCATCGAGCGAATGCAGCATGGCTTCGGCCAGCGTGCGCTCGCGCAGGACCTGCCACTGCGTGAGGCCGTAGAGAAACACCGGCACCGCCATGCCCAGCGCGACCGCGAGCGTGATGGCGAGGATCTTGACGTGGAGCGGCTGGATCATCGGCGTTTCGGCCGCCGGCGCCCGCGGCGGGCCGAGGCGCTGGACCTGGCGTTCGGCGATCAGGTAGGCCGCGACCGCGAATAGGCCGCCGAGCACGGGGCCCTGGACCGTGATCTTGAGAAACTCGAGCGAGGGCAGCCGCGCGAAGCGATCGACCTGGATGGCGCCGAGCAGGTAGCCAAGACTGCTGGTGACGATCACCAGCAGGGCCGCCCGAAGAGGAAAGCGGGCGAGGTCGCGCGCCACGGTGACGTCGCCCTCGCGAAGCCGGCGCTCCAGCCGCCGGAAGCCGAGCCACGGCAGCAAAACCGCGCCGGTCCACCCGATCGCCGGCACCTCCCAGGCGTAGCAGAACAGGATCCAGCGCTGCTGGGTCCCGTTGACCAGCCACCACAGCCGTGAAAAGGTGATGCCGATCAGCCACCAGCACAGCACCGACGCGAGCCAGAGTTGCAGCGCGAGCGCGCGCGCGGGCGCGAGCGGCGCCGGGGGTCCGGTGCGGCTGATGGCCATGAGGCTGTTCGCTTCCGTCGGGGGGGTGGGGGCATATTATACACGCCTGTCCGTTTCCGTCTAGCTCGACACACTTCCGAGAGCCGTTCGATGGCCGACGAGCTGCTGTCCCAGGCCGAGGGTGCAGTCCATCGGCTTACGATCAACCGGCCTGCCCGGCGCAACGCGCTGACGCCGGCACTGGCCCGCGCGATCGCCGTGGCGCTGGACGAGGTCGAGGAGGAGGGCCGGGCGGAGCTGGTCATCCTGCGCGGCGCCGGCGGCCACTTCTCGTCAGGGCTGGACCTGCGGTGGCTGAGCGAGCGCGGCGAGTCGATCTCGACCGGCGATCTCCAGCGCGGCCTCGCCGACTTTCAGGCGGCGTCGCTCGCCGTCGTGCGTTGCCCGGTCCCGGTGCTCGCCGTCATGGAGGGGACCGTCGCGGGGTTCGGGCTCGACCTGGGGCTCGCCTGCGACCTGCGGGTCGCCTCCCGCGACGCGACCTTCACGTCGGCCTTCGCGCGCCTGGGCCTGGTGCCGGACGGCGGCTCGACCTTCACCCTGCCCCGGCTCGTGGGCCTCGGCCAGGCGCTCCGCCTGCTGCTGGCCGGCGAGACCATCGACGCCGGACGCGCTCAGTCCATCGGTCTGGTGGACGAAGTCGTCGAGACCGCGGCGCTCGAGACGCACGTGGCCGCCCTGGCGGAGCGGCTCACCGCCGGCGCGACCGCCAGCGTCCGTGCGATCAAGCGGCTGGTCCGCTCGCAGGAGATCGGCGCGCTGGAACAGGTCCTCGCCACCGAAGGCGCGGCGCAGCTCCAGGCCCTCCAGGCACCCGAGTTCCGGCGGCGGCTCGAGGCGTTCACCAGCCGGCTCGCGGGCCGGACGGAGGGCGCCTGATCTTCCGGGCGGACATGCTCGCGGGCCGGGTGGCGCTCGTCACCGGCGGCGGCACCGGCATCGGGTTCGGAATCGCCTCGTGCCTGGCCGACGCCGGGGCGACCGTCGCCATCGCCAGCCGGAAGCCCGACCACCTGGAGCCCGCCGCGGCGGCGCTCCGGCAGCGCGGCGCCACCGTAAGCGCGGTCGAGGTCAACGTGCGCGAGCGCGAGGCCGTGGCCCGCATGGTCGAGCGGGTCGCGGCGGAGCACGGACGCATCGACGTGCTGGTGAACAACGCCGCCGGCAACTTCTACGCACCTTCGGCCGAGCTTTCGCCCAATGCCTGGCGGGCCGTGGTCGAGACCGACCTGTACGGCAGCTTCTACTGCGCCCAGGCCGTACACCCGATCATGAAGGCGCAGGGTGGCGGCCGCATCGTCTCCGTCTCGATGACGCTTCACTACCGCGGCTGGCCCCTCATGGCGCACGCCACCGCCGCCAAGGCCGGCGTGGACGCCCTCACCCGCACGCTGGCGCTCGAATGGGCGCCCGATCGCATCACGGTGAACGCCGTGGCGCCCGGCCCCATTCCGACCGACGGCGTGAAGCAGGCGTTTACGCCGCCCGATGCGCGGGCGCCCGACCTCTTCCGCATGGATCGGTACGTGGAGTCCGCGATCCCGCTCGGCCGCTGGGGCACACCCGAGGATGTCGGCCGGATGGTGGCGTTTCTCGCCGGACCGGGCGGCGAGTGGATCACGGGTGCGATTTTCGTCGTGGACGGCGGCTCCTGGCTCGCCGGCGGGAGGTCCTGACATGTTCCTGGGCCACTACGGCGTCGCGCTGGGTCTCAAGCGGGCGGAGCCGAAGGTCTCGCTTGGCACCCTGTTCGTGGCCGTCCAGCTCGCCGACCTTCTGTGGGGCGTGTTTCTCCTGCTCGGCTGGGAACACGTCCGGGTGCTTCCCGACGACAACCCGCTTCTCCGGCTTCAGTTCTACGACTACCCCATCTCGCACGGCCTGGTGGCCGCGCTCGCCTGGGGCGCTGCGGCGGCGGCCGTCTACTACTCCTGGCCCACCCGTGACACCACGCGTCACTGGCAGGCGGCCGCGCTCGTCGGGGTGGCCGTCGCGTCGCACTGGCCGATCGATCTGCTCGTCCACCTGCCCGACCTGCCGCTTCTGGGCAACGATTCACCCAAGCTCGGCCTCGGACTCTGGCGTCATCTGTGGGTGAGCGTGGCGCTCGAGCTCTGCATGCTGGCGGCCGGAGCGGCGGTGTACGTTCGGGGCCGGTCGCGCCGATCTCCGGTTCGGCCGGTCCGGCTGGCGATCGTCCTGGTGACCCTCGTCGCGGTCTACCTGGGCTCCCTCTGGGGACCGCCACCCCCCAGCGCGGCCGTGATCGCCGCCAGCGACATCGTCTTCCTTCTGCTGATGGGGTTCCTGGCCGCCTGGGCCGACCGCCGGGCCAGTCCGGCGGAGCTGGCGGCATCCGGACGGTGACGGCGATGGATCGTCTGTTCTTCTGTCTCGGCGCGGTGTCCGCGTTCATGTCGGTGGCCGCCGGCGCGTTTGGGGCGCACGCGCTGCGCGGGCGGCTCGCGCCGGATCTGCTCGCGGTGTTCGAGACGGGCGCCCGCTACCAGATGTACCACGCGCTCGCCCTGCTGGCCGTCGCATGGGCGATGACCCGCTGGCCGGGCGCCCTCCTCGGCTGGGCGGGCTGGCTCTTTCTCCTGGGCACGGTGCTCTTCTCGGGGAGCCTCTACGCGCTCGCGCTCTCGGGCGTCCGCTGGCTCGGCGCGATCACGCCGCTCGGAGGCCTGGCGTTCCTGGCGGGGTGGGCGTGCCTTGC
>JAICJD010000183.1 GCA_025928645.1 Gemmatimonadales bacterium
CACTGGATCCATGCCGGCGACACCGGGCTCTGGGCCATGATCAGCATGGCCGCGATCATGGGCGGCACCATGCGCTCGCCGCTCACCGCGGTGGCCTTCATGCTCGAGCTGACCGACGACATCCACGTGCTGCCGGCGCTGTTCATCGCCTGCGTCGGCGCGCAGGCGGTGACGGTGCTCATCATGCGGCGGTCGATCCTCACCGAGAAGGTGGCCCGGCGCGGCTACCACGTGATGCGAGAGTATATCGTCAACCCGCTCAGCCGGGTCCGGGTCGAGGACGTCATGCAGCGGGACGTTCCCGCGCTCCAAGCGGAAACGACGGTCGAAGCGCTGTTCGGCAAGCTCGCCGCGAACGATCCGCACCTCGCGCCGCACTATGCGTGGCCCATTATCGACGGCAAGGGGGCGCTCGTGGGCATGATCACCCGCGGCGACGTGGTGCGGGCCATGGAGGCGCACCGCGAGCGGCCTCCCACCGTGCTGGAGGCGGGCAGCTCACCGCCGATCGTGGCCTACCCGGACGAGATGCTGGAGGAGGCCGTCGACAAAATGATCGGGCACGGCATCGGCCGCCTGCCCGTCGTGCCGCGGGAGCACCCGACCAGGCTGCTCGGCTATCTCGGGCGGAAGGGCATCGCGGAGGCGTGGGATTACCTGCGGGAGGAGGACCAGGTGCGCGAGGCGGGCTGGATCACGAGCCGGACGCGGTTGTTCCGCCGCACGGTGCACCAGGTCCTGTCGGACTCGAAGTAGCCTGCCTAGATGCCGTAGCCGTCGTCTCCGTGCTTCACCGCGGGGACGCCGCGGCGCGGTCCCACGACCTCGCCATTCACCCGCCGGCCCAGACACGCGCTGAAGAACGCGAGCGGATCCGCCGGCCGCTCGCGTCGGGTGGCGGAGAGCGCCCGGCGCACGTCGTCCTCGCGGCGGCCCTCGAGCAACGCCTCCACCGCCGACGGCGCGATGCGCCGGTCGAGCCGCCTGAGCTGGCGTGCCACCGCCCCGGCAAAAGGAAGCTCGGGCCCCGGCGGGAATCGCTCGATGCCCTCGCGACCGCCCAGAACGGCCGGACGCGGGAAGCGCACGAAGATCGGCTGGGTGAAGTGCGGATGCCGGACCATCAGCTCGCCTTTCGGCAGCGTGGCGAGCTTGATCTTGATGGCCGGTGACAGCGTGGCGTACGCCGGCATGGCCAGCTCGTCCATATCCATGCGGCCGAACACCGCGGTGCCCGCGTTCCCCACCACCCGCCGCTGCACCTGCGAGCGGAACTGCTGCGCGGCGAACAGGACCAGCCCCAGGTAGCGCCCGCGCTCCGAGAGATCGAGCAGCATCTTCCGCACGTAGGTCTCGGCACCGTCCGCGGGCGCGTACTTGTTGAGCTCGTCGACGAATACCACCACGTGGTCGACGCCGAGATCGCGGCGCTCGAGGTGCTCGCGCAGCTTGGAGACGACGCGGGCGAACACCAGGTCCTGCGCCAGCGGGTCGAGGCCCGCCACGTCGACGACGTGCACGCTCCGGTCGGCGAAGGCGCCCCACGGAAGGTCCTGCGCCACGCCGTCGTCGGTCACGAGGCCCTTGGAGCGGGTGGAGATGTTGCTCAGCCGGTTGCGCACCTTCCGGATGGTGGCCAGGTGGTGCGTCTTCCAGACCTCGCCCCCTTTCCCCAGCACCTCCATGAAATCGAAGATGGCGCGGAAGAACACCTCCAGGTCGGCGAAGCTCTGCACCAGGAACGGCTTTCCCCGAAGCATGTCGTCCTGATACTCCCGCCCCACCACGCGTTCGGCGAGGAAGTCGATGAACGCGTCGGCCTTGGCGTCCACGTCGTCGCGGTTGAGGACGACCTCGGCGTAGTCGAGCACCTCGCGCAGACCCCAGACGAGCGGTTGGGTATTGGCCGCGAGCGCCTCATGGGTGCGCAGCGTGTTCAGGTTGACGCCGTCGGGCTTGAACGGCGCATAGTAGTGCACGTCTTCGAACGGCTCGGGCCGGAGGCCGAGCCGGGCATACTGCCGCCGATCCTCGTCGGAGAGGGCCCCGGGCTGGTCGAGAAAGCAGAGATCGGGGCCCTTCACGTTGAAGCAGAGTGCCGCCACCGATCCCTTGTGCCGGGGAAAGGTCCCGAAGATGCTCCCGAGCATGAACTCGACCGCACTCGTCTTGGTGGCGAGCCCGGACACACCGGTGATGTTCAGGTGCGCGGCCTCGGGGCCGAGGAGAAAATCGCAGTCCAGATAGACCGGCGATTCCAGCCCGCCGGCCGCGTAGAGCCCGACCGGGATGCCGGTCGGACGATCGCCCGCGGTGTACGCATCCATGCGCAGTGCGAGCGCGACATCCTGATCGCTGGCGAGCCAGACCGGCCCGAGCGGGACCGGCTGGAGCGGCTCCTCCGGCATCTGCCGCAGCACCGAGGCCGTGAACAGCCGGATCTCCACGCGCTCGCTCGGCTCCAGGCCGGCCGCCACCGGGTCCCCATCGGCGCCGATCACCGCGTGCATGGGGGTGGCCAGGTCGGAATAGGCGACGCCGTCGGTCACCACGCCGAAGACGACGCGGCCGGCGTGCTCGACGCGGACGATCGCCCCGATACCCATGGGGGCGTCACGCGCGGTCCAGAAATGAAATTGATGAGGCGTCGACGGCTTGAGCTCCGTCGCCACGACCTGACCAAGCGGCGGCACGTCCTGAGACATGCCCCAATGTGGCGGTCCTGCCGCGAAATCAGTAGGGGGTGGATGCGCGGAGGAAGCGCTGCACGGTGTGCATCCCGTAGAGCAGTCGATCCCACCCGTCGCCGGCCGGACTGAGCGGCGCGCGCTCGGCGAGGATGCGCCGGGAGATCAGGTCCGCGCGCTCGGGCGTTCCGTTCTCCGGCGCCACCTGCACGCGCACCAATCCGTGGAAGATGTCCTTCCCTTCCCAGGGCCACAGCCGCAAGGCCCATTCGAGCACCGGAGAGACGCTGCGGGTCTCGGGCTGGTAGACCGACGTGCGGTGCGCGGCGGGCAGATGGAGGAATCGCTCGAGGTCGGGTCCGTCGAACGGGAGAGTGGCGTGACTTCGGGCGATTCCCACCAGGTGGGAGTCCGCCGCCCAGAGCGGGCTCTCGGTCAGCGGCCCGTCGACCAGGAGCCAGCCGGCCGACCGTCGGCGATACTGCTCGCCCAGCGACCGCTCCAGCGCGCCGCGGACCCGGTCGAGGGCGCGCCCGGCGTTGGCCAGATCGCGCCCCGGATGCGGCGGCTCATCGGTCGGAAGAGCCAACGTGTCCACGCCGCCCACGGCCGGCCCGGCGGCTTCGAGGGCGGCCGGACGTCCGATGAGCAGCACGCGCCGGGCCTGGAGCACGCCGGCCAGGCGGCGCGCGCGGCGCTCACGTACCGCGGCGGCGGCATCGCCGAGGACGAGCGGCGCGGCGCCGGCATAGGCGAGGAGAACGGATCGCTGCACTCCGTCGAGAAAGGCCACCGGATCGGGCCACGGTGCGGGCGGGGGTACCGGGTGCCACGCGAGCGAGGCGTCCTCCAGCAGCCGAGCCGGCCGGATGCGCCCCTCTTCCCGGCCCGCCTGCGAGTCGAGAGCCGAACCGGCCAGGGTGAGCCCTCTTACGGCCAGCGCGCGGCGGAGATGGATCAGGTTGACTAGGGAACGGACCATGGGGCAAACGTACTACACGGCGGAGGAAGGCGCAGTGACCGAGCGCTAGCGAAGGTTTTCGGCGGCGGCCGGACGCAGCGCCGCTAGATCTCGTCCTCGAATGCCGTGAACGGCGGGACGTTGGCCAGCCAGAAGCCGGCGAGGCCGGCATGCTGATCGACTTCCACGTAGAAGTTGTCCGCCACGCGGACCACCTCGACCGGACGGCGCGGGCCGATGCGAAGGTGAAACAAACTTTCCGCGCCGTTGGTCTCCACGGAGAGCGTCGTGTCCACCTCCATCGAGGCCACGCCGGGGCGCGACGGGCGGGAAGGCAGGACCACCCGGCCGTCGGTGAGCTGGGTGGGCACCGTGAGATTCGGGCTCGTGCTCACCTCGGGCCAGACCACCACATCCAATCCGCAGATTACACCGTTATTGACGTCGAGCACCGCGATCGAGCCCTCGGCGTCGGTCAGCTCGACCGTGCCCGTGAGGCCGCCGCTCTTCCGGTTCCCCTTGAACGCGCCGGAGAGGATGTCGGTCTCCGGATCCCAGCGCCAGGCGATCGACGGCAGACTGCCGGTGAGCGGCTCGACCCGGGCTTCGACGTTCACGCCCGCGAGCTCAGGCCGCACGCGCGGACGCGAGCCGTTGGATCAAGCTGAAGATCTTGTCCAATGCCCTCTCCAGTTCGGCGTCGGACACGGCGTAGCTGAGCCGCACCCAACGGTCGTCGGCGAACGCGCCACCCGGCACCAGCGCCACCCCCTCCTGCTTCATGAGCTGCTCGCAGAAGGCCGTCCCGGTGACCGGCTCCTTGTCGCGGATGCCGTCCACCCGGAAGAAGAAATAGAACGCCCCGTGCGGCTCCACGAACTCGACGCCCGGCGCCTCGCGGCGGAACCGGCTCACCAGCAGGTCGCGGCGGCGGCGGAAGGCGGTGACCATGCGGGTCACCTCGGCGTCGACCTTCTCGTCGCTGAACGCGGCGGCGGCCGCCCACATGGCGGGCTGGTTGGCCCCGGTCGTCGTGTGCGACTGGAACGCGGCCATCGCCTTGGCCAGGTGCGGCGGCGCCAGCGCGGCGCCGATGCGCCATCCGGTCATCGCATAGGCCTTGCTCGCGCCGTAAATGATGACGACGCGCTCGAGCAGCTCGTCGGGCAGGTCGAGCAGCGAGGGCGCGGGGCCGGACCCGTAGTTGATCCGGCGATAGATCTCGTCGGAGATGATCCAGACGTCGTTGGCCCGGGCCCACTCCGCGATGGACCTGAGCTCGGCCAGCGTGTACACCGCGCCGGTCGGGTTGCAGGGGGAGCACAGGATCAGGCCGCGGGTGAGCTTGTTGCTGGCGCGGTCGAGATCCCGGGCGCTCACCTTGAGGCCCCACTCGAGGTCGCCGGGGACGAGCACCGGCTCCGCCCGGCAGAGATGGACGATCTGCGGGTACGACACCCAGGCCGGCGCGGGAATGAGCACGCGGTCCTTGGGCCCGAACAGCGTGAAGCAGGCGTTAAAGATCGACTGCTTCGACCCCGAGCTCACGATGATCTGGTCGGGATCGATCGTCCGGCCGCCCGACATCCGGCTCAGGTTCTGCGCCATGGCCTTCCGCAGCTCGGCGATGCCGATGTTCGGCGGGTAGCGGGTGAGACCTTTCTGGATGGCCTGGATGCCGGCCTGCGCCGCGGGCGCGGGCGTGTCGAAGTCGGGCTCGCCGACGCCCAGATCGAGCACGTCCTCGCCCGCGGCCTTGCGGCGCTTGGCCTCGTTGCTGATGGCCACGGTCTCCGAGGCCTTGAGATACTGTACGTTGGGCGACAGCGGGTCGGGCATGCGAGCGGTCCGGATGAGATGGGAGAAGCGCGAAAGTCGGGGGAAAGGTCAGGTGCCGGCGTGGCGATGTCAACGGGCGCGCGGCGTTGCCCCGGCCGCCGGCTGCTCTTAGCTTGGCGGTGCCCGTCCACCTTCCCGCCGAGGTTCGCGTGACCGCCCTGGAAGCCCTTCACGTCGCCCCGCCGATCGCCGCCGGGCTCGCCCGCCTGGGCTGGCAGGCCGACGATCCGCTGGTGCGCGAGGCGGCGCCGACGGCCGCGCGCGGGCACAACCTCGTGCTGGTCACGCCGCCGTCTCCCGCCGCCGCCACGCCCGCGCTCGCCGGCATGCTGAGCCGGGCGGCGGCGGGACGCATGGCTCTCCTGCTCGTGCCCGCAGGCCAGCTCGACGAATGGGGCCGGGTCATCCACGGGCTCGACACCGGCCTCCGGGTACAGGTAGCGCACGGCACCGCGCGCGCCACGCGGCGGCTGCGCGAGCAGGGCGTGGACGTGCTGGTGGCCACGCCCGATACGGCGCTCGCGCTGCAGCGCCGCGCCGCGCTTCATGCCGACGCGCTGTGCGGAGTCCTGCTCGCCTGGCCGGAGGCCTGGGAGGCCGAGGATCCGGTCGCCGAGCTGATGCAGGACATGAAAGACCTGCCGCGGGTCGTGCTGACCTCCGCGCCCGAGCGCGCCGCCGATCTGGTCGAGCGCTACGCGCGGCGCGCGCTGACGCTCGGCGGGTCGGTGCTCGAGGGAGCGCCGGCGGGCCCGGTGCGCACCGTGGGCGTCGCCTGGAGCCGCCGGGTGAGCGCGCTGGCCGACCTCATCGAGCTGCTCGACCCCGCCTCGCTCGTCATCTGGACGGCGGACCGCGGCCTGCACGATGCCGTCCGGGCCGCCACCGCGCTCGACGAGC
>JAICJD010000041.1 GCA_025928645.1 Gemmatimonadales bacterium
CACGCCGAGTCGGTGTTACCGTGGTCGGGTCCGCGCGCGGCGACCGTCTTCACGGGAGTCGTTCGAATCCTGATCACGCTCTGGCCCGTGTTCCGCCGGTCGCCCGGCGTCTGGCTTGGTCTGTCCCTGCTCCTCGGGTGCGGCGGCCAGCCCCAGGGGGGCCCTGCGGTCATCACCATGCCCGTGAGCGTGCTCGGCGCCGAAGGCGCGGTGCTGCGCCGCCAGCTGGCCCGCTTCGCCCAGCTGCGCCCCGATATCCGGGTCGAGCAGCGCGCCACGCCGGACGCCGCCGACCAGCGGCACCAGCTGTACGTGCAATGGCTCAACGCGGGCGCGAGCGAGCCCGACATCCTCCAGCTGGACGTCGTGTGGACGCCCGAGTTCGCCGCCGCGGGCTGGATCCTGGACCTCGACCGGTTCCGCCCGGCCACCGACTCGTTCTTTCCGGCCACCATCGCCGCCAACCGGTGGAACGGCCGGCTGTACGCGGTGCCGTGGTTCGTGGATGTCGGGATGCTGTACTGGCGCACCGACCTCATGCGGGCCGCGCCCGCCACCATCGCCGACCTCGAGCGCACCGCCGAGCGCGCGCAAGCCGAGCACGGGCTTCGCTACGGGCTGGTGTGGCAGGGGGCCCGGTACGAGGGACTGGTCACCGTCTTCTCGGAGTATCTCGGGGCGTTCGGCGGGCGGATTCTCGACGGCGGGCGCGTCACCGTCGACTCGCCGGCGGCCGTCGCGGCCCTCACGGCGATGCGGAGCGAGATCTACGAGGAGCACATCGTGCCTCCGGCGGCGCTCACCTGGCACGAGGAAGAGTCCCGGTTCGCGTTCCAGAACGGCGAGACCGCGTTCATGCGCAACTGGCCGTACGCCTATGCCCTGATGCAGGACAGCTCGGCCTCACGGGTCGCCGGGAAGTTTGCCGTCGCCCCCATGCCGGCCGGCCCCGGCGGCCAGCCGACCGCGACGCTCGGCGGCGCGCAGCTCGCCATCAACTCGAACAGCAACCACCCTGAGGCCGCCTGGGCGGTGATCGACTACCTCACCCGGCCGGAGCAGATGCTCGAGCGGGCCCATGAGGTAGGGCAGTTCCCCACCCGCCCTGCGCTGTACGATGATCCCGCGCTCGCCCGCGCCCTCGCCGTCCCGCCGGCGCAGGCGCGCGGGGTGATCGAGCACGCCGTGCCGCGTCCCGTCACCCCCGTGTACACCCAGCTCTCGGACATCCTGCAGGTCGATCTCCACCGCGCGCTCACCCGCCAGCAGCAGCCGGCGGCCGCGTTGGCGCACGCCGCGGCGGAGATGCAGGCCCTGCTCGACCGCGCGGGGCTCGGCCGGAGCACGACGGTCGCGCGCCGATGATGCCTCCCACGCGGCCGATCGCCGGCGCCGAGCGGGCAGAGGCCCGACTGGCCTGGTGGCTCGCGGCGCCGGCGATCGCGACCATCCTGCTCGTGGCCCTGTTCCCCCTCGCCTGGACGGTGTGGGAGTCGGTGCACCTGCACGATCTCCGCATGCCCTGGCTCGGGCAACCGTTCGTCGGCCTCGCCAACTACGTCGAGGCCGCGCGCGATGCCCGCTTCCGCGAGGCGCTCGCCCACACCGTGCTGTTCACCGCCGTGACGGTGACGCTCGAGCTCACCATCGGCTGTCTCCTCGCGCTCGCCATGAACCGCGCGTTCCGCGGGCGCGGTCTGGTGCGCGCCGCGGTGCTGGTGCCCTGGGCGATTCCCACCGTCGTCTCGGCGCTGCTCTGGCGATTCATCTTCGAGGGGCAGTCCGGGATCGCCAACGCCATGCTCGTGCGCCTGGGGCTGGTGCGTACGCCGCCCGTCTGGTTCATCGAGGCGGGGCTCGCCTGGGTGCCGGTGGTGCTGGCCGACGTGTGGAAGACGACGCCGTTCGTCGCGCTGCTGCTCCTGGCCGGCCTGCAGAACATCGACGCGTCGCTGTACGAGGCCGCGCGGATCGACGGCGCGTCGGCCTGGCGGCAGTTCCGCCACGTGACGCTGCCCCTGCTTCGCCCGGCCATCCTGGTGGCGCTCATCTTCCGGACGCTCGACGCCTTCCGCGTGTTCGACCTGATCTACGTCATGACCGGCGGCGGGCCCGGCACGTCCACGGAGCCGATCGCGCTCTACACCTTCAACTCGCTGCTGCAGAACCTGCGGTTCGGGTACGGTTCGGCCCTGTCGGTGATCGTGTTCGCGGTCACCTTTGCCCTGGCGCTCGGCTACATCCGGTTCCTGGGCGCCGGGCTCACGGAGACCCGCGCGTGAAGCCCCGGAACGCGTGGGGGACGGCCGCGCTCATCGTGCTGGTCGTCGCGAGCGCGTTCCCGTTCTACTGGGCCATCGTGTCGTCGTTCACGCCCGAGGCGCGCCTGTTCGAGGCCCCGTCGCTGGTGCCGCGGACGCTGGTGCTCGAGCACTATCGGGCGCTCTTCACCCAGCGCGACTTCTGGATTCCCATCCGGAATTCCCTGGTGGTGGCCGGCTGCACCACCGTGTTCTGCGTCAGCCTGGGCGGGCTCTGCGCCTACGCGCTGGCCCGGCTCCGGTTCCGGGGCAAGGCGCCCCTGCTCGGACTGATCCTCGCGGTGAGCGTGTTTCCCCAGATCTCGATCGTCTCGCCGCTGTACCTGGTGCTCCGGCGCCTGCACCTGATCAATACCTTCCCCGGACTCATTCTACCGTACCTCACGTTCGCCATGCCGCTCACCGTCTGGCTCATGGTCGGGTTCTTCCGCCAGCTCCCGGGCGAGCTGGAGGAGGCGGCCATGGTGGACGGCGCGAGCCGGCTCCGCGCGCTCTGGGAGATCATCCTGCCGCTCGCCCTGCCGGGCCTGGCGACCACGGCCATCCTGACCTTCGTCTACAGCTGGAACGAGTTTCTGTTCGCGCTGTCGTTCACGCTCGGGCCCGAGCGGCAGACGGTGCCGGTGGCGATCGCGCTGTTCCGTGGGCAGTACCAGGTGCCGTGGGGTCAGATCCTGGCCGCCGCGGTCGTGGCGACGGCGCCGGTGGCGCTCCTGGTGCTCGCCTTCCAGCGGCGGATCGTGCAGGGCCTCACGGCCGGCGCGGTGAAGGGCTGACGATGGCGCGCGTGAGGCTGGTCGGCGTGGAGAAGGTCTACCCCAACGGGCACGTGGCCGCCCGCGGGCTCGATCTCGATATCACCGACGGGGAGTTCATGGTGCTCGTCGGGCCGTCCGGCTGCGGCAAGAGCACGGCACTGCGCATGATCGCCGGGCTGGAGACGCCCACCGCGGGACAGGTGTTCATCGGCGAGCGCGACGTGACCGCGGTGCCGCCCCAGGATCGCGACATCGCCATGGTGTTCCAGAGCTATGCGCTGTACCCCCACATGACCGTCCGCGAGAATCTCGCCTTCGGGCTCCGGATGCGGGGCGCGGCGGCCCCCGCGATCGCCGAGCGGGTCCGCGCCGTCGCGCAGGCGCTCGGGCTCGACGCAGTGCTCGAGCGGAAGCCGAGCCAGCTCTCGGGCGGGCAGCGCCAGCGGGTCGCGCTGGGGCGCGCCATGGTGCGGGACCCGCAGGTCTTCCTGTTCGACGAGCCGCTCTCCAACCTGGACGCGAAGCTCCGGGTCGAGACCCGCGCGGAGCTCGCGCGGCTGCACCGGCGGCTGCAGGCGACGATCGTCTACGTGACCCACGATCAGGAGGAGGCGCTCACGTTGGGAGGACGGGTCACCGTCATGCGCGACGGTCTGATCGAGCAGGTGGGGCCGCCGATGGAGGTGTACCGGCGGCCCGCGTCAATCTTCGTCGGCGGATTCGTCGGCTCGCCCGCCATGAACTTCTTTCCGTCCGGACGTCTGCTGCCCTACCCGCGCTCGTCCGCCGCGGCGGATCCGGGCCCCGTGACCCTGGGCGTCCGGCCGCACGACCTGGCGATCGTGCCGGCCGGCACCGGCGACGCCGACGCCCGGGTGGACGTCGTCGAGCCGCGCGGCAGCGAGCTGCTGGTGCACCTCCGGCTCGAGGGCGACAGCGACGACGCGGAGGTTCGCGTCGTCGCCTCGCCCGAGACCGACGTGCCGGTCGACGCGGTCGTCGGCCTGCGCTGCGACCGGCAGCGGCTCCACTGGTTCGACACGCGGAGCGGGAAGCGGATCACGCCTCCAGCCTCCGCATCAGCTCCAGATACGCGTCGAGCTTGAGCTTCTGCGCGGCGCGGTTGGCGACCAGGACCGCGCCGCACTGCAGCACCGTCTCCCGCTCCACCAGCCCATTCGCCCGCAGGGTCCCGCCCGTATCCACCAGGTCCACGATCCAGTGAGACAGGCCGAGCAGCGGGGCCACCTCGACCGAGCCGTTCACCTGGATGACATCCACCGGCCGGCCCGCGGCCCCGAAGTGCGCCTGGGCGAGCCGCGGGTACTTGGTGGCGACGCGCGCGGTGACGCCGCCCGCCGGCACCGGGTACGGCGCGTCCGCCGGGGCCGCGACGCTGAGCCGGCAGAACCCGAACCCCAGCTCGAGCGGCTCGAGCACGTCGGCGCCGGTCTCGCGCAGCACGTCCGTGCCGGTGATGCCGAGGTCGGCGGCGCCCGACTCGACGTAGACCGGCACGTCGCCGGGCTTCACCACCAGGAACTCGATGCCCGGGTCGGTGGAGGGGATGAGCAGGCGGCGGCCGGCGTCCGCCGCGGGTGCGGCCCCGGCCCGGCGGAACCGCTCGACCGAGGGCTCGTACAACCGGCCCTTGGCCAGCGCGACCCGCAGGCGGGTCACCGCGGCACCTCGGCGATCGTATCGAGGTCGAGCGACAGGCCGACCGCCGGCATGGGGCGGCCGAATCGCGCCATCAGATCGTCATAACGGCCGCCCGCGCCGGCGGCCCGGCCCGCGCCCGCGATGAACGCCTCGAAGTGAATCCCCGTGTAGTAGTCGAGCCCCCGCACCTCGCCGAGGTCGTACACCACGTGGGCCCGCTCGTCGGCCTCGAGCGCGGCGTCGAGCGCGAGCAGCCGTTCCAGCCCGCCGGCGGCCGCCGGCGGCGCCGAGCCCAGCGCGCCCGCGAGCGCGTCGCGCCGGCCGATGACGAACGGCAGCACGATGAGCGTCGCGGCATCGCCGCCGCGGCCGGCGAGGGCGCGGCACAGGTTCCCCCGGTCCTTGCGGTCGATCCACCGACGCACCTCCGCCCGCTCCGTCTCGGGCAACGCCGCGAGGCCGGGCGCCAGCACGCCCACGTGACCCACGTTCACCTGGAAGTCCTGCACGCCCGCCGCGCGGAGCAGCGCGATCGTGAGCCGCATGATTTCCACGTCGGCCGCGAGATCGGCGATCCCCAGCAGCTCCGCGCCCACCTGGAGCATGACGCCAATGCGGCCGCCGCGCTCGGGATCCTGGCGGTAGACGTTTCCCGAATAGGAAAGGCGAAGTGGACCGGTTGCGCCGGCGTAGGTGGTCGCGGCGACGCGCGCCAGGCTGGCCGTGAAATCGTAGCGGAGCGCGAGGATCCGGCCGTCGCGGTCGGGGAAGCGGACGAGCCGCTCGGCGACGCCGGGACCGCCGGCTCGAAGAAAGGTGTCCTGGTACTCGAGCGTCGGCGGGATCAGCTCCTCGTAGCCGCCGCGCTCCAGCACGTCCATGGCCGAGCGCTGCAGCCGGCGCCGCACGCGCGCGGCCTCACCGGTGAGGTCGAGCGCGCCGGCTGGCGTGACCGCTGATTGCAGGACGAACATGGGGCGGGAAGGTAACGCCGCGCGCGGGCACGGCGCGAGCCTCGCGGATCAGGCGGAGGCGGTGAGCACCTCGCGAACCTTCCGGGCGAGCTGGTCCGCGCTGAACGGCTTTTCCAGCAGCCCGCCGGCGTCGGCCAGCTCGCCGCGGCGCTCAATCGCTTCCGGCGCGTAGCCGGTGATGAACAGCACGCGGAGGCCGGGCCGCGCCTCGGCGAGCCGCGTCGCGAGCGCGCTGCCGCTCATCCCCGGCATCACCATGTCGGTAATGAGCAGGTCGATCGGCTCCGGCGAGGCGGCGGAGACCAGAACCGCGCTCTCCGCGTGGGCGGCCTCGAGCACGCGGTATCCCTTGGTGCGCAGCACCCGGCAGACGAGATGCCGCACCGCCTCTTCGTCCTCGACCACGAGCACCGTCTCGGTGCCGCCCGGCGCCGGAGCGGGAGCGGCGGCGGCCGCCGCCCCTTGCCGCACCGGTTCGTCGACCCGCGGGAAATAGACGGTGAACGTGCTCCCCTCGCCCGGCCGGGAAGCGACCTGGATCTGGCCGCCGCTCTGGCGCACGATCCCGTAGACCGTGGCGAGCCCGAGGCCTGTACCGCGGCCCAGCTCCTTGGTGGTGAAGAACGGCTCGAACAGGTGCGCGAGCACGTGCTCGTCCATGCCGGTGCCGGTGTCGCTCACGGTGAGCGCCACGAGCGGGCCGCCGGGCGGCAGGACCTCGCGGGACGCGGCGAGCACCCCCGGCCGGCTCACGTTGGCGGTCGCGATGGTGAGCATCCCGCCGTCCGGCATCGCGTCGCGCGCGTTCACGCCGAGGTTGGCGATGACCTGCTCGATCTGGCCGGGATCGGCGGTCACGTCGCCCAGAGCGGGATCGAGATCGATCCGCAGCGCGATGCGCTCGCCGACCAGCCGGCGCAGCATGCCGCCCATCTCGCGCACGATGGCGTTGAGATTCACCAGCCTTGGCTGCATCACCTGCTTGCGGCTGAACGCGAGGAGCTGCCGGACGAGCGCCGATGCCCGGTGCGCCGCCCGGCCGATCTCCTGCACGTCTTCCCGCCGCGGGTCGTCCTCTTCTGTGCCCGCGAGGAGCAGCTCGGTGCTGCCCAGGATGGCGGTCAGCAAATTGTTGAAGTCGTGCGCGATGCCGCCGGCGAGCTGTCCCACGGCCTCCATCTTCTGAGCCAGCCGCAGCTGATCCTCGAGACTCTTCCGCTCGGTGACGTCGCGGAGATAGACCAGCAGGTATTTCGGCCGGCCGCCGGCATCCTGCACCGCGGAGGCGTTGAGGTACATCCAGAGCGGCGGCCCCGAGGGCCGGAGCCAGCGGAGCTCGAGGTCGAGCGTGCGGGTGTCGCCCTCGAGCAGGCGCTGCCGGTCGGCCCGCTCGGTGGCGATGTCGTCGGGATGGAGCAGGTCCTCGATCGGCGCGCCGATCAGCCGGGACTCGGGCAGGCCGAGCAGCCGGCACAGCGTGGGCGGCACCTTGAGCCAGCGTCCGTCGAGGCCCAGGTGCGCCGTCATGACCAGCGCGAACGCCTCGGTCCCGGCGAGCTGGGCCTGGCTCTCGCGCAGCTCGTTCTCGATCCGGAGCCGCTCGATCGCGCCGCCGCAGTGGTCGGCCAGCTCCTGGAGCATCGCCAGGTCGTTCGGGTCGTAGGCGTCGGGCGTGTAGCTCTGGATGGAGAGGATGCCGGTGATCCGGTCGCGGTGGTGCAGCGGCACGAACATGAGCGAGCGCGACCGACGGGACGTGTTCCCGAAGGGGACGAGGTCCGCCGGTTCCATGGCCGCGTCCGGGCGCAGGATGAGCAGCGCGCCTTCGCGGAGCACCCGCGCGAACATGGGCGTGGGCGTGCTGCTCGTGTTCGCGGCCCCGACATCCACCGGCGGCCCGTCGAACGAGTCCATGGTGAGCACGTCCTGCGTCTGATCGGTCTCGGGGAAATAGAGGTCCAGCGTGCAGGCGTCCCAGCCGAGCAGCTCCTGCGCCACCGCCACGAT
Source organism: Gemmatimonadales bacterium (assembly GCA_025928645.1). Taxonomy (GTDB): domain Bacteria; phylum Gemmatimonadota; class Gemmatimonadetes; order Gemmatimonadales; family GWC2-71-9; genus CAVVWJ01. The sequence continues at coordinate 7,723 of JAICJD010000041.1, forward strand.
GATGCGGGCCGCTTCCTTGGGCGTACGGGCGGCGCTCAGCCGCCGGCTCACCTCGAAGAACGCGGCCCGCATGCGCTCGGCGCGCGGAACCTCCGCGGACCCCCAGGCGCTAGGCACCGGCCCCCCGCTCGCCCTGCTCCGCGCCGACCGGGGCCGGCGCGGTATGCAGCCGGAGACTCTTCACCCGGCGACCGTCCATCTCGACCACCTCGAAGGCGTACGGGGCCACGGTCACCCGGTCACCCGGCCGGGGCAGCCGGCCGAGCTGGCCGAAGACGTAGCCGCCGAGCGTGGTATAGTCGGTGTCGTCCAGCGTGGCGTCGAACTTGGCGTTGAACTCGCTGATCGGCATGGCCCCATCGAGCTGCGCGGCGCCGTCGCCCACGGCGGGCCGGTCCTGCGGATCGTACTCGTCGAAGATGGGGCCCACGATTTCCTCGAGCAGGTCTTCCATGGTCACCAGCCCCGCGGTGCCGCCGTACTCGTCGAGCACGACGGCGAGGTGGGTCTTGAGCCGCTTCATGTCGGCGAGGACGTCCTCCACCTCGCGGGTACCGGGCACGAAGAGCGGCGGGCGCATGATCGCCTGCACGGTCTCGTGCGGCCGAGCGCGCAGCGCCGTCAGGATGTCCTTGGCGTGCACGACGCCCACGATCTCGTCGAGCGACTCCGTGTACACCGGGTAGCGCGACCGCCGCGCCTGCGCCACCTGATCGGCGGCCTCCTGGACGCTGAGCCCCGCCTCGAGCGCGATCATCTGGGTGCGCGGCGTCATGACCTCCTGCGCCGTCTTCTCGCTGAACTCGAACACACCCTCGATCAGCCGGGCGTCCTCCTTGAGCAGGCTTCCGCCCTCCGTGCTCTGCTCGACCAGCATGCGGATCTCCTCGGGCGAATGCAGCCGTTCGTGCTCGCCCGGCGGCGCGATGCTCGCCAGCCGCAGCAGACGGGTGGCCGCGCCGTTGAGCAGCGCGATGGGCCACCGCATGAGCCAGCTGAACGCGATCAACGGTCCGGCCACCCACCGACTCAGCTCCTCCGGATGCACCAGCGCCACCGCCTTCGGCACCAGCTCGCCCAAGGTGATGTGAAGGATCGTGATGAGGATGAAGGCGATGACGGAGGCGACCCCGTGGGTCGCGACCGCGGCGAACGGCCTCGGCAGCCAGGTGAACGCGTTCCCCACCAGGCCGGCGAGCGCCGGCTCGCCGATCCAGCCCAGGCCCAGCGAGGCCAGGGTGATCCCGAGCTGTGTCGCCGAGATCGAGCGTCCGAGCGATTGTACCGCACGGCGGGCAAGCCTAGCTTTGCGGTCCCCGGCGCTCGCCATCTCGTCGAGACGGGTGCGACGCGCGCTCACCAGCGCGAACTCCGCCGCCACGAAGAAGGCGTTGCAGAGCACCAGGACGACGACCGAGATCAGCCCGAAGCCGATGGGAGGCGACGCTGCAGGATCCATACGCGATAAGTCTAATATCTCTAAGATGTTACCGCGAGATGCCGGGATGATCCGGGTGCTCGCCGTTCCCCCGTTCGAAGCGCTCGACCCGTTCCTCCCGCGCGCCGGCGGCAGCGATCCGGCCACCCGTGAGGCGGTGCGGAGCATCATCGACGACGTGATCGCGCGGGGCGACGATGCCGTGCGCGAGTACGGCCGCCGCTTCGACGGCGTCGACCTCGCGCCGTCGGAATGGGCGCTCGACGCAGGCGCATGGGAGGGAGCGCTCGCGCGGATCGATCCGCGGCTGCGCCGCGCCCTGGACCGCGCGGTCGACCGCGTCCGGGCCTACCACGAGCACCAGCGGGACGAAGGCTTTCACGTCACGGAGGCGGACGGCAGCCTGGTCGGCACCAAGGTGACGCCGGTGGATCGGGTGGGGCTGTACGTGCCGGGCGGAAAGGCGTCCTATCCGTCCTCGGTCATCATGAACGCGGTGCCCGCCCTGGTCGCCGGGGTGCAGGAGATCGTGGCGGCGGTGCCGCCCGGCGGGATCACCGACGCCGTGCTCGCGGCCTGCGCGCTCTCGGGGGTGACGCGGATCTTCCGCATCGGCGGCGCCCAGGCGATCGCGGCGCTGGCCTATGGGACCCGGACGGTGCCCCGCGTGGACAAGATCGTGGGACCAGGGAACCGTTGGGTGGCGGAGGCCAAGCGGCAGGTGATTGGACAGGTGGGCATCGACATGATCGCGGGCCCGACCGAGGTGCTCATCCTGGCGGACCACACCGCCCGGCTCGCGCGGGTGGCGGCCGACCTCATCGCGCAAGCCGAGCACGACGAGGATGCGGTGAGCTGGTGCGTGACGACGGATCCCGCGCTCGCGGAGGCGCTTCCCGACGCCCTGGCGGCGGCGCTGGCGGACGCCCCGCGCGCAGCGATCGCGCGGGCGGCGCTCGAGCGTAACGGCCTCGTCGTGCTCGTGCCGTCCATGCGCGAAGCGATCGAGGTCGCCAACCGGCGCGCGCCCGAGCACCTGGAGATCGTGGCCGAGGGCGCCGAGCGGGTGGCGGGCGGCATCCGCCACGCGGGGGCCATCTTCCTGGGCGACGACACGCCCGAGCCCGTGGGCGACTACCTGGCCGGCCCGAGCCACGTGCTGCCCACCGGCGGCACCGCGCGCTTCGCCTCACCGCTCGGCGTGTACGACTTCATCAAGCGCACCAGCGTGATTCGCTACAGCCGGGCCCGGCTGGAAGAAGATGCCGATGCGATCATCGCTCTGGCCGAGGCGGAGGGGCTGTACGGGCACGCCGCGGCGGTGCGGGTGAGGACCGAGGGAGGCGGGGAGCGGTAGGCCCGCCGCCTCCCGCCGCCTCACTTACATTTCCTCCATGGCCACCATCGCCTCCCGCGCGGAGTGCGCCCATCTGACCGGCGGCCCGGCGACGCCGATGCGCCGGCTGTGGGCCGTGCTCGGACTCACCGGGACGTTCATGGTGATCGAGGCGCTCGGTGGGTGGCTGAGCGGCTCGCTCGCACTGCTCGCCGACGCCGGGCACATGCTGACCGACGTCGGCGCGCTCGCGATGGGGCTGGTCAGCGCCTGGATCGCCCACCGACCGGCCGACGAGACCAAGACCTACGGCTATCTCCGCTGGGAGATCCTCGCCGCCCTCGTGAACGGCGCGGCGCTGTTCGGGATCGCCGCCTGGGTCGTCATCGAGGCGATCCAGCGGGTGCAGCATCCCGAGCCCATCCGGGCGGGGCTGTTCCTCGCCATCGCGGCCGCCGGCCTCGTGGTGAACCTCGCGAGTTTGGCCCTGCTCCACGGCTCGCGCCAGGGCAGCCTCAATGCCCGCGGCGTCTACCTCCACGTCATGGGCGACGCGCTCGGCTCCGTGGGGGCCCTCGGGGCCGCGGCGGTCATCTGGCTCACCGGGTGGACGCTGGCGGACCCGCTGGTCTCGATCGCCCTGTCCCTCCTGATCCTGGTCGGCGCCTGGCGGCTGCTTCGCGAGAGCACCGATATCCTGCTCGATGCCGTCCCGCGCCACGTGGTCATGGCCGACGTCCAGCGCCGGATCCTCGGCGTCCCCGGGGTCGCCGCCGTGCACGATCTGCACGTGTGGACCGTGGTCAACGGGGTCGTTGCCATGAGCGGTCACGCCGTGGTGCCCGATCTGGTCGATCACCCCGGGGTGCTGGACGGGATCCGTTCCGAGATGGCAGCCCTCGGCATCGGGCACGTCACGATGCAGCTCGAGGTGGCCGACGAATGCGAGGACGTGAGGGCGGGCCCGAGGGAGCACGCGGGGCACAAGCACTAGGACGGAGAGGGCGGAGAGGACGGCGAGCGTGGAGAGGGCGGAGAGGCCCCCTCCGACTTCTCCGTCCTCTCCGCCCTCTCCGTCCTTTCTTGCGCCCCCGCCCGGCCTAGTCTATATATGCGCCGCGGAGGCCCGGGCCCGGGCCTCATCCGTTTAGACCGACGAGGGTAAGTCCGCTTTGATCCGCAATCTCGCCATCATCGCCCATGTCGACCACGGCAAGACCACGCTGGTCGACCAGATGCTGCGGCAGGCGGGAGCGTTCCGCGCCAATCAGCAGGTGGAAGAGCGGGTGATGGACTCGAACCCGCTCGAGCGCGAGCGCGGCATCACGATCCTGGCCAAGAACACCGCGGTACGCTGGCAGGGCGTGAAGATCAACATCGTGGATACCCCGGGTCATGCGGACTTTGGCGGCGAGGTCGAGCGCATCCTCCGCATGGTGGACGGGGTGCTCATCCTGGTGGACGCCGCCGAGGGCCCGATGCCGCAAACGCGGTTCGTCACCCGGAAGGCGCTCGCGCTTGGCCTCCGGCCCATCGTCGCCATCAACAAGATCGACCGCTCCGACGCCGAGCCGCTCCGGGTGCACGACGAGGTGCTCGGGCTGTTCATCGACCTGGACGCCACCCCAGAGCAGCTCGACGCGCCGTTCCTCTATACCTCGAGCCGCGCCGGCACCGCCACGGCGGAGCTGGACCACCCCGGCACCGATCTCCGGCCGCTGTTCCAGGCCATCCTCGATCACGTGCCGCCGCCGGAGGGCGACCCCGAGGGGCCATTCCAGATGCTGGTCTCGACGCTCGACTTCTCGAGCTTCCTCGGCCGCATCGCCATCGGCCGCATCGAGCGGGGACGCGTCCGGGTGGGCGACCAGGTGGCGCTCCTGCCGCTCGGCCCGCCCGGCCAGGTCACCGACGAGTCGTTCGAGCGGAACCGGGTGACGAAGCTGTACACCTTCGACGGGCTCAACCGGGTCGAGGTGGATGTGGCGGGGGCCGGCGACATCGTCGCGCTGGCGGGCTTCGAGACCATCGAGATCGGAAAGACCTTCACCGCGGTGGACGCGCCCGACCGGCTGGCCGGCATCGCGGTCGAGGAGCCCACGATCTCGGTGGACTTCATCGTCAACAACAGCCCGTTCGCCGGCCGCGACGGGAAGTACGTCACCAGCCGCCAGCTCAGGGACCGGCTCTACCGCGAGCTGGAGCGGAACGTCGCCCTGCGGGTCGAGGAGACCGACAGCCCCGACACCCACACGGTCTCCGGGCGGGGCGAGCTGCACCTCGGCATCCTGATGGAGACGATGCGGCGCGAGGGGTATGAGTTCCAGGTCTCCCGGCCGCGGGTCATCACCAAGTCCGGCCCCGACGGTGAGCGGCTCGAGCCGTACGAGGAGCTGACGGTGGATGTGCCCGAGGAGTACATGGGTGTCGTCATGGAGAAGCTGGGTCCGCGCCGGAGCGAGATGACGGAGATGCGGAACCCGGGGCAGGGCATGGTCCGGCTGACCTTCCGGATTCCCGCCCGCGGTCTGTTCGGCTACCGCTCCGAGTTCCTCACCGATACCCGGGGCACCGGGATCATGCACCATCGCTTCCTGGACTATGGCCCGTGGGCCGGGCCCCTGGCCGGCCGGAAGCGCGGCGTGCTGGTGGCCGACCGCGAGGGGGCGGTTGTAGCGTTCGCGCTGGGCAACCTGCAGGAGCGGGCCCAGATGTTCGTGACCCCGGGCGACCAGGTGTACGAGGGCTTGATCGCCGGCGAGAGCTCCCGCCCCGGCGATATGGACGTCAACGTGACGAAGGAGAAGAAGCTCACCAACATGCGGACCACGGCCTCGGACGAGAACATCATCCTGGAGCCGCCGCGCCAGATCACCCTGGAGTACGCGCTGGAGTACATCGAAGAGGACGAGCTCATCGAGGTCACGCCCAAGAACATCCGGTTGCGGAAGCGGGTGCTGACGGCGAACGACCGCAAGAAGGCCGCGCGGGCCGCGCGGGTGGCGGATGCGTCCTAGGACCCCGGCACTACACCCTCTCTGAAGGCGGAGGACATCATGTTGGCCTGGGAGACGTCGATGGAGGCCCTGGAGCTGCGTCGCAAGTTCGATGAAGACGACGACGAGTTCGAAGACGACGGGTTCACCTTCGACGACGAGGACGACGACGAGGAGGATGACGTCCTGGACGACGAGGACGACCTCGACGACGAGGATGACCTGGACGACGAGGACCTCGAGGAGTTCGAGGAGTTGGAAGAGGACGAGGAGGAGCGCTGACCTCGGGCGCGGCCCGCCACCTTGCGCGGGCCCGGGCGGGGGGCTATCCTCCCGTCCCGTCGCAAGGGCCTGTAGCTCAGGTGGTTAGAGCGCACGCCTGATAAGCGTGAGGTCGGTAGTTCAACTCTACCCAGGCCCACTCATTTGAACTCTGCGCCCCGCTGGCGTTCCTTGCCGGCGGGGCGTTTCCGTTGCGTCCGCCTGCGGATCCGCGGTCGCTCGATGAAGGCTTCGCCGGCCTTGCGAGCGGCAAGCGCGACGATAAGTTGCGAAAGGGCAACAGATTTTCTTTCCTGCCGCCCGCCGGGTGCCGACCTCCAGCAACCTCACCGCAGGGCCCACTGTATGGCAGCCCCGCCTCCTCCTCCCGCTTGCATCAGATGGCTCCGCTGAGCGGAGCGCTCGATTGACCAAGGCCGCCACCGACGTGGCGCGCCGCCTCTGGGCACGCGGCGGGGGTGTCACGTCGTCCGAGGACGCGGGCGCCGCCACCCAGCGCGTCTGCGATGACCTTCGCGCCGGCCTCAGCCGCTGGGTGGGAGCCGAAGGCTATCGGGCCCTCCTCGACCGGGCGCTCCGGCTCTCCACCCCGGAGCATCCCGTGCTGGGCAGCTTTTCCTGCCACGACGGCGATGCCCTGGCCGCCGCGGCCGCGGCCAGAGCGCACGGCGCGGCCGAGCTGGCGGCAGGTATCGTGGCGCTCGTCGCCACGCTCACCGAGCTCCTGGGCCGCATCATCGGCGAAGAGATGGCGCTGCAGTTGGTGGAGCAGGCCGGCACGCCGGGTCCGGCCGCCGGGTCGAGCACCGAACGTCGAGGAGGCCGCAATGCCTAGGAAGCACGTCCCGAAGCCGCCGGCGCCGGGACGGAACGCGCTGGAGATTCTGTCCACCGGCGTGCCCGGCCTGGACCAGGTTCTGGGCGGCGGCCTCCCCGCGCTCTCGTTCAACCTGGTCGCCGGCGGGCCGGGCAGCGGCAAGACCACCCTGGCGATGCAGGTCCTCTTCGCCAACGCCACCCCCGCGCGCCCGGGACTGTTCCTCACGCTTCTCGGCGAGACCGCCCTCAAGATGCTGCGCTACCAGCAGCAGTTCGAGTTCTTCGACCTCGCCCGGGTCGGCTCGGACGTCCACTTCCTCAACCTCAGCGAGGAGGCGCTGGCCGGCGACCTCGACCGGGTGCTGGCCCGCATCGTCGAGGAGGTCGAGCGGCTCCGGCCCGGGTTCGTCGTGGTGGATTCGTTCCGCTCGCTCACCCGCTCCCAGGGCGCCGACGGCGCCGAAAGCCGGCTCGACCACTTCGTGCAGCGCCTCGCGCTCCACCTCACCACCTGGGAGATCACCTCGTTCCTGGTCGGCGAGTACGAGGAGCAGGAGCTCCGGAATCCCGTGTTCACCGTGGCGGACGGCATCCTCTGGCTCACCCAGGCCGTGGACCGGAACTCGGTGGTTCGGAAGCTCCAGGTGGTGAAATCGCGGGGCATGGAGGCGATGCCCGGCCTGCACACCATCAGGATCACCGGTGCCGGCCTGCAGGTGTTCCCCCGGATTCCCGAACGCCGAAACGACAGGCGCCCGGTGGACCAGCGGCGGATCTCGACCGGCATCGAGGGGCTCGACGAGATGATGGGCGGCGGCATCAACCCCGGGGACTCGCTGGTGCTGGCGGGACCGGCTGGCTCGGGCAAGACCACCTTCGCCATGCAGTTCGTGGCCGCCGGGCTCCGGGCTGGCGAATCGGCCGTGATCGCCGTCTTCGAGGAGCACCCGGAAGTGTACCTTGCCCGGGCCAAGACCTTCGGCGTGGACTTCCGCGAGGCGGTGCGCAAAGGCAAGCTGCGGATCATCTATCTCAGGCCGCTCGACCTCTCGGTGGACGAGACCCTGGCCGAGATCCGGGCGTCGGTCGAGCGGCTGGGCGCCACCCGCGTGGTTATCGATTCCATCACCGGCTTCGAGATGGCGCTGGCCCCGACCTTCCGGGAGGACTTCCGCGAGTCGCTCTACCGGCTCATCGGTGCGCTCACCGGCCTCGGCGTGACCATGTATTCGACGGTGGAGGTGCTGGAGAGCCGGGACATGTTCCGGCTCACCGGCTACCAGATTTCATTCCTGACCGACGACATCATCAACCAGCGGTACGTCGAGATCGAGGGCGAGCTGCGCAAGGCCCTGGCGGTGGTCAAGATGCGCGGCAGCAACCACAGCCGGGAGTTCCGGGCCTACGACATCACCGCCAGCGGCGTGCTGCTGCGCGAGACCCTCACCGACTATGACGGCATCAGTACCGGCGTTCCCACCCGCCAGCTCCGGCTGCGCCAGCCGCTCTACCCGGGGCTCACGGAGCCGGAGGTGCTCGTGCTCGAGACCATCGTTCGCTCCGGCGCGGAGCTGCCGGCGGAAGTCGTCGAGCGGACGGGCCTGCTGCCGGGCGCGGTGGAGGCCATTCTCGAACGGCTCGCGCAACTACGCTACGTGGCGCGCAAGGGCCCCCGCCTGGTCGGCGTGGCGCGGCCGCGCGGCCGCTGAGAGAACGGCGTGGCCGGCCCCGAAGGGAGTGGCATGGAGCGGGAGCACGAGCGGCGCTACCGGCAACTCGTCGAGTTGGCGCCCGACGCCATCATGATCCACGATGGCGAGCGCATCGTGCTGGCCAACGCGGCCGCCGTCCGGCTCGCAGGGGGCACCCACCGGGGCGAGTTGGTCGGGCGGCCGATCGAGGCCTTTCTCGACCCTCCCTACCTCAAGGCCGCCCAGCACAGGCTCGTGGCGCCGGAGGACCCCGTCGGCGAAGCCGCGCCGCCCATACGGGATACCCTCCGGCGGCTCGACGGGACCAACGTCGAGGTCGAAGTGCGGACGATCGCGTTCATGGAGGGCGGCCATCCCTCGGTGCACCTGGTCATCCGGGATGTCTCCGAGCGTCTGGCCGCCGAGCACCAGCTGCGGCAAGTCGAGCAGCGGCTCAACCAAACCCAGCGGATGGAGGCGGTGGCCGCCTTGGCCGGCGGGGTGGCCCACGAGATCAACAACATGATGTCGGTGGTGCTCGGGTTCTCCAATTTCCTGTTGGAAGACCCGGACCTGCCGGCCTCGATGCGCTCCGACGCGGCGCACATCGTGAGAGCGGCGCAGCGGGCCGCGACGGTGACCGGCCAGTTGCTCTCCTTCAGCCGGCGCGGCCTCCACACGCCTCAGGTCGTCGATCTCGGCGCCGCCGTGCGGGAGGCCGAGCCGCTCATCCGCCGACTGCTCGGCGAGAGTCGGCACCTGGCGCTGGCCGCCGAGGGTTCGCCCCGGGTGCGGATCGATCCCCGCCAGCTCGACCAGGTGATCGTCAACCTGGCCCTCAACGCCAGGGACGCCATGCCGGCGGACGGCACTCTCACCATGACGACCGCGGAGATCGATCTGGAGGGAGAGCTCCCCACGGGTGGCCGCGCGACGATTCCGGCCGGCCGGTACGGTCTGCTCGTCGTGCGCGACACCGGCACCGGCATGGACGTCGCGATCCAGGCCCGGATCTTCGAGCCGTTCTTCACGACGAAGCCGGTCGGTGAGGGGACCGGCCTCGGTCTCGCCGCTTCGTACGGCATCATCAAGCAGAACGACGGCTACATCGCCGTGGCGAGCTCGCCGGGCGAGGGGGCGGCCTTCTCCCTCTATTTTCCCATCGTCGCCCAGGCTCCTGCGGGGGAACGGCGGGGATCGCCCCGGACGGCCCCTCGGGAGCCGGAACGTCCCGGGGCCACCGTACTGCTGGTCGAAGACGAGCCGGGCGTGCGCGAGGTCGCCGCCCGAATCCTGAGGCTCGGCGGCCTCCGCATCCTCGAGGCGTCCAACGGGACCGACGCGCTGGAGGTCGTGAACCGCCACGGCGCCCCGGACATCGTGCTCAGCGACGTGGTCATGCCGAAGATGGGCGGTCCCGAGCTGGCCCGGCGCCTCAAGGCCCGGTGGCCCGCGCTCCCGGTCCTGTTCATGTCGGGCTATTCAACTGCGGAGCTGCGCCAGCGCGGCTCGATCGGAACCGAGATCGTGACGATATCGAAGCCCTTCGCGTCCAGCGAGCTGGTCCGGAGCGTGATGCAGGCCCTCGCGCAGGAGCGGCCGGGCGCCGGGGCTGCCCCGCGGTCCTGACCTCGTCTCATCCGCTTTCCATTGCCCGCTGGGCCTGGTCTGCTCAGACCAGGGATCCGGTAACCTCGCTCACCGTGCGGACCCTCACCCTTCCATTACGCTGAATCGACGAGCGAGGGGACGAAGGTCATGGCACAGCGTGAAGCTGCGGTGCGGTCCGAATTTCAAGAGTGGTACCCCACCGTTGCGGTGGGGCGCTGGTACCCCGCCGCGGCGCTGCGAGACACCGTCCTGGGTCAGCTAGCCTCGGGCGAGCCCCGCTGGAAGAACGACGAGCGGGTTCCTTGCGATGCCCACTTCCTGTTCCGGGGCGGCGATGGCCGAAGGAGCGCGCCGGCTCGCACCCGGCACACCGATGGCGGCTGACCGGCCCCGCTGCACCGGTCAGCCGTTGTGACGGATGACCGCAGATCCTCCACCGATCCTTCCACATCAACCGCCACCCTGCCGCCCCCGCCCCTGGCACAACCCTCGTTTGACCGGTAACATCACGGTCGCAGTTGATCCGCCGGCGGCTCGGGGCCGCCGCCTCCAGTCGTCACACGCTCCCTCCTCGTGGGGAGGGCTTCTTGGCCGCACCGTGGCCACGGAGCCATCATGCCCACGATCTGCGCACTGCCGCACGCCGAGCCGGTCCCCCACGTCCCGCTCGCCGCGCCATTCGATGATCCCGGCTGGATGTTCGAGCCGCTGTACGATGGCTTCCGTGCGCTGCTGTATGCCTCCGGCGTCGGCTGCGAGCTTCGCGCGCGGCAGGACCCGCACTTCGAAGGCTTCGACGATCTCCGCGAACGGGTGACCGGCGTGCTGGGGGGCCGGGGGGCCATCCTCGACGGGCGGGTCGTCTCCCTGGACCGGCATGGCAAGCCCATCTTCCGCGAGCTGCTCAAGGGCCGGGGCTATCTCGCGTTCGCGGCGTCCGACCTGCTCTGGCTGGACGGGCACGACCTGCGGCCCGTGCCGCTCGCCGAACGCAAGCGCCGGCTCGGCGAGCTGCTCCCGTCGGATACCGGCCCGCTCTACAAGGTGTTCACCCTCGAGGAGCACGGGCGCGCCCTGTTCCAGGCGGCCCGGCGCATGGAGCTGGCCGGCATCGTGGCCAAGCGGCGGGACGACCCCTACGCCCGGGACACGGTATGGTATCGGATCACGAACCCCGCATTCCGGCAGGGAGCGAGCCGGGTCGACATGACGGCGACGCCGGCGCGGGCCCGCCGCGAGGCGGTCGAGCCCTGAGCCGGCACGGCCGTGAGCGGGCGCCGGCCCGCCGAAACCGGCCGGCGCCTCGAGCAGTCGGCCTCAGGCCGTGAGGACCACCTTCTCGCAGTTGTCTCGTTTGTGCAGGAACATGTCGAAGCCCCGCGGGGCCTCCGACAGCGACATGTGGTGCGTGATGACGAAGCTGGGGTCGATCTCGCCGCGCTCGATCCGCTCCAGCAGGGGCCGCATGTAGCGCTGCACGTGGGTCTGCCCCGTCCGGATGGTCAGCGACTTGTTCATCAGCGCGCCCATCGGGAACTTGTCGATGAACCCGCCGTACACCCCGATGACGGACACCGTCCCGCCGCTCCGGCACGCCGTGATCGCTTCCCGAAGCGCGATCGGACGGTCGGTCTCGAGCATGAGCGCCTGCTTGGCGCGGTCGTAGGCGTACACGGCGGCGTGGCCGTGGGCCTCCATGCCGACCGCGTCGATGCACGCGTCCGGCCCGCGTCCTGCCGTCAGCTCCAGGAGCCGCTCGAGCACGCTCTCCTGCTCGTAGTTGATGGTCTCGGTGGCTCCGGCCTTTTCGGCCGCCATCCGCAGGCGGTAGGGAAACCGGTCGATGCCGATGATGCGCTCCGCCCCGAGCATCTTGGCGCTGGCGATCGCGAACTGGCCCACCGGCCCGCAGCCCCAGACCGCGATGACATCCCCCGGCTGGATGTTGCACATCTCCGCGCCCATATAGCCGGTCGGCAGGATGTCCGACAGGAAGAGTACCTGGTCGTCGGAGAGGCCGTTCGAGATCTTGAGCGGGCCCACGTCGGCGAAAGGCACCCGGGCGTACTCCGCCTGGCCGCCGGCGTAGCCGCCCAGCATGTGCGAATAGCCGAACAGGCCGGCCGGCGAGTGGCCCATCAGCTTTTCCGCGATCCAGGCGTTCGGGTTCGAGTTCTCGCACAGGCTGAACAGGTCGCGCTGGCACATGCTGCACGCGCCGCAGGCGATCGGGAAGGGTACCACCACCCGGTCACCCACCTTCAGGTTTTTCACCGCCGGCCCGGTCTCGACCACTTCGCCCATGAACTCGTGCCCCAGGATGTCGCCCTTCTCCATCGTGGGGATGAAGCCGTTGTAGAGGTGCAGGTCCGAGCCGCAGATCGCGGTGGACGTGATGCGGACGATGGCGTCGCGCGCGTTCAGGATCTTTGGATCGGGGACGTCCTGCACCTCGAGCCGCTTCTTGCCCATCCAGCAGTTCGCTTTCATCGGTGGCTCCGTTCCGTACCGGAAGCCGACGGCTGGGCCGGGTGCATGCCCCGGTGCACGCTCGCGTCCGAGTGCACGACCTCGCCAGTCTCGAGCACCTGCTTGAGGCGGCGCAGGTCGCCCTTGACCTGCTGACCCGGCTCCTCGCCGAACAGCTTCGCCACCAACGCGCCGGCCTTGCCGCCCGGCGGATCGTAGCGCAGCTCGACGTGGATCTCGGTGCCGCGGTCGCCCGGGGCCCGCACGAAGCGCACGGTCCCCATGTTCGGCACGTCCGCGTCGCTCACCGAGCGCCACGAGACGAGCTCGTTCGGCCGGTCGTCCACGATCTCGGCATCCCACTCGACCGACGAGCCGGCCGGCGCGCGGGCGCGCCAGTGCGACCGGCGCTCGTCCAGCACCCGGACCGACTCCAGGTGCTCCATGAACTCGGGCAGGTGCTCGAAGTCTCGCCAGAACCGGTACACTTCCTCGGGCGGCCGCCCGACGGTGATCGACTCCTGCACGTGCACGGCCCCGCTCGGGCGTGGCGCCGTGCCGCGTTCCCCTCTCCAGTCGATGCCCTGGGCCAGCCGGCGCCCGGTGAGCACGTCGAGGGCGGTCACGCCGAGCACGGCAGCCGTGGCCGCCGCGGCCCGCGAGCGCCCGGAGGGGTTGGAGCTGAGGGACTGTCCCAGGAACGCGAGATCCATCACGTCGCCGCCGACCCGGGCCCAGACCGCGCCGGTCGGCCGGTCCGCGGCGAGGATAGCGACCCCGGCGGCGATCTCGCGCAGGCCGTACGCGAGCAGGAAGTTCCGATGCGTGTTGTCGTCATCCACGCCGATCATCCGCGCCATGCGGCGCGGGGCCGCGATCTCCGCCAACCCGAGGCCGATGCTGAACCATCCGAGTGCGCGGGCCATGCGCGTCGGATCGGACAGCGGGCCCTGACGGCGCTGCTCGCTGGGCGCGTTCCACTCATCCGCGCTGATTCGCGTCCTGCTTCCGTTGTGCTTCTGGCCCACCGTGAGGTCGGGCCGTGTTGCCGTAGTCATTCCTCCCCCTCCGACTCGCTCGAACCGAGCGCTGGTGCCGTATGGTTGCGGCGCCGAGCGAGCGACCGCCGCTCGGCACCCGTCGGCCGCCGAGCGTGCGGGCATGAATCGAGGCGAGGGGAAACAGAGGCACCCGCTTCAGGTCACCACGAGTCCGCTTACACCGTCGGCGGCGTGGCCGGACAGATAGGGGTCGGGGACAGTCGAGGCGGTGAGCCTCGTCACCGCTTCGAGCTACGCTTCCAGCTCGAGCGGCCCCTCGAACCCGGCCTGATGCAGGAGCGAGCGCACCGCGCGAAGGACGTCAGGCATGTCGAATGGCGGCGACAGAAACCGCAAGTTCTCCGGCAGGGACGGCTGCCGCCCTCCGTCGTCGTACGGCACGTCGGCGATGCCGAGCATCGGGACCTCCGGCGCCAGATCGCGCAGACCCCAGGCGGTCACGGCCGTGTCGCCGTCCAGCGCGCGAGCGCCGAGCACGATGAGCGAAGGCCGGGGGCTCGGGCGGGTGAGCGCTCCGCTGGCGGACGCCAGGTCGGGACACGGGGTCACCTGACAACCCGAGCGCTCGAGGAACTTGGTGATGGTCCGGCGCAGCATCCGCTCGGCTTCCACCAGGAGGATATGCGGGCGAGTTCGCGTCGTGACCAGCTGGTCTCGGTTGGCCATGGCTACCTACACGTGCGTCGTTGCGGAATCGGGGGCTGGATAGAGAAGGTGACAACCCGGCCGCCCGGCGGGCAATGGCCCAAATTAACGGCCCCGGGAGGACCGGATGTGAGCCGCCTCTCTTGCCGGGGTGCCTTGGCGGCTGTACTTAGATGGATGGCCACAAACGAACACGGAGAAGAGGCCTACGCCGTTCCCCCGCGCCGCCGGCCCCTGCCGCCCGCGCTCCTCTTCGGCCGTACCTTCCTGCGGCACCCCCGCATGTTGGGGTCCGTCATCCCCAGCAGCCGGTTTCTCGTCTCCCGTGTCCTCCGCCAGGTGGACTGGCCGCGAACCAGGGTCGTGGTCGAGGCCGGGCCCGGCGTCGGAACCCTGACCGGGCCGATCCTGGAGCGGCTCGGGGGCGAGGGGTCCCTGTTCGCGTTCGAGATGAACCCGACCTTCGTCTCGCACCTTCGGAGCGAAATCCCCGACCGGCGCCTGACGGTGCTCCATCGGTCGGCCGCCGAGGCCGGGCCGGTGCTCCACGAACGCGGCGTCGGGTCGGTCGATCTCCTGGTGTCGGGCATCCCGCTGAGTGGCCTCACCCGGCAGGCCCGCCTCTCGCTGATCGCAACTTGGCGCAGTCTCCTCCGGCCGGGCGGCGTGCTCGTGATCTACCAGTTTACCCGGTCGGCGCTCCCTGAGCTGCGCCGGGTCTTCGGCCAGGTTCGCCAGGAGTTCGAGCCATTCAACGTGCTGCCGGCCCGAGTGTTCAAGTGCATGACGTAGGGCTCGCAACTATGTTCGTGGCATGCCAACCGGCCGGTCGGTCGGGCTCCTCTGCCTTCTCCTGGTTCCCGCGGCCCTGCCGGCGCAGGCGCCCGCTCGGCGCTCCAGCATGCGGCCGGCCGTCGGCGCGGAGGTCGGCTATTCGCGCACCGATCTGGTCGGCGGCGATGCCCAACGGGTCGAAAGCCGTCAGGGCGCCCTTACGGGCCTTTACCTGCAGACGCCTCTCCGCGGTCCGCTCTTCCTCCGCTCCGAGATCCTGTTCGCCCTGAAGGGCGGCCGCACGCAGGCCACCGTCGAGGGCGGCGGGACGGCCGAGCTCGACATCGGCCTCGCCTACCTCGAGCTGCCCCTGCTGCTCCGGACCGGAGTGACCCGCGGGCGGTTCCGTCCCATGGTCTTCGCCGGTCCAGCGCCCTCCCTCCAGATCGGCTGCGACCTTCAGGTCATTGTGCCCAACGCCCCGGTGCGGGCCAGCTGCGACGAGACCAACGTGCCCCCGTTCAGGGATTTCGATGTGGGAATGGTCGCGGGTGGCGGCCTGGAAGTACGCTGGCCCGCCTCCGCGCTGGCGCTGGAGGCGCGCTATACCGCCGGGCTCAGGTCGGTGCTGGACGGGGTGGACGTACGGAACCGCGCGTTCGGGGTGGTGCTGGCGTTGACGTTCTAGCGGGCGGACAGGCGGCCGGGCGATCAGGCGGTCGCCAGGCCCTCGGCGAGCGGCGGCAAGGTCACCGCCGCCGCTCCGGGTGCCGCTCGAGGTATCGCCTGCCGCCTGCCCGCCCGTGCGTCGGTCCGTCAGAACAGATATCTGCCTCCCACCTGGAACTGCCGGGGCTCGCCCAGGCCGCTCCGGATCGTTCCGTCGAAGTTGAGGAACGTGCCGGTGGACGAGGGATCCTTGAAGTTGTCCGCGTTGGTCACGTTGAACACCTCGAGAATCGCCTCGAACGTGCCCCGTCGGCCGAGCGGGAACGGCCGCGAGAGGCGGATGTCCCACGAAAAGAAGCCGTTGTCGCGCCGGATCGTGTTCCGCTTGAGGATGTGACCGTCGGGGCAGATACGCGAGGTGGAGTTGGAGGCCACCCGCACGCCGTTCCCCTGGTTGTCAGGACCGCAGGCCTCGGAGGCCGGCTGCGCGGAGTACGCGCTCACCCGGTTGTTCAGGTAGAAGTCTCCCGGAAGGATCGCGAGCACCCAAGCATTGAAGCGATGGCGCTGGTCGCGGTCGCTCCAGTTGTACTCCGCGTCGAGCGAGTCGGGCCGCACGTACCGGAAGGTGAACGGGTCGCGCTCGTTGTCGTCGTCCGCCTTGTCGAACGAGAGGGTGTAGTTGGCCTGGAACTGGAGGCGGGATCCGCCCGTCCGGCGGAGCTCGGCGGTGATCCCGTTGTAGCGGGACTTGGCCGAGCTTTGCACCACCGTGAGCGTCCCGATGCCGTTGCCGTTCGGGAGCCCGGTGCCCCAGGGGCTCCCGAACACGGTGTCGTTCGCGTTGATGAACCGCGTCAGATGATCGGTGCGCGCGTGGGTGTAGCTCAGCGCGGCCGCGATCCCGCGCCCGATCTCCCGGTCGTAGCCCACGGTTGCCGAGAAGGTGCGCGGGTTCTGGAAGTCCTTGTCGAAGACGAACACGCCGGGGAAGAAGGGTACCCCCGCTGGGGCGGGGAGGAGCTCGCCGTAGTTCGGGGGCGGCCCGCCGAACACCGCGTCGAGCCCGCTGATGCGGGTCAGGGTCTGCCCGCGCGAGCCGTCGGTGCTGCGGCTGCTGGCGAGATTCAGCCCGGGGATGCGGGCATAGTACAGGCCGGCGTTCGCCCGCACGGCCTGTTTGCCGTCACCCTTCACGTCGTAGGCGAAGCCCAGCCGCGGCTGGAACATGCCGTAGTCGCTGGGGATCGTGCCGTCGCCGGGGAACGTGAAGGTGCCCTTCGCGTTGATGACCGTCTGGCCAATGAACGGCGCGTAGAACAGGTCGTCGCGCGGCGTGATCAGGCCGGGCTCGATCTGCGCCTCCCAGCGAAGGCCGTAGTTCACCGTGAGGTTCGAGCGCGGCTTCCAGCTGTCCTGCAGGAACAGCGCGAGCTCGTTCTGGATGATCGTCTGCGTGCCGGCCTCGTCCACGCTGAGCCCGCCGACGCCGGCCTGCTGCAGGTAGAGCGCCACCGGCCCCGTGATGTGCTGACCTGCCGGACAGGTCCCGGTGGTCTGGCTCGGCGTCGCCTCCTCAGTCACGTCGTCCGCGCACTCCACGTACCCGTTGCCGTTGGCCACGTAGTTCAGGAAGCCGTCCACCGACGTGAACGCCATCCTTCCGTTCCCGAAGCCGCGGAACGTCTGGCTCACGCCCGTCCGGTTCCATTCCGCCCCGGCCTTGAAGAGATGATTGCCTTTCAGCAGCGATACGTTGTCCAGGAGCTGCAGGCGGTAGTCGTGCGCGTCCACCGGGATGAAGAACGGCATGCCGATGCGGTAGGCGTTGAACCCGGCCACGGGATCGAAGAACCCGATGTCCGTGTCGGGGAGGGGCCGGCCGGTGGCGGGGTTGATCGGTCCTTCGTAGGGCCGGGGGCGGTCCTCGCGAGCCCATTGAAAGCGGAACTCGTTCGAGAGCGACGAGCTGAACAGCGAGGTGAGGCTCCCGTTCACGGCGTGCGAGAAGTCCTTCTCGAGCCCGTTGGCGCTCCGGCCCCAGAAGTCCACGTCGAACGTGCCGTTCTCTTGGCGCGAGTTGGTGTAGTTGTACTTGAGCGTCGCGCTGTGCTTCGGGCTCAGCCGGAAGTCGAGCTTCGCGAGCAGCGCGTTGGCGTCGTTGGTCCGGCTGATGGACCCGAAGTCGTTCTGCAGGACGCCGCCGAGGGCCGTGTCGGTAAACGCCAGGAGCGCCGGGTCGATCGCGCCGAGCCGGCCCTGCTGCTTGATCTCGTTGTACTCCTGCTGGTCGTACGCCAGGAAGAAGAAGATCCGGTCCCGCTTGATCGGCCCGCCGAGGGTGGCGCCGAACTGGTGCTGCTTGAAGTCGGGCGAGAACCCGGTCGAGCCGCCGGCGGGGAAGGTGTGGCTGTAGTCCGCCGAGAGGGCGTCGTACTTGCCGAAGTAGTGGGCGGAGCCGTGGAACTCGTTGGTGCCCGACTTGGTGATCACGTTGACGAACCCGCCGCTCGAGCGCCCGAACTCGGCGTTCGCGCCGTCCGCGACGACCACGAAGTCCTGGACCGCGTCCAGGTTGAACGTGAACGCGGGCCGCTGGCCCCCGCGTTGCTCGCCGAAGAAGGGATTGTTGAAGTCGGCGCCGTCGACCGACACGTTGTTGTGAATGCCCCGCTGGCCGCCGATGCTGATCTCATCGCCGTCGGGGCCCTGCACGATGGCCACGTTGGGCGTGAGCGTCGTGTAGTTGAAGATGTTCCGCCCGTTGTTCGGCAGTCCCTCCACGGCCTCGACGCCGAGCCGGGTCGCGCTCTCCGATTTGGTGACATCCACCGTGGGCTCCGCGCCCGCCACCGTGATCTCCTCGAGCTGCACCGCCTGCGGCGCCAGGGCGAACGAGACGTCCTGGGTCTCGCCCAGCCGCAGCGCGAGGCCGGTGCGCTGGGCCTCCCGGAACCCGAGGGCGCGGGCGGTCACGTCGTACGTGCCGACCCGGAGCAGCGTGGCCACGTACACCCCGCGCTCGTTGGTGGTGAGCGCCCGGACCGCGTTGGTTTCCCTGTTGCGGAGGGTCACCGACGCGCCGGTAAGCACGCCGCCCGTCGAATCGGTCACCGTCCCACGGATGACGCCGGTGGTGGCCTGAGCCTGGCCGGCGAGCCGGGCCGTCGGCAGGGCCAGCGCGATGGCGAGGAGCGCGAAGGCGGAGCGCAGCGAACTGGACACGGGCATGGGCGGCATGGTCCTTTCGCACGTGAGGAGGGAGGTACGGCTCACGACGATCCGGGCGGCTCCGGAGCGCGCGAGACTGAACGGATGGCAGTCAGGGTGGGGATAGCATACCGTCTCCCCGAGCCGTCGGCAAGCCGGGTGTAAGCCGCGTCACAGCATTGTCCCCGGGGCGGGTCGACCTTGCATCGAATCCCCGATCTGGCCACCGCCTCAGCCCGGACGCTGCCATGGACCAGATAATGCCCCATCGCAGCGCCCGCCCGAGCGCCGAGATGGCGAGGCCCCTCGGCCGCTGGTTCGGCCCGCTGCCCGAGCCGGACTGGGCGGCGATCGCCACGGCTGTCCG
>JAICJD010000013.1 GCA_025928645.1 Gemmatimonadales bacterium
CAACGGCAAGGCAGGTCGCCGCCTGATGCGGGGCCGCTGCGCTTAACCATCCCAGGCCAATGATGGCAGCACTGATCGACTTCCAGATCACTGTCTGCATACCAAGCTCCGGTTGCCGCCTAACTATCAATGTGTTGCAACTCCCAAACCCGCGACCAGTCCATTGGCGACCCAGCCCATCCCCCATTCCCATCCCCCCCACGCGTTAGCCTGCATCCAACGCAGCTATACCCCCGAGATCGAATTGCCAGATTGGGAACGATGCGCTCGGCCTGACCGCCCAGCCCCAAATTTGAAACAAGCGCGGCCCCAGCATAAGGCCCCGTTTGCGACAGGCCGAGGCCCGTTTTGCGACATGTCTGGTCTGGGAATGCAAGGCCCTGCGCGCCGAGGGGTGTCGGGGATTGGAACGACCTCCCGGATAGCCCGCCGCGTCACCGCGGCCGCCCCAGCCGGTCCGCTGGACTGCGCACCCCGTACCCACCCCGGTTCAGCACGTGCGTGTAGATCATCGTGGTCGCCACGTCGCGATGCCCCAGCAGGTCCTGCACGGTGCGGATGTCGTACCCGTCCTGCAGCAGGTGGGTGGCAAAGGAGTGGCGCAGCGAATGGCACGTCACCCGCTTCGCCAACCCGGCCCCCGCCGCCGCCTGCTTCACCGCCCGCTGCACGACCGATTCGTGGAGGTGATCCCGGCACATGCGCCCCGAGCCGTCCACGTACCGGCGCCGCGCCCGGAACACGAACTGCCACGCCCACTCGGTCGACGCGCTGGGGGACTTGCGCGCGAACGCATCCGGCAGCCGCACCGCACCGGCACCCGCCGCGAGATCCCGCCGGTGCAGCCGCCGCACCCGCTCGAGCTGCCGCTCGAGCTCGGCGCCCACCGCCTCGGGCAGCATCGTCACCCGATCCTTGCCGCCCTTGGCCCGCCGGACGACTAGTTGGCGCATGCCGAAATCCACGTCCTTGACCCGAAGCTCGAGCGCCTCCAGCAGCCGAAGCCCGCTTCCATACAGAAGGAGGGCGACTGTGTGCGGCATGCCCTCCAGCCCGGCGAGCAGGCGGTCCACTTCGTCCCGGTCGAGCACCACCGGCAGGCGGGTCGGCTGTTTGGCCCGCCAGGCCCGGTCCAGCGGCCCGATGTCCTGCTGGAGAACGTCACGATAGAGGAAGAGGAGGGTGCTCAGCGCTTGGGCTTGGCTGGAGGCGCTGAGCTTCGCCTGGTCAGCCAGCTCGACGAGAAAGCGTTGCACCCCGGCGGCACCAAGCCCGCCAGGATGGCGCAGCCGGTGAAACCGGACGTAGCGCTTCACCCAGGCGACGTAGCATTCCTCCGTCCGCCGGCTGTAGTGCCTCACCCGGATCGCCAGCCGGACCCGGTCGAGGAGTCTCGGCGCACTGGCTGCGAGCGCGACGAGGTCAGCGGAGAGCGGGCAGGGCTGCGGAGACCAGGTAACCTTCGCCTTTTGGGAAGCGCCGCTCACCCCTCCCGCCGATACCCCTCCTTCGCCAGCCGGATCCGCCAGTCCTGCGCCAGCGCCGAACACCGCGCCAGCGCGATCGCCTCGTCGCGCCGGTCCGTCCGGTGCTGCATCGCCAGCGCCGCCCGGCGCACGGTCATGCCCTCGCACCCGCGCCCCACCAGCCGGATCTCCTCACCCGCCTCGATCACGCCCGGCGTGAGCACCCGGAGATACCAGCCGGACCGCCCGGTGGCGCGGACCAGCTGGATGAGGTCCTCGCGCCGCTGATACCACGCCAGCCGGTTGCACGGGCTTCGGGGCTTCGTCACCTCGACCAGCGCGGTGCCGATCGCCCAACGGTCGCCGATCCTCACCGTGGTCTCATCCGCCCCCTCCACGGTCAGGTTCTCGCCGAACCCGCCCGCCCCGACGTCGTCCCGTCCCCACTCGGCGCGCCAGCGCGGGTAGTGCGACGCCGCGTAGGCGAGCAGCGCCTGCTCAGGGCCACCGTGCACCCGGGTGTCCTCGACCTGATCGCCGGCGAGGCCCAGGGTGGAGAGCTCGACCGGCCCCGTGACGGCCTGCTTGGCGATGGCGCTGCGGAAGACGCGAGGCTCGGAGGGGTCCTCGTCCTCGGCGGCTCTCGCAGGGATGGGGAGGAGCGCGGGCCGTCCGACCTGCACGAAGATGAGGCGCATGACGCCTTGAACGTCATCCGGGGCTGCCCGGTTCCCGCGCCCTCAGGCAGCTTGGACGATATCGTCGCCGTCGTGGTCGAACGTGATCGCGTTGGGACGATCGACGTCCCATAGCGTGTCGCGCGGGGGATCGGGTCCGGTGTTCGGCGAACCATCCGCCCCCACGCGGCGTTCAAAGAGACTTCACCCGTCGAGCGAGAACTCAATGCGGGAAGAATCTGGAGCCAGGGCGACCCGCCGGGAGTGGATCGGCCTGGCCGTTATCGCGCTTCCCTGCATGCTCTACTCGATGGACCTCACGGTCTTCGACCTGGCCGTGCCCCGGCTGAGCGCAGACCTCCGGCCGACGGGGACCGAACTGCTCTGGATTCTGGACATCTACGGGTTTCTGGTCGCGGGCTCGCTGATCACGATGGGCACCCTGGGCGACCGGATCGGCCGCCGCAAGCTGCTGCTCATCGGTGCCGGCACCTTCGGGGCGGCCTCCATCCTGGCGGCGTTTTCCACCAGCGTGCCGATGCTCATCGCCGCGCGCGCCCTGCTCGGGATCGCCGGGGCCACGCTCGCGCCGTCCACCCTGTCCCTGATCCGCAGCATGTTCCGCGACGCCGAGCAGCGCACGGTCGCGATCGGGGTCTGGGTCACCAGCTATTCGGTGGGCGCCGCCATCGGGCCGCTCTGCGGCGGCATAGTGCTGGAGCACTTCCGCTGGGGCGCGGTGTTCCTTCTCGGCGTGCCGGTGATGCTGCTGTTGCTGGTGACCGGGCCGGTCCTGCTGCCCGAGTACCGGGACGACGAGGCGGGGCGGCTCGACCTCACGAGCGCGGCCCAGTCGCTCGTGGCGGTGCTGCTGGCGATCTACGGGCTCAAGCGCATGGCAGAGTACGGACCGAGCGCCCTGGCCCTGGCGACCATCGCCCTGGGCGCCGTGGTCGGCGCGGCCTTCGTCCGCCGGCAGCGGACCCTGCGGGATCCGCTGATCGATCTCGCTTTGTTCCGTGCCCCGGCGTTCAGCGTGGCGCTCGCCACCTACGCGGTCGGGACCTTCGTCGGGTTCGCGATGTACCTGTTCCTCGCCCAGTACCTGCAGCTCGTGCTCGGCCTTTCACCGCTCCGAGCGGGGCTCGCCACCGTGCCGTCGATGCTGATCTTCATCGCGGGCTCCGCGCTCGTGCCGCGGCTCGCCCGGCGAATCCGGCCGGCCTCCGCGATCGCCGGCGGTCTGGCCGTGTCCGCCGCCGGCTTCGCCGTGCTCGGCGGGGCCGTCGCGCCGGGGCTCGCGTGGCTGGTCGCCGGCTCGGTCATCTACTCCGTGGGGCTCACACCCGTGGTGATCCTGGCGACCGACCTCATCGTCGGCAGCGCGCCCGTCGAGCGCGCCGGCGCGGCGGCCGCGATCTCGGAGACGAGCTCGGAGCTGGGCGGCTCGCTCGGCATCGCGCTGCTCGGCAGCGTCGCCACGCTCGTCTATCGGCGCGCGATGGCCGAGTGGATGCCGGCGGGTGTTCCCCCGGAGATCGGCAGGGCGGCCCGCGGAACGCTGGGCGGGGCGATCGAGGTCGCGAAGGGGCTGGCGCCGCTGGAGGGAAGGGAGCTGGTCGAAGCGGCGCGCGCAGCGTTCACCCAGGCGTTTCAGGTGACGGCGCTCGTGTGTGCGGCGCTGGCGCTGGTGGCCGCGGCGGGGACGGTGCTGGTGCTCAGGGAGCGCGGGGCGCGGGCGGAGGCCGCAGTGCCGGTGGGGTGAGGGGCGAGATGAGGGCGCTCGTCAGGCCGGGAGTCGGGGCTGGGGGTCACCCGGGGCGGAGGAGTCACCCTGAGTCACCGGAGTCACCCTGAGCGGAGCGAAAGGGGCCATGCGTCAGCTCATGCCCCCTTTCGCTTCGCTCAGGGTGACTCCAGGTGACTCCATCGCCACCCCCGGCTCACACGTCCAAATTGCTCACATACTTCGCGTTCCGCTCGATGAACTGCCGCCGGGGCTCGACCTCGTCTCCCATCAGCTCGTCGAACAGCTTGCTCGCCTCCACCGCGTCCTCCATCGTGACCCGGAGGATGGTCCGCTTTTCGGGGTCCATCGTCGTGTCCCAGAGCTGATCCGGGTTCATCTCGCCCAGACCCTTGTAGCGCTGGATGTTGACGTTCCCCTTGCCGTCGCCGTTCGTGAGCCGGCTGACGTAGTCGTCCCGCTCCTGCTCGGTGTAGGCGTAGAACGCTTCCTTGCCCCTGGCCACCCGGTAGAGCGGCGGCTGGGCGATGTACACGTAGCCCGCCTCGATCAGCTCCTGCATCTGCCGGAAGAAGAAGGTGAGCAGCAGGGTCCGGATGTGGGCGCCGTCCACGTCCGCGTCGGTCATCAGGATGATCTTGTGGTACCGCGCGTCGTCCAGCTTGAAGTCCTCGCGCACCCCGGTGCCGATGGCCGTGATCATCGCGCGGATCTCCTCGTTGCTCAGGATCTTGTCGATCCGCGCCTTCTCGACGTTGAGGATCTTGCCCCGGAGCGGCAGGATGGCCTGGAACTCCCGCTTCCGCGCCTGCTTGGCGCTGCCGCCCGCCGAGTCGCCCTCCACCAGGTAGATCTCGCACAGGTCGGGGTCGTCGTAGCTGCAGTCGGCCAGCTTGCCCGGCAGCACGGCGTTCTCCAGGCCCGACTTCTTGCGCACCAGGTCGCGCGCCTTCCGCGCCGCCTCGCGCGCCCGCGCCGCGCTCACCGCCTTCTCGATGATGTTCCGCGCCACCGGCGGGTGCTCGTCGAGCCAGCTTCCGAGCTGCTCGTTCACCACTGTCTTGACGATGCCCTCGACCTCGCTGTTGCCCAGCTTGGTCTTGGTCTGTCCCTCGAACTGCGGCTCGCGCACCTTCACGTGCAGCACGCAGGTGAGCCCCTCGCGGATGTCCTCGCCCGAGAGGGTGAAGCCTTCCTTCTTGAGGAAGTCGCGCCGCTTGGCCACGTCGTTGATCGTCCGGGTGAGCGCGCTCTTGAAGCCGGTGAGGTGGGTGCCGCCCTCGTGGGTGTTGATGTTGTTCACGAAGGTGAAGGTGTTCTCGTTGTACCCGTCCTCGTACTGCAGCGCCAGGTCGATCTCGACGTCGTCCTTGGTGGCGCTGAACGCGATCGGCTTCGGGTGCAGCGGCTTCTTGTTGCGGTTGAGCCACTGCACGAACTCGGACAGGCCGCCCTTGGCATAGAAGGTCTCTTCCTTCTTCTGGTCGGGCCGCTCGTCCTTGATCGTGATGCTGATGCCCTTGTTCAGGAACGCGAGCTGGCGCAGCCGGTCGGCCAGCGTCGAGTAGTGGAACTCGAGCACGGTGAAGATCTCGGGGTCGGGCTTGAACCGGATGGTCGTGCCCGTGCCGCGCGCCTTGCCCAGGGTCTCGAGCTTCTTCACCGTCTTGCCGCGCACGAACGCCATGCGGTACCGGCTGCCGTCGCGGTCGATGACCGCCTCGAGCCGCTCGGACAGCGCGTTCACCACCGACACGCCGACGCCGTGCAGTCCGCCCGACACCTTGTAGGTGTTCTTGTCGAACTTGCCGCCGGCGTGCAGCACGGTGAGCGCCACCTCCATGGCCGGCAACTTCTCGGTCGGGTGCATGTCCACCGGGATGCCGCGCCCGTTGTCCTGCACCGTGATCGAGTTGTCGGCGTGAATGGTGACCGTGATGGTGTCGCAGTGCCCAGCCAGCGCCTCGTCGATCGAGTTGTCCACCACCTCGTAGACCAGGTGGTGCAATCCGTTCTCGCTGGTGGATCCGATGTACATGCCGGGACGCTTGCGGACCGCCTCCAGACCCTTGAGGACCTGGATGGAATCGGCCTTGTACTGCGGCGCGGTGTCGTCGTTCTTGGCCATAGGCTCCGTCATTTGGGGCTGGGCCCGACGGGGACCCAGCGGATTTCCTTCACTCGCCCCGTCCGGCCCGCGTTGAGCCGGGCAAGGATCCGGGGCGTCATCAGGCTGAGCTCGCTCGCCCACGCCGCCGTCGCGACGCGGACCCGGAGCACCCCGTCCGGGGTGACCGCTTCGGGGGACGTGACCGAGGCGATCTGCGGCCCGACCAGCTCGGCCCACTGCTCGACGATGCCGGCCTGCTGCAGCCGCTTCGACATGCCCGACTGCTTGAGCCAGCTCTGCAGCGCTTCGGCGAGGGTGGCCGGCCGGCGCGACTCCCTCATGCGATCACCCGCCCGTTCTCCACCCGCCACACCGGGAGATCGAGCCCGGGCGGCAGCTCGTCGGCGCGCGGCGCGGTCAGGAACACCTGCCGCTCCGGCCCGGCCAGGAGCCGCCTGGCGAGCCGGGCCTGCCGGTCCCGGTCGAAGGCCGCGAACACGTCGTCCAGCAGCAACGCCGGCTCGGTGCCGCGCGCGGCGCGGAGCGAGGCCAGCTCGATCAGCTTGAGGGCGACCGCCGCGGCGCGCTGCTGCCCGTTCGACCCGAACTCGCGGAGCGGCTTGCCGCCGAGCTCGAGCACCAGATCGTCTCGGTGCGGGCCGACGCTGGTCATCCCGCGGGCGAGATCGCGCGCCATCGCTTCGGCGAGCGCCGGCCGCCACGACTCCGCCTGTCCCAGACCTTCGCCGCAGCGATAGTGGAGCCGCGTGCCCGCGCCTTCGCCCAGACACTCGAACTCGGCCGTGAACCGCTCGGCCGCTTCGCCGGTCCACCGCTCGCGCGCCGCGACGATCTCCGCGCCGGCCTGGGCCAGCGGCGCGTCGAACGCGCTCGCCACCTCCGACCGGCCCTGCCGGAGCGCGCTGTTCCGCTGCGCGAGCGCCGCCCGGTAGTGCGACAGGGCGCGGAGGTAGCGCCGGTCGGCCAGGGCGAGCAGCCGGTCGAGATAGGCCCGCCGAACCGCGGCGTTGCCGGTGGCGAGCGCGACGTCGTCGGGCAGGAACGACACCGCGAGCCAGGCGCCCACGGCATCGGCCAGACGCGCCGGCTCCTCGCCGTCCACGCTGATCCGCTTGCGCCGTCCGGCCGCGGCATAGCTCGCCGCGACGGTGGCCGTGGGACCGGCCTCGACCTCCGCCTCCACCGTGAAGCCCGGCCCCTCGAACCGGGCGACCTCCTGATCGGGCGCGCCCCGGAGCGAGCGGAACAGCACCGGGTAGTACACGGCCTCGAGCAGGTTGGTCTTGCCCTGGGCGTTCGCGCCGAGGAGGGCGACGCCGCCCGGCGGGAGCTCGCGGTCGAGGTCGGCCAGGTTGCGGAACCCGCGCGCGACCAGCCGGCGCAGCCGCACTATTCGATGTTGATGTGGCGGCTGACGATGGCGCCGATGTCGCCCAGACGGTCGACGGCGTGCACCTGGACGGTCAGCCGCGCGCCCGACTGATCGATCGTCGAGAGCTGGACGGCGAAGTTCACGGTGTCGTCTCCTCCGCCCAGGATCGGCGCGAATCCCTGATTGATCCCGGACAGGTCGACGTAGACCGTGTCCACGCCATCGGGATCGAACGCCCGCCCCTGGATGATGAGCAGGTCGCCCGACGTGACCACCGTATCCTGCGCCAGCGGGTGGGTGACCTCGCTGATCGGGCCCCGGTCGTTTCCCGTGTTCTCTGTGGGAAACGTCAGCCGCTCCCGCGTACCGCACGCCGCCAGCATGAGCAGGCCGGCCCACCGAAATGCCCGTCCGGGAATCATGGAAAAATAGCCGGTTGCAGGGTGAAATTGCAGGCTCAAGTCCCGGTGAAAACAGGCTTTCGCTTGTCCAGGAAGGCCCGGGTGCCCTCCCGCATGTCGGCCGTCGCGCTGAGGACGCCGAACCATCCGGCCTCGAGGCCGAGCGCCTGGTCCAGCCCCATGTCGAGCCCCGAGTCTACCAGCTCCAGGCAGGCCCTGACGGCCAGGGGCCCGTTCTCCAGGATGGTTCGGAGCAGCGCGGTGGCTTCGGCCATCAGCCGGTCGGCCGGGACGACCCGGTTCACCAACCCGATGCGCCAGGCCTCCTGGGCGTCGATCATGGCGCCGGTGAGCAAAAGCTCGAGCGCCCGCCCGCGGCCGACCAGCCGCGGCAGCCGGACCGTACCGCCGTACCCCGGGCCGATGCCGAGCTTGACCTCGGGCTGGCCGAACTTGGCCGTGGCGCTGGCGACCCGAAGGTGGCAGGCCATGGCCAGCTCGCAGCCGCCGCCGAGGGCGAATCCGTTGACCGCCGCGACTACCGGCTTTCCGCACCGCTCGAACCGGCGCATCATCCGCTGGCCTCGCAGCGCCCGCGTCTGCCCGTCGCTCGCGCCCTGCCCGCCGATCTCGCCGATGTCGGCGCCGGCCACGAACGCCTTGGGTCCGGCGCCGGTGAGCAGCACGCCGCGGATCTCGGGCTCGCGCTCGACCCGGCCGGCGGCGTCGTCGAGCTCACCGATGACGGTGGCGTTCAGCGCGTTCAGCTTGTCGGGACGGTTGATCGTGATGGTCGCGATGCCGTCGGCGAGGTCGAAGAGCAGGGTGGAGTAGGCCATTGGTAGTCACGGGTGAAAGGGAGAGCGGCCGCAGGGGACAGGCAAACATAATCCGCTATCTTTGCCCCATGCCCGTTCCACGCCCCATCGACTGGACCCCCACGCGCGCGGTCCGCATCCTCGACCAGACGCTCCTGCCCGACACCGAGCGCTACCTCGACCTCGACACGGTGGACGCCGTCGCCGAGGCGATCCGCACACTGCGCGTGCGGGGCGCGCCCTTGATCGGGATCGCGGCGGCCATGGGTCTCACGCTCGTCTCGCGCGAGGGTCCCGCGACGCTCGAGGCGGTCTGCGCCGCGTCCAGGACCCTCGGCGCGACTCGGCCGACCGCGGTGAACCTGCGCTGGGCGCTCGAGCGGATGGAGCGGCGCGCGGCCGACGCCGCGGCGGCGGGCGACGACCTGGTCCCGGCGCTCCGCGCGGAGGCGACCGCGATCTGGGACGAGGACCGCGCGATGTGCGAGCGGATCGGCCGGTTCGGCGCGGAGCTGATCGGCGGCGACGCGCTGGTGCTCACGCACTGCAACGCCGGGGCGCTCGCGACCGGCGGGATCGGGACGGCGCTCGCCCCGGTGTACGCGCTGCACGACGCGGGGCGGCGGGTGGCGGTGGTGGCCGACGAGACCCGCCCCCTGCTCCAGGGCAGCCGGCTCACCGCGTGGGAGCTGAGCCGCGCGGGCGTGCCGGTGACCGTCATCGCCGACGGCATGGCGGCGAGCCGCCTCCGCCTCGGCGACGTGACCTGCGTGATCGTGGGCGCCGACCGCATCGCGGCCAACGGCGATGTGGCCAACAAGATCGGCACCTACGGCGTGGCGCTCGCGGCGCGGGCCCACGGCGTCCCCTTCTACGTCGCGGCGCCGAGCTCGACGGTGGACCCGGCGACGCCCGACGGCGCGCGCATTCCGATCGAGGAGCGGGCCGCGTGGGAGGTCGCGGGGTGGCGCGGGCACCAGGCCGCGCCGGCCGAAGCGCAGGTGTGGAATCCGGCCTTCGACGTGACGCCCGCGGCGCTGGTGACGGCGATCATCACGGATCGTGGGGTGTTCGCGCC
This sequence comes from Gemmatimonadales bacterium, assembly GCA_025928645.1. GTDB lineage: Bacteria > Gemmatimonadota > Gemmatimonadetes > Gemmatimonadales > GWC2-71-9 > CAVVWJ01. The sequence goes on from JAICJD010000013.1 coordinate 9,691, forward strand.
GCGGGACGTGGCCGGGGCGGGGTGAGGGTGGGGTTGCGTAAGCGAGGCGCTCTTCATCCCGAGCGAAGCGAGGGACCTTCTCCGCCTGGCTGGACGGATGCCGAGGAGTTCGAGCCGCAGCGGGCAAGGTCCCTCGCTCCGCTCGGGATGAAGGCTGAACGCTCAGGATGAGCGCCCGATGAAGATCTTTCCCCACCCACCCACGCTCCCCTGATGCCCGCCATCCTCGCGCTCGACCAGGGCACCACCGGCAGCACCGCGCTGCTGGTGCACCAGGACGGCACCGTCCTCGGCCGCGGCTACCGCGAGTTCACCCAGCACTATCCCCGGCCCGGCTGGGTCGAGCACGATCCGGAGGAGATCTTCCGCGTCTCGCTCGAGGCCATGCGCGAGGCGCTCGCGGGCGATGGCGGCCCGCCCGCCGGCCTCGGCATCACCAACCAGCGCGAGACCGTGGTGCTCTGGGACCGGCGCACGCTCGCGCCGGTCTCGCCGGCCATCGTGTGGCAGGACCGTCGCACCAGCGACCGCTGCCGCGAGCTGCGCGAATCCGGCGTCGAACGCCTGCTGCGCGAGCGCACCGGCCTCGTCGCCGATCCCTACTTCTCCGCGACCAAGCTGGAGTGGCTGCTGCGCGACCCCGGGCTCCGGCGCCGCGCCGAGCGGGGGGAGCTCGCCGCGGGCACGGTCGAGAGCTGGCTCGTCGTGCGGCTGAGCGGCGGCCGCGCCCACGTCACCGACCACACCAACGCCTCGCGCACGCTGCTGTACGGCCTCGCGGCGAAGGCGTGGGACGCGGAGCTGCTCCGCGTGTTCGACGTGCCGCGCGAGGTGCTGCCGGAGATCGTGCGGTCGTCGGGCGTGGTGGCGGAGACCGACCCGTCGCACCTGGGCGTGAGCCTGCCGGTCGCCGGGCTGGCCGGCGATCAGCAGTCGGCGCTGTTCGGCCAGGGCTGCTGCACCGAAGGGTCCGCCAAGAACACCTACGGCACGGGCGCGTTCCTGCTCGTGTTCACCGGCGGGCGGCTGCCGTCGCCGGCGCCTGGGGTGCTCGCCACCGCGGCGTGCGGCCCGCTCGGCGAGCCGGCCTACGCGCTCGAGGGCAGCGTGTTCATCGCCGGCGCCGCGCTGCAGTGGCTGCGCGACGGGCTTGGCGTGCTCGAGACCGCGGGCGAGTCCGACCGGCTCGCCCGCAGCGTGGCCGATACCGGCGGCGTCCACTTCGTGCCCGCCTTCGTGGGGCTCGGCACGCCGCACTGGGAGGCGGAGGCGCGCGGGACGATCACCGGGATCACCCGCGGCACCTCGCGCGTGCACCTGGTGCGGGCCGCGCTCGAAGCGATGGCCTTCAGCAGCGCCGAGCTGCTCGAGGCGATGGCCGCCGAGGAGGCGCTCGACGTGCCGGCGCTTCGGGTGGACGGCGGCGCCGCCGCGAACGACTGGCTCATGCAGTTCCAGGCCGAGGTGCTGGGGATTCCTGTGGAACGCCCTGACATGGTCGAGACCACGGCGCTCGGCGCGGCCGGGCTCGCCGGCATCGCGCTCGGCGTCTGGAGCGGGCCGTCCGAGTTCCTCGCCGGCCGGCGCTTCCGCCGGTTCGAGCCGACGACCAGCGAGGCGGAGCGCCGCGAGCTCCGACGCGGCTGGGCGCGGGCGGTCGCGGCGGCGCTCGCGTGGGCAAGGGCGGAGCGGTGACCGTTGCGTCGAGTTCTGTCGGTGGAGTTCTTGGTCCGCGACGGTTCACCACGGAACCACGGAAAACACGGACAACGGCCACGGAAAACAGCCTTTGGTCAACGGCACACCGGTGGGGTTCCGTCGCTAGTTGGAAAAGCGAACCACGGAGACACGGAGGCGGCCACGGAGAACAGCAGGTGGTCAACAGCACGCCAGCGGGGCCTCACTTTCCTCAACGACGCTGGTGTGCTGTCACCCCAAGCTTTCTCCGTGGCTCTCCTCCGTGTCTTCCGTGCCTCCGTGGTGAATGCTTTTCCTTCGGACCCCGAACCCCACCGGTGTGCCGTTCCCAAGAGTTGTTTCCGTGGCCGTTGTCCGTGTTTTCCGTGGTTCCGTGGTGAATCGGTGGAGCACGAAGCCCGGGCGACCGAGGGATGACTGCACCCCGAACACCGCCTAGATTAGCCGCCGTGACAGCCACCCGGCGGACCTCGCGTTGACAGCAGCCACGGCTTGCGCCGCCTGCGGCCGGCGCTCGAGCGGCCGCTATTGTCCGACCTGCGGCGCGCCGATGGGCGCCGCGGCGTGCCGCGGCTGCGAAGCCGAGGTCCCCCCCGGCGTCCGATTCTGCACGTCATGCGGGCTGCCCGTCGGGGTGCCGCCCTCCGGCGCCGATCGGACGCCGTGGATCATCGCCGGCGCGGCGCTGGTCGCGCTGCTCGGCGCGCTCCTGGTCATGCTGGCGCGCGGGTCGGCCGCACCGGCGGTGACGGCGGAGCTGCCCCAGGCCGCCGAGAGCGACGCCGCGCCGGCGCCGGACATCAGCGCGATGTCGCCCCGCGAGCGGTTCGACCGGCTGTACAACAGGGTGATGGGCGCGGCGGAGACCGGCGACGAGACCACGGTGACCCGGTTCACGCCCATGGCGCTGGCCGCGTACGCGCAGCTCGACTCGGTCGACGCCGACGCGCGTTACCACGCGGCCCTGCTCGAGATCCACACCGGCGACGTCACCGGTCCCGCCGCCCTGGCCGACACGATTCTGGCGCGCGAGCCCGGACACCTGTTCGGCTACGTCATCCAGGGCACCGTGGCCCGCTGGCGCCGGGACGACGCCGCGCTCGCCCGGGCGTACGCCGACTTTCTGGCGCACTACGACGCCGAGCTCGCCGCCGGCCGCCCCGAGTACGCCGAGCACCGGCCGGCGCTCGAGCAGTTCCACCGGCAGGCGCTGGACGCGAAGCCGGGCGCGCCGAGTCCCGGCGCGCCGGGTACTTGAATCCCCGGGCGCAGGCGGGAAACTTTCGGGTCGGGACCACGAGGCCGGAGGGGCCATGAAGGCCGGACACAAATTCCTGCTGGGCGCAGCGCTGATCGTGGGGAGCGTGGGCTTCTTGATCGGCGAAGGCGTGAAGGAGACGGGCGTCTACTTCCTGACGCCGGCCGAGCTCGCCGCCAAGACGGCCGCGGACCCGACGTTCGTGGAGAACGTCGGGTTCAAGGTCGGGGCCAAGGTCGTCCCCGGCTCGGTCCGCCGGGACGCCGCCGCCCGCACTATCGATTTCAAGGTGTCCGACGGGATCAAGACCTACCCGGTGACCTACCACGGGCTCGTGCCCGACACTTTCACCGACGCGAACGACATCGAGGTCGTCGTCGAGGGCCGGCTCGGCCGCGACGGCGTCATCCGCGCCACCGACGTGCTCGCCAAGTGCGGTTCCCGCTACGAGGCCGTCCCCAAAGCCTGAGACCGGCATGACGCTCCTTGGACAATTCGCGCTGTGGTCCGCGTTCCTGCTTGGAGTCTGGGGCGCGGTCATCGCCTTTTCGGGCCGCTGGCAGGACCGGCCCGAGCTCGCGGCCACGGTGACCCGCTCCGTGTACGCGGTGTTCGGCTGCCTCGTCGTCGCGTCGCTCGCCCTGTGGAAGGGGCTCATCACCCACGACTTCAACATCGAGTACGTGGCGGCCTACACCAGCCGGAACCTGCCGCCATACTTCGTGGTGTCGGCGTTCTGGGCGGGCCAGAAAGGCTCGCTCCTGTTCTGGGCGGTGGTGCTGTCCCTTTTCGCCAGCCTGGCCCAGCTGCTCACGCCGCGCCGCTTCTCCGCGCTCATGCCGTACGTCGCGGCGGTGACCTCGACGGTCATCGTCTTCTTCCTGAGCGTCATGCTGTTCGGCTCGAACCCGTTCGAGCGGCTGCCCTACACGCCGGCCGACGGGCGCGGGCTCAACCCCCAGCTCCAGAATGTCGGCATGGTCATCCACCCGCCGATGCTGTACCTGGGCTACATCAGCATCACCATTCCGTTCGCCTTTGCCGTGGCGGCGCTGCTCTCGCGCCGGCTCGACGCGGGCTGGATCCAGGCGATCCGGAAATGGACGCTGGTGAGCTGGCTCTTCCTTTCGATCGGCATCACGCTCGGCATGTGGTGGGCCTATGTCGAGCTGGGATGGGGCGGGTACTGGGCCTGGGATCCGGTGGAGAACGCCAGCTTCCTGCCCTGGCTCACAATGACGGCGTTTCTCCACTCGGTCATGATCCAGGAGAAGCGCGGCATGCTCAAGCGCTGGAATCTGGGCCTGATCGTGGGGACCTTCCTGCTGAGCATCTTCGGCACGTTCATCACCCGCTCGGGCGTGATCGCGAGCGTGCACAGCTTCACGCAGTCGAACGTCGGCTACTTCTTCCTCGCCTTCCTGACCGTGGCGGCGGTGCTCTCGTTCACACTGCTCTACACCCGGTGGCCCGCGCTCCAGGCCGATGTCCAGCTCGAGTCGATGCTGAGCCGGGAGGCGGCCTTCCTGTTCAACAACCTGCTGCTGGTGGGGATCGCCTTTTCGGTGCTGTGGGGCACCTTGTTCCCGATCCTCTCCGAGGCGGTGCGCGGGACCAAGATCACCGTGGGCCCGCCGTTCTTCGACCGGGTCAACGTGCCGCTCGGGCTGCTGCTGCTCGCGCTCACCGGCATCGGGCCGCTCATCGCGTGGCGCAAGGCCTCGACCGCCAACCTGCGGCGGCAGTTCGTGGGGCCCGTGGCGAGCGGCGTGGTGGCGCTCGTCGCCCTGCTCGCGGCCGGCGTGCGCGACGGGTATGCGGTCATGGCGCTCGCGCTCGCCGCGTTCGTGGCCGGCACCGTGCTGCAGGAGTTCTACCGCGGCGTCCGGGCGCGGCGGCGGATGCACGGCGAGTCGGTGCCGGTCGCGCTGTTCCGGCTGATCGAACGGAACCGGAGGCGCTACGGCGGGTACATCGTGCACGTGGGCGTGCTCATCTACTTCGTCGCCTTCGCCGGCATGGCGTTCAAGGTGCAGCGCGAGGCCACGCTCAAGCCGGGCGACTCGGTCGAGCTCCGGAGCCCGTTCGGGCATACCTACAAGTTCACCCACGTGGGGATCTCGCAGTACGAGGCGCTCAACCGGGTGGTGAGCGCGGCCACGGTCCAGGTCGAGGTGGACGGCCACCCGGCCGGGCTCCTCACCAGCGAGAAGCGGCAGCACGTGGACAGCTTCAAGCGGCCGACCTTCGAGCCATCGACCGAGGTGGGCATCCGGAGCGGGCTTCGCGAGGACCTGTACCTCGTCTTCGCCGGCGCGGTGAACGGCACGGAGGAAGCGGTCTACCGCTTCAACATCAATCCGCTGGTGTGGTGGGTCTGGTTCGGCGGCTTCGTGCTCGCCTTCGGCGGCATCATCACGATGTGGCCGGGAGGCGGGCCCGTGGTCTCGCGCTCCCGTCCGGCGCAGAGCGGCTACGGCGTGACGCTGGTCGGGACCGGCACCGAGTCGGGGGCGGCGGCGGGGGCGGGGACCGAATGAGCGACGCCATGGACCGGAGCCGCCGGCAGTTTCTCCGCTACGCGCTCGGCGCGGCGGTGACGCCGCTCCTGGGGGCGGCCGCTGTACCGGGCCACGCCGCCGCGCGCGCCCCGGCCACGGCGCTTCAGGACTCGCTCGCGGGCCGGGGCCGAATCGGAACCCTGGCCGACCCGGGAGCGGCCGGCGCCGCGCGCGCGCCGACCGAGGGGGACGAGAATGCCGCCGAGATCCAGGCGATCGAGACCCACCTGGCGTGCAACTGCGGCTGCACGCTCGACGTGTTCACCTGCCGGACGACCGACTTCTCCTGCACCTACTCGCCGCGCCTTCACCGTGAGGTGCTGGCGCTCCGGTCGCAGGGGCTGACGGCGCAGCAGGTGCTCGACGCCTTCGTGGCCAAGTACGGCGAGAAGGCGCTGATGGCGCCCAAGCCGAAGGGCTTCAACCTGGCGGGCTACCTGGTGCCGGGCGCGGCGATCGCGGGGGTCGGCGCCGCGCTGGTGATGATCATCGGACGCCGGCGGACCGCGGTGACGGCCGCTCAGGCGGGGGCCCCGCAGGCCGAACTGCAGGCGACGCCGGAGGAGCTGGAGCGGTTGCGGCGCGCACTGGCCGACGTGGAGGACTGATGACCCTCGAGATCGTGGCCGCCGCCCTGGTCGGGCTGGCCGCGGTGTGGGGGATTCTGCAGCCTCTGTTCGGCGGCACCCGCGTGCGGGCGGCCGCCTACGAGCCGCCCGATCCGGAGGACACCCCCAAGGGTGTGGCGCTCGCGGCGCTCAAGGAGATCGAGTTCGACCGCGAGACCGGCAAGCTGTCGGACGAGGACTACGCCTTTCTCAAGAACAAGTACACCGGAGCCGCGCTCGAGGCGCTCCGGGCGGAGAGCGGTGGGGAGCCCGATGATGTCGAGGCCATGATCGCTGCCAGGGTCCGAGCCCTCCGCTCCGCTGCGACCTCGGCACCACCGGGGGCGCCCACCTGCCCGGTCTGTGGCCCGCGTCCGGAGTCGGACGCGGTGTTCTGCAGCACCTGCGGCCGCCGCGTGGCGGAAGGCGGCGCCTGCGCGAGCTGCGGCGCCTCGCTTGGCGCCGACAGCCGGTTCTGCGCGCAGTGCGGGGCCGGCGTGGCGGCGTAGGCCCGCTATAGGACCCCACCATCAGGCGCCGACGCCGTCTCCGTAGACTGCTCCTTTCTTAGACTGCTCCTTCCTTAGACTGCACCTTGGTGCCACTCACGGCGGCACCGCAGGCGCGCGATAAGCCGCTGCTACAGTCGATACCGCAACGATCCCGCGATTTCCCGCCGCCACAGCGCTCGCGGCTCGAACGACGATTCGAGATCGGCCTCGGTGAACGGTGAGCTGGGGGTGACCGCCCCGCCCGCTCGCACTGCTCCAGCCCACCGGTGGCCGAAGGGGATCTCGAGACTTAGTGCGGCAGCGACACCGAGGCGGGTGCGGGAGACCTCGTCGCCCAGGTCCCAGACTTCGAGCAGCGGGCCGCCGGAGAGCCGGAGGATCCCCTCCTGCCCGACGTGTGTCAGCCGGATGGACACCTCCGGCTGAGCACCGTAGACGGACAAGGCATCTTTCACCGCGGCGATACCGTCATCGCCTTCGAGCGCCAGGCTACTCGACGCGTAGTGAAGCCGCAGACCCACGCCCACTCGACCCCCTTCACGCTCCAAGCCGAGCTCGAACACCGTCGGCCGGTACGGCCGCAGCGACCTCCCGCTGGCGGACTCGACCGCGCCTCCGGCGAATCTTGGGGCGCGGACGCCTCCGCTCAGGCTCCACTGTGCACGGAGAGCACTCGGCATGATGAGCAGCCAGGACGCGAGCGCCGCATGGGCCCAGGTACGCAGTGTCATCGGTTCACCGCATCTCGAGTTTGAGCCAGCCGTTGGTCACATTGTTCTCGCCGCGCACAATCCAGTTCGCGTTGGCGTGGAACTCGTTGACGACCTTGTCTTCGATAGCGTTTCCGATCAGGTCGTCCTGGGAAGTGATGAACGAGTACGCGGCTTTCAGAATGCGCTGGAGCGCATTGGCCCGGCGGAAGATCCTGGCGATCCCGCTGACCGAATCCTTGCCGCCCGTCACGTTGGGATACGCGTTCTGGAGCGTATTCTGGAAGGTCTTGAACCGATCGCCGTCCAGCCGGATCTGACAGGCTCCGTCGTCGTCCTCGATGGCCACGATCCGAACGCTCTGGCCCGGATGGGACAACTTGTACGAATTGAGCTGGCCCTGCGTGAAGAGCAGCACGCTGCCGCTCCAGTCCAGCTCGTTCTGGTCGAAGGCGTAGGCGGATGCGGCGTGCTCCCCGGCGCACTGATAGCTGGTGAGCGAATCCGACGCGCCGGCCTGGCCCATGACATGGATCTCAAACTCGGGACTGCCCTTCAACCAACCCTCAAAATCCTGCACAAAATGGGAGTAGGTCATGTACAGGCCCGTGGGATTGGTGGGCGGCGGGCTGCCGCCACCCCCGCCACCCCCCTCTTCGGGACCCGGGTACATGTTGGCCACGGGCGCGGCGTCGAAGTTGGTCTCCACCGGGACCACGGCCAGCACCGGCGTGGCCGGCGGGGAGTCAGGGCTCAGGAGGTGACGCCGCCCCCGAGTGTCGAAGGCGACCGGCGCCTCGTGGTCCTCCCGCTCGGTGGCGACCAGGATGTCCTCGCCGCCCCTCCAGGCTGCCCGGTGCCCCGGCACGGGCAGGTAGAACTCGAGCGCCGGCGCGGTGGCGACGTCGGCATCGACGGCCGCCTCGGCCTCGCGGCTGGCGCCGGCCAGCGCCCGGAGCGCGCGGCGGTCGGCCGAGCGAAGCCAGCGCTGCAGATGGAGCTTGTGCTCGACCACGGTTGAGCGGTCGAGCGATTGCTTCACGTACGCCCGGAAGTCCGCGTTGGCCAGGGCGAGCGCCACGCGCCGCGCCAGACGCTCCTGCGCGGCGCGTTCGGCCGCGGGGTTGCCACCGCGCCCCGGCGTGACCGGCAGCACGCGCACGGCCGGTGCGTCCGGCGGCGCGGTGGGGCCGGAGCTCGAGCGGTCGCTGCAGCCGCCGGCTCCGGCCAGCAGCGCGAGAATGGCGAGTCGGGATGAACGTGACATGGCTCCTCCTGGAGTGAGTCGCTCGCGCTGACGGCCGCGCCGGGTCCGACGGCGAGCGCAAGCTAGGAGGCGCCTTCAACGGTCTTCGGATCGTCTGTTTGCCGGGGGGAACGAAAAAGGGCGGCCGATGGCCGCCCTGTTGTTCACGGTCGGTGGTTCGAATCAGCCCCGCAGCGCGGATCGCGCGGCGCTCAAGGCCCGTTCGACGCCGTCGGGCGGCACGTCGAGATGCATGACCGCCCGGACCAGGGTGGGTCCGAGCACGCTGAACCGGACGCCCGAGCGCTCGGTGCGCCGGGCGAACTCCTCCCCCGTGATCCCGGTGCCGCGCACGTCGAAGATGACGATGTTCGTATCGACCCGCTCCGCGTCCACCGCGACGCCGGACAGCTCGCCCAGGCCGCGCGCCAGGTCCCGGGCGCGCTCGTGGTCCTCCGCCAGCCGGTTCACGTGGTATTCGAGGGCGTAGATGCCCGCCGCCGCGATGATCCCCGCCTGCCGCATCGCGCCGCCGAACCGCTGCTTGAACACCCACGCCGCCTCGATGAAGGCCTTGGAGCCGGCAACCACCGCGCCGACCGGTGCGCCAAGCCCCTTGGTCAGGTCCAGCCACACGCTGTCGAACAGCCGGCCGAAGCTCCGCGCCGGCGCGCCCGAGGCCACCACCGCGTTCATCAGCCGGGCGCCGTCCATGTGGCACGCGAGCCCGGCCGCGTGGCCGGCGGCGCAGACCTCCTCGATCTGGGCCAGCGGCCAGCAGACGCCTCCGGCGATGTTGGCGGTCTGCTCGATCGAAAGCGCGCGCGTGCGCGGCATGAAGTGCACCTGCGGGCGCACGGCCTGACGCACCTGCTCGGCCGTGAACATCCCGCGGGCGCCGGGCAGAGGGCGCATCACGGCGCCGATCATGGCCGACGGGCCGCCCGCTTCGTACAGGAGCGGGTGCGCCGTCTCGTGCAGCAGGACCTCGTCGCCGGGCCGGCAGTGCACCGCGAAGGCCACCTGGTTGCACATCGTGCCCGACGGCAGGAACAGCGCGGCCTCCTGGCCCAGCAGCTCGGCGACCATCGCCTGCAGGCGGTTGACCGTCGGGTCCTCGCGGTTCTGCTCGTCGCCCACTTCCGCGTCGGCCATCGCGCGGCGCATCGCGGGGGTGGGTCGGGTGACCGTGTCGCTGAAGAGGTCGACCGTGATGCCGCTCATGCTACCACTCCATCAGCTCCAGGCGCCGGGCGCTCAGCCGGAGCGGCATCAGCGTCGCCGCGGTGCAGATGGCCACGACGGCGGCGCCCGCGGCGAGCAGCTGCGGCGTGGCCTCGAGCCGCTGGCCGTGCTGCCAGGCCCGGAGCTGCGCCGCGACCGGCAGCGCCTCGATCATGATGATCACCGCGAGCAGGCACAGGCTCGCCATCATGTACACCACGCCCCCGTAGCTGGTGGGAATCTGCGCCGCGTTCTCGGTACCGAACTGGGGATAGAACACCCCGAAGGTGAGCGCGAGCGCGCTCACGGCGGTCGTGTACAGCACGATGGTCATCAGGCTCGCGGCCATCATGAACGGGCTCACCGCCAGCAGCGCGTTGGTGAGCGCCGTAATCGCCACCGCGAGCACGAGCAGCGGGATCGTCCCCATCCAGTACTTGCTCCACAGGATGGCGCGCGGGTCGAGGGGGCTCGAGCGGAGCAGCCACATCTGGCGCCCCTCGAGCGAGACGCCGGGGAAGATGAACCGCGCCGCCACCGCCGACAGGACGAACCCCGCCAGGCCGAGGTTGAGGAAGGAGATCATCGTCACCAGCGCGAACGGGATCCGCTCGCCAGTGTGGATCGGCAGCGACTTGATGTTGAAGATGTAGATCGCCACCAGCACCACCAGCAGGATGAGCTGGCTCCACTGGGTGTTGTCGCGGAAGAACAGCCGGAGGTCCTTGAACAGGAACTCGCGCTTCTGCGGCGGCAGCCAGGCGAGGAAAGTCGCCGCGGGCCCACGCAGCGGGCGGCGCAGCTTGCGCGACGCCCCCTCCTGCGCCTTCGAGTACCCGTGATGGAACAGCCGCCGATGCACCGCCGCGCCGAGCCCCACGCCGAGCAGGCCCGCGCCCCAGAGCTTGGCGATGGGCCGCGGATCGGCGATCCGGGTGAGCCAGTTCATCACCATCTCGGCCGACCACTCGCTCGGAAGCCACGGGCTGGTCGGGGCGCGCAGCACCTTGAGGTAGTCGAGAAAGCTGCGGAAGCCCTCGGGGCGCGCGAGCTGCTCGGGGCGGATGAACCGGAACAGCAGCACCAGCACCGCGACCGCCCCCAGGCCGACCAGCCCGAGCAGCTCGCGCGTGCGGCGGGCGGGGAACACGTTGACCAGGACCACGGTGAAAACCGTGCCCACGACCGCCGGCAGCACGAGGTACGGCACGATCGCGGCGACCGCCACCAGCGGGAACAGGACGCCGCCGTGGAACACCGTCCCGTACGCGGTCAGGATCGGCAGGGCGAGCAGGCCGACCATCCACGACGAGTGGACCACCGTCTCGCCGAGCTTGGCGAGGTAGAGCCGGAGCCAGCCGATCGGCGCCGCGACCAGCAGGTCGAGGTCCTTGGCGAGGAAGAACGTGCTGAGCGCGGTGATGACGTTGGAGAGGAGCAGGATGGACAGGAACGCGAGCAGGATGACGCTGAGCATCTTGCCCGCGAGCGGTGTCCCCAGGTCCGGCACCTGGCGGATATAGGACAGCACCCGGTAGGCGATGCCGAACACCGCGGTCCAGAACCCGACGCCGATGAGGCCGAGCACCACGAACTTGGCCGGCGACCCGCTGCGCTCGTGGCGCAGCCGCACCAGCACGCCCCGCCACTTGGGCGTGAGCACGGTCCAGAGACTCGGCTGGGCCCGGGCGGGCGCGGTCACGCGTCGAGGACGGTGTCGAGCCGCGGCATCTGGTGCCCGCCGGTCAGCTTGAGGAACAGGTCCTCGAGGCTCATCCCCTCCGAGGAGGTCTGCGCGCGGAGCTCCGACATGGTCCCGTGCGCCGCGATCCGGCCGCGGTACACGATGGCGATCCGGTCGCACATGACCTCGGCGATCTCCATCGTGTGCGTGCTCATGAGCACGGTGCCGCCGCGGGTCACGAACTCCCGGAACAGATCCTTGAGCAGCCGCGCGCTCTTGGGATCGAGGCCCACCATCGGCTCGTCCACCACGATCACCTCGGGCCGGTGGACCAGCGCCCCGGCGATGATCAGCTTCTGGCGCATGCCGTGGCTGTAGGTCTCGGTCAGTTCGCCCTTCCAGGGGGCGAGCTCGAAGAGCTCGAGCAGCTCGTCGATGCGCCGCTCGATCGCCGGGCCCTGCATGCCGTAGAGCGCGGCGACGAACCGCAGGAACTCGCCGCCGGTCAGCTTGTCGTAGACGAACGGGCGGTCCGGGATGTAGCCCAGCCGCGCCTTGGCCTCGAGCGGGCGGGCCTGGATGTCGATGCCGCCGACCATCACCGTGCCGCTGGTGGGACGGAGGATCCCGGCGATCATGCGGATCGAGGTCGTCTTGCCGGCGCCGTTCGGGCCGAGCAGGCCGAACAGCTCGCCGCGCGGCACGTCGAGATCGATGCCGTCCACCGCCGTGAACTTGCCGTAGCGCTTGGTCAGTGCCTGCAGCCGGATCACCCCTGCGTCCTCCCCACGATGGCGTCGACCGCGGACCGCGCGGCGGCGTCCACGATCACGCGAAGCTCGCGCGCGGAACCGTCGCGCGGAAAGGTCTCGACCAGCAGCTCCGCCGCTTCCTCCTCGGTGAGCGGCCCGCCGGCCGCGCCCACCAGCGGCGCGGCCAGGCGGGCGAGCCCCCAGTCGTCGGCGCGCTGCCAGGCGGAGACCAGGGCGCGCCGGATCTTCTCCCGCGGCGCGGGGCCCCGCTCGTCCGCGACGACCACGTGCAGCACGTAGGCCGCGGCGAGCTCACCCCCGCCGGTCACGACCGCCGCGCCCGACTCCAATGGTGTCGCCGTGCGCCGCTGGTCGGCGAAGCGCGGGCCGCCGATCTCGTCCAGCCGGAGCGCATCGGCGCCCACCGGCTCGAGCGCCGCGCCGGCGGGCCGGAGGACGGCGTCCACCGGCTCCCGGGCGAGATCGCCGGTGACGACGGTGATCAGCATATGGTCATGGTGGCCGCTGAATGCTAAAGGCCGCCCCCGTCTACGGGAACCCGTTGACCCTCGGTGCCGGCTTCGGGTAGCTTTCGGGGCTATGGCTCAGGAATACCTGGTGGTACGAGGCGCCCGCGAGCACAACCTCAAGAACGTCTCGGTCTCGATCCCCCGCAATCGCCTCACGGTCATCACCGGGCTCTCGGGCTCGGGCAAGTCGTCGCTGGCCTTCGACACGATCTACGCCGAGGGGCAGCGGCGCTACGTGGAATCACTGTCGGCCTACGCGCGGCAGTTCCTCGGGCTCATGGAGAAGCCCGACGTGGACGCGATCGAGGGCCTCTCGCCGGCGATCTCCATCGAGCAGAAGACCAGCGGGCAGAATCCCCGCTCGACGGTCGGCACCGTCACCGAGATCTACGACTACCTGCGCCTCCTCTGGGCCCGCGTGGGCGTGCCGCACTGCCCGAACGACGGCACCCCGGTGGCGCGGCAGAGCGCCGGGCAGATCACCGACGCGGTGCTCGCCTGGCCGGAGGAGACCCGCATCGAGGTGCTGGCGCCCATCGTGCGCGGCCGGAAGGGGGAGTTCCGCGACCTGCTCGAGGACGTGCGCAAGCGCGGCTTCGTCCGGGTGCGGGTGGACGGCGAGACTTACGACCTGAGCGAGGTCCCCGCGCTCAATCGCCGGCAGAACCACGACATCGCGGTGGTGGTGGACCGGCTCGTGGTGCGCGCGGCCGACCGCTCGCGCCTGGCCGACTCGATCGAGACGGCGCTCAAGACCACGGATGGGATCGTCGAGGTGGTGCGCCCCGGGCGCACGCCCGCCGAGCGCGAGTCGGTGGTGTTCTCCGAGCGCTTCGCCTGCCCGGTGTGCGGCCTCTCGCTGCCCGAGCTCGAGCCGCGCCAGTTCTCGTTCAACTCTCCGTTCGGCGCGTGTCCCGATTGCCACGGCGTGGGCACCCGGCGCGAGGTCAACGCGGACCTGGTCCTCGGCGACTCCAGCATTTCCATTCTCGAGGGCGTCGTCCTGCCGTGGGGCGAGCCGACCGGCTACCTGCGCAAGGTCGTGCTGCCCACCCTCGCCAAGGCGTTCAAGTTCGACCTCAACGCGCCCTGGGGCGAGCACAGCGCCGCGGCGCAGCACGCGCTGCTGCACGGCGCCCCCGGTACCTTCAAGTTCCAGACCGACGGCGGCCGCGGCCGGTCGGAGTACGAGAGCGAGTGGGAAGGCATCCTCCGCAACGTCGAGCGCCGCTACGAGGAGTCGGGCAGCGACGCGGTGCGCGTGTCGCTCGAGGAGTTCATGATCGAGCAGCCGTGCCAGACCTGCGGCGGCAAGCGGCTCAAGCCCGAGAGCCTGGCGGTCCTGGTGAACGGGAAGGGCATCGGCGACGTGGTAGGCCTGCCGGTGGAGCGCGCGATCGAGTTCTTCGAGAGCATCCCGCTCCGCGGGCGGGGCGCGCCCCAGGGCGGGGTCGATGCGGACATCGCGGGCCCCATTCTCAAGGAGGTGGTGGACCGGCTCCGCTTCCTCCGCGACGTCGGGCTCGACTACCTGACCCTCGGCCGGGGCGCCACGTCGCTCTCCGGCGGCGAGACCCAGCGCATCCGGCTGGCGACCCAGATCGGCTCGCGCCTGGTGGGCGTGCTCTACATCCTGGACGAGCCGAGCATCGGGCTGCACCAGCGCGACAACGAGCGGCTGCTGGCCACCCTGCGGGGCCTGCGCGACCTGGGCAACACGGTCATCGTGGTCGAGCACGACGCCGACACCATCGAGGCGGCCGACCACGTGATCGACCTCGGGCCGCGCGCGGGCCGGTTCGGCGGCGAGGTCATCGCCGAGGGCACGGTCGAGGACATCCGTAGCCACCCGTCGTCGCTCACGGGTCGCTATCTCCGCCAGGAGCTCCGCGTGCCGGTGCCCGGCGGGCGGCGCGAGGCCGAGCCGAAGCACCGGCTGCGCGTGGTGGGCGCCCGGGCCAACAACCTGCGCAACCTGACGGTAGACATTCCGCTCGGCGTGTTCACCGCGGTCACCGGCGTCTCGGGCTCGGGCAAATCCACCCTCGTCACCGACATCCTGTACCAGGCGCTGGCGCGACACTTCTACCGGGCCAAGGTCGTGCCCGGCGCGCACACGCGGATCGAAGGGCTCGACCGGATCGACAAGGTCATCGACATCGATCAGAGCCCGATCGGCCGGACGCCGCGCTCCAATCCGGCGACGTACACCGGCCTGTTCACGCCCATCCGCGAGCTGTTCACCCAGCTCCCCGACGCCAAGCTGCGCGGCTACGGGCCGGGACGGTTCTCGTTCAACGTGAAGGGTGGCCGGTGCGAGGCGTGTCAGGGCGACGGGCTGGTGAAGATCGAGATGCACTTCCTGCCCGACGTTTACGTGCCCTGCGAGGTCTGCAAGGGCCGCCGCTACAACCGCGAAACGCTCGAGGTGCGCTACAAGGGGCGGAGCATCGCCGACGTGCTGGATCTCACCGTCGCCGACGCCATGGACTTCTTCAGCAACCAGCGGCGGATCGCGGAGAAGCTCGAGCTCCTGAACGACGTGGGCCTGGGCTACATCCACCTGGGCCAGGCGGCCACGACGCTGAGCGGCGGCGAGGCCCAGCGGGTGAAGCTCGCGACCGAGCTGGCCAAGCGGGATACCGGGCGCACCCTCTACATCCTGGACGAGCCGACGACCGGACTCCACTTCGAGGACGTGCGGCTCCTGCTCGAGGTGCTCCACCGGCTGGTGGACAAGGGCAACAGCGTGGTCGTGATCGAGCACAACCTCGACGTCATCAAGACGGCGGACTGGATCATCGATCTGGGCCCCGAAGGCGGCGAGAACGGCGGCCGGATCGTGGCGGCGGGGACGCCGGAGGACGTGGCCGACGTATCCGAGAGCCACACGGGACGGTTCCTGCGCAAGGCGCTGGAAGGCGTGCCGGCGGACCAGGAGTCTCGGTTAGCCGGGGCCGAGGGTCCTATTTCGGCGTCGCCGCGAACGTCGGCGTCTTCGCAGCCGGGTCGATCTTGAACCAGATCCACATGCCGCCCACCGCGTGGCCCGGCACCCCGCAGATGATGCGGTACGTGCCCTGCGCCGGCGCGGTAAACTTGATGACGTCCGTCGCGCCCTGGGGCAACCCTTCGACGACCTTGTTCGTGTAGGCCCGCGGGATCGCGGGGTTGCCGCCCGAGTTCGGCACCTGGCCTTCGCCCGAGTCGATCTCGGCGCTGTGCGGGGTGCCGTCGCCCTGTTCGAAGTTCCACACGTTGTTGCTGCCCGGCGGCACCGTGAGCGTCGCGCCGCCGCTCGCATAGTCGTTGAACTTGAACGGCCCCGCCACCAGACGGAACGTCACGGTCTTCGTGGCCTCGTCGTACTTGACGTAGCCGGTGTCGGCCTGGCCGCCGGACGCGCCGGTGGACGATGAGGCGCCCGCCGGATTCGGATTCATCTCGGAGGGCAGCTCGGCCGTGGTGTCGCCGGGGGAGGAAGTCGCCCCGCTCGCGGAGTCGGCGGCGGTGTCGGCCGGCGCGGCCGAGGGAGCCGCGGCCGACGAGGCTCCGGCGCTATCGGCAGGTGCCGCGGCGGGGCTGGTGCTGTCGGCCGACGTCGCCGCCGGCGCCGGCGCGGCTGCCGCCTCCCCGGCAGAATGGGACGAGCACCCCGCGACGGCCAGGACTGCCGCGGCGAGCGCGAGCGCCGGCCGGTCGAAGTTCCAGGTCCTCATGTTACCCTCCGCTTTGGGCGGCTGGCGCCCGGTGAAACCCACGCGACCCTTCAGCCGAAGTATTGCCGTGCGGCCAGAAGGGATAGACGCTACCATTTCGCTCCGCAACCAAAACCCTGCACCGGGACCCGCCGTGATCTGTTACCATCGTGTCCGACTGACTGCCGTGCTCGCCGTCACCTGCGCCCTCGCGGCGGGCTCTCCCGCGAGCGCGCAGCAGGCCGACTCGAGCCTGCTCACCCTGACCCGGATCTACGGCTCGGGCGAGTTCGCGTCGCAGCCATTCGGGCCATCCCGCTGGCTGGGGGACGGGAGCGCCTACACGACGCTCGAGCCCGCCGGAGACGGGCGGGGCCAGGACATCGTCCGGTACGACGTCGAGACCGGCCGGCGCGACGTGCTGGTGACGGCGCGGCAGCTCACCCCGTCCGGCGCCGAGGGCCCGCTCGACGTCGAGGACTACGCTTGGTCGCCGGACCTGGGCCGGCTGCTGGTGTTCACCAACACCAAGCCGGTCTGGCGGCTCAACACCCGGGGCGACTACTGGGCGCTCGACCGGAACAGCGGCCGGCTGATCCAGCTCGGCGGGCGCGACGCGGAGCCGTCGACCCTCATGTTCGCCAAGTTCTCGCCCGATGGCGGGCGGGTGGGCTACGTGCGCGAGAACAACCTCTACGTCGAGGACATCGCCTCGGGCGCGATCACGCCGCTGACCACCGACGGCTCGCGCACGATGATCAACGGCACGTTCGACTGGGTCTACGAAGAAGAGCTGATGGACAACTACGCCGACGGGTGGCGCTGGAGCCCCGACGGCCGCGCGATCGCGTACTGGCAGCTCAACGCCGACCGGGTCCGGAACTACGACCTGATCAACGACACCGATTCCCTGTACTCGCGGGTCACGCCGGTGCAGTACCCCAAAGTGGGCGAGCAGAATTCGGCCGCCCGCGTGGGCATCGTATCGGCCGGCGGAGGCCCGACGCGCTGGCTCGACATCCCGGGCGACCCGCGCGAGCATTACATCCCCCGGATGGACTGGGCGGCGGGCTCGGACGAGGTGCTGCTCCAGCGGCTCAACCGCCTGCAGAACACCAACGAGGTCATGCTGGGCGACGCCCGGACGGGCCGGGTCCGTACCGTGCTCACCGAGCGGGACTCTACCTGGGTGGATGTAGTCAACGACGTGGTCTGGCTGCGGCGGGGTAAGGAATTCACCTGGGTCAGCGACCGCGACGGCTGGAAGCACGTCTACGCGGTTTCGCGCGACGGGGGAGCGGTCCGCCTGATCACCCGCGGCGACTTCGACGTGCTCGAGGTCAAGGGCATCGACGACAAGGGCGGCTGGCTGTACTACGTCGCGTCGCCGGACAATCCCACGCAGAAGTACCTGTTCCGCACTCGGCTCGACGGGAAGGGCACGCCGCAGCGCATCAGCCCGAAGGCGGAAGCCGGCACCCACGTCTATGACCGGTCGCCCAGCTACCGCTACGCCATCGAGAACTACTCGCGCCTTGGCACCCCGCCCGTGATCCGGCTGGTTCGCCTGCCGGGCAACGAAGTGATCCGCACGCTGGTGGACAACGCGGAGCTCCGAACCCGCGTCGAGGCGCTCCGGCGTCCGGCGGTGGAATGGCTGACCGTCCCCGCGGCGGACGGCTCCAGGATGCCGGGCGTCCTGCTCAAACCTGCCGATTTCGACTCCACCAGGAAGTATCCACTCCTCTTCTTCGTCTACGGCGGCCCCGGCAACGCGGAAGTCGAGGACCAGTGGGGCGGCTACTACCTGTGGCACTCGATGCTGACGCAGAAGGGCTATCTCGTCGCGGTCGTGGACAACCGGGGCACGCCGGCCCCGCTGGGCCGGGCCTGGCGCAAGGCCGTCTACGGGCAGCTCGGCGTGCTGGAAACGCAGGACCAGGCGGCCGCTGCGAAGGCGCTGTCAGCGCGGTCCTACGTGGATCCGACCCGGATCGGCATCTGGGGCTGGAGTTACGGCGGCTTCATGACGCTGAACGCGCTGTTCCGGCATCCTGACCTCTACCGCATGGGCGTGGCGGTTTCTCCTGTGACGCATTGGGCGCTGTACGACAACGTGTACACGGAGCGGTTCAACGGGCTCATCACCACCAACCGCGCCGGATACGACCGCGGATCGCCGATCTCCTACGTCAACGGCTTCAAGGGTGACCTCCTGCTCGTGCACGGAAGCGGCGACGACAACGTGCACTTCCAGAACAGCGAGCTCCTGATCAACGCCCTGGTGGCCGCGAACAAGCCGTTCGAGATGATGGACTATCCCAACCGGACGCACTGCATCTGCCAGGGCAAGAACACCACGCTGCACCTGTTCACGCTCATCACCCGGTTTCTCGACGAGCATCTGCTCGGCGCGCCGCCGACGCCCCGGCAGCAGGCGTCGACGGGGAACTAGGGAAGCGGAAGGCGGCCGAGGTCCATCGGACACGGCAGTCAGCCTGAGAGGGGAGTCACCCTGAGCGAAGCGAAAGGGGGGCATGCCTCGGCTCATGCCCCCTTTCGCTTCGCTCAGGGTGACTCCACTTCTCTAGTCCTCCCGCGTTGCGGCTCCGGCTGTTCACGGCCTACATTAGGGGTCCCACCTGCCCTGGGGGACCCAATGACCTACGAAGACATCGTGCAGGTTCTCGGCTACGCCGGTGGTCACGAGCAGCGCGTCCGGATCATGACGACGGACCGGACCGAGGTCATCGGCATTCCGACGAGTGTGGATACCCACATCACGGCCCACGAGGTCTACCTCAGACCCGCCGGCAACGATGAAACCGAGATCGCGGTCTCTCTCGGCGCGATCGAGGCCGTCGAGCTCGTCTGATCCAACCCCGCCTGGCGTTCCGCGTTGAAACATCGCGAGGGTAGCCGACGTAGGGGGCGGACCGGGAGGTCGATTCATGGATATGGAAGGCATACTCGCGATCACGTTCATCTTCGGGGGAGGGACTCTCTTCCTCCTGTCGCTCAGTCCCGTAGGGAAGGCGCTGGCCGACCGCATCCGTGGCAAGGAAGCCATCCCCACGCCGGATCCGGAGCTGCTCGCGGAGGTGGAGGCCCTCCGGGCCGAAGTGTCGGAGCTGCACGAGCGGATGGACTTCGCGGAGCGGCTGCTGGCCCAGCGGCCCGAACCCGGCAAGGTGGGAGCTGGAGAGTGAGCCCCGACCAGGTCTTCGCCATCGTCATGGGATCGATCGCCGCCTGGACGATCGCCCGCGTCTTTCGTGGCCCGCTCGGCGAGGCGCTCGCCCGCCGCATCGGGGGCACGCACGAGCCGCCCGCTGGCCGGGGGGACGAGCAGGTGGCCGAGTTGCAGGCCCGTCTGGCCGAGCTCGAGGAGCGGCTCGACTTCGCCGAGCGCGTGCTGCTCCAGGAGCGGTCGCCCGGCGAGCTGGACCGAGGGAGCGCGCCATGATCCTGCTTCAGGCTGTCCCGGTGCCGCCCACGCCGCCGGACATTCCGGTGGATCCGAACCTGCTCGCCAGCCACATGTCAGGGCCGACGATGGTGCTGATCGCGTTCGCATTTCTTGCGGCGCTGACCATCGTGCTCTGGCCAATCGCGCGGGCCCTCGGCCGGCGGCTCGAGGGGAAGTCCACCGACGCGGAGCTCCGGGGCGAAGTCGAACAGCTCCAGCAACGGCTGGGCGAGGTCGACGCACTGCACGCGCGCATGGCGGAGCTGGAGGAGCGGCTGGACTTCACCGAGCGGCTCCTGGCCCAGGCCCGCGAGCCGGACCGGCTGGAGCGCTAGAGCGCCGCCATGTCGTTCACGGGGCAGGACGCCGTCGCCATCGTGGCGATTGCCGTCGGACTGGTGAAGATCCTGGGGCCGATCGTCGGCGCGGTCGCGGATCGGATCCGCGGGGGCGGCCAGGAGGCAGCCGACGGAGCGCTGGCCGCCGAGGTAGACCATCTGCGCGGCCGATTGGCCGAAGTCGAGGAGCGGTTAGATTTCGCCGAGCGTCTCCTGGCCCAGGCGCGCGAGGCCGACCAGTTGCCGGGGGGAGCCCAGCCATGATCACCCGCGAGGACATCCAGTCATTTCTCGATCGGCTCGACGGCGGCGGGCTGACCGTCAAGGAGGTCGAGCCGAACCTGTGGATCGCCCGGACGCCGGACGACGCCGAGGTGGTGGTTCACTACGCGCCGCCGGTGATCATTCTCCGGGTGCGGGTCATGGAGCTGCCCGCCAGCGAGCCGCGGCGCGGCGAGCTGTTCCGCCAGCTGCTCGAGTACAACGCGCGGGACCTGGTGCACGGGTCGTACGGGCTCGAGGGCGACCACGTCGTGCTCACCGACACACTCGAGCTGGAGAACCTCGACTTCAGCGAGTTCGAGGCCAGCTTCGATTCGATCACCCTGGCGCTGGCCTCGCACCTGACGGCGCTCGCTCCGTACCGGGAAAGGTGACGGGACATGGGACTCTTTGATCGCCTCTCGGCGCTGGTCCGGTCGAACATCAACGACCTGATTTCGCGGGCCGAGAACCCGGAGAAGATGCTCAACACGCTGATCGTCGACATGAAGACGCAGCTCGCCAAGGCCAAGCAGCAGGTGGCCTCGGCCATCGCCGACGAGAAGAAGCTCCAGGCCGACGCCGAGAACATGAAGAAACAGGCGGAGGACTGGGAGCGCCGCGCGATGCTGGCCGTGCAGGAGGGCCGCGACGACATGGCCAAGCAGGCGCTCGGCCGCTACAACGAGCAGCTGCAGGGCGCGCAGCAGCTCCAGGAGACCTGGCTGCGGCACAAGGCCGAGACCGACGCGCTCAAGCTGTCGCTGCGCCAGCTCAACGACAAGATCGAGGAAGCCAAGCGGAAGAAGAACATCCTGGTGGCGCGCGCCAAGCGGGCGGAGGCGCAGCAGCGGATCCAGGAGACCATGTCGGGCATGTCGGACAAGAGCGCCTTCGAGTCGTTCGAGCGGATGGCGGAGAAGATCGAGGCCAGCGAGCGCAAGGCGCTCGCCGCCGCGGAGCTCAACGAGGAAGTCTCGGGCGACCGGCTGATCCAGCAGTTCGAGGCGCTGGAGTACAAGGGCAGCTCGGACCAGCAGCTCGTCGAGCTCAAGCAGCGCATGGGGCTCATCGCGCCCGGGGCGCCGCAGCCGAACCGCCAGCTCAACAAGGGCGCCGCGAACGACGTCCACGACGCCGAGCTCGTGGAAGAGGGAGACGAAGGACCCACCCGCTGATGGCGCGAGCGATCGACGACGGCCGGCGCGGCCTGCCCATCGGGCGGCTGCTGCTGGTCGTCGTGCTGGTGGCGCTGGTCGTCAAGACCATCGACCTGCTGCTGGTCGTGTTCCTCGCCATCATCTTCGCGATCTATCTCGATGACCTGACCGATTTCCTCGACCGGCGGCTGGCCGTGCCCCGGCCGCTGGGTCTGCTCATCGGCCTCGCCGCGACGCTCGGCGCCCTGGTGGGCATCGTGTTCCTGATCGCCCCGCCGGTCAGCGAGCAGGTGCAGGACCTGCTCACCAACCTTCCGCAGTACCTGACCAACCTGGACGCGAACATCACCTCCCTCATGCGCAACATCCCGGTCCTCCGCCGGGAAGCCACGCCGGGGGGCGGCGGCCAGCCGGGTCTGCTGGCCACGGCGCTCGAAGAGATCCTGGGATTCCTACGCGGGGCCGCTGTTCCCTACCTCAAGGGAGGCGTCGAGGTCCTGATCGAGGGCGTCAGCGTGCTGGTCATGGCCATTTTCATGGCCCGCCACCCGACGGTCTACACCGAAGGCGTCGTCGCCCTGGCACCGCCCCGCCGGCGCCCGTTGGTCCGGGCGATCCTGCAGGACGTGAACCTGACGATTCGCTCCTGGGTGTTGGGCCAGATCATCGCCATGGTGCTGCTCGCCGCGCTGACCACGCTCGGGCTCTGGGCGCTCGGCATGCCTTATTTCCTGGCGTTCGGCGTGTTCGCCGGCGTGGCCGCGATCGTGCCGTTCTTCGGCGTGCTGCTCTCGACCATCCTGCCGGCGCTCTTCGCACTCGGCGCGTTCGGGATCACCAAGGCGCTGCTGGTGGCCGCGCTCGGCGTGATCGTGCACATCATCGAGGCGAACTTCGTGGCCCCCCTCGTGATGGAACGGCAGGTCAACCTCCCACCCGTGGTGACGATCGCGGGTGTGCTCATCATCGGAAAGCTGTTCGGGCTGGGCGGGCTCATCATCGCGGTGCCGATCCTCGCGCTGGTGATGATCCTGGTCCGCCACATCCTCATCGGCGAGGTATACGGCGATCCCGTCGGCGCGGTGAAGCCGTCGGGGACGGTGCCCACCGAGGCCGAGCCCACCATCCAACCCGCACCCACCACCGGATGACCCCCCCGCGCTTTCTGATTGTGGCCGACGGCGACTTCTCGCCCATGACCTCCAAGACCGCCAACTCCGTGATCCGCTTCCTGCCCGACCGGACGGTCGGCGTGCTCGACCGGGCGCAGGCGGGGGAAACCGTGCAGGACGTGCTGGGCTTCGGCGGCGCGCTGCCGATCGTGGGCTCGATGCGCGAGGGGCTGGCGCTCGGCCCCACGGCCGTGTTGATCGGCATCGCGCCGCAGGGCGGACGCATGCCCCAGGAATGGCGCGCGTGGCTGGCCGAGGCGCTGGATCACGGCTGCGATCTCTGGAGCGGGCTCCATACGTTCCTGGGCGATGACCCGCTGCTGGCGGAGAAGGCGCGAGCCAATGGCCGGAAGATCTTCGACCTGCGGCGTCCGCCGGCGGACCTCCCGATCGCATCGGGGCTGGCCAAGACCGTGGACCCGCTGGTCGTGCTCACGGTCGGCACCGACTGCAACGTGGGCAAGATGACCGCCCAGCTCCAGCTCACCCGAAAGCTCAACGAGCGGGGCGTGCGCACCCGATTCGTGGCCACGGGGCAGACCGGGATCATGATCGAAGGCTGGGGCATCGCCGTGGACGCGGTGGTGGCCGACTTCATCGCCGGCGCGGCGGAGCGTCTGGTGCTGGAAGGCGCCAAGGACGCGGACGTGGTGCTGGTGGAAGGGCAGGGGAGCATCAACCATCCGGGATACTCGGGGGTCACGCTGGGCCTCCTCCACGGCTCGTGCCCGGACGCGCTCATCCTGTGTCATCAGGCGACCCGCGAATACATCGGCGACTACCGGCAGGCGGCGTGGCTCCGGATTCCGCCGCTCGCCGAGTACATCCGGCTGTACGAAATGATCGGCTCGGCGGTGCACCCGACGAAAGTCATCGGGATCTCGCTCAACACCTACGACATGGGCGATGCCGAGGCACGCCGGGCGTGCGAGGCGGCGGGTCGCGAGACCGGGCTCCCGGCGACGGACCCGGTGCGGTTCGACCCGGCGCCGCTGGTGGACGCGATCGCGAGCGAGCGGACCCGGCACCAGGGGCGGCGCTCGGCGTAGGGAGGGAGCCACGCCGCTGGCTCACTGCGATGTTTCGCACCGGGTGGCGGCGATACAATGGCGCCCGGGCCGGTGGTCGCGACCATTCTTGCCCCCATGCTCCCCGGCGCCGTGTCCCGCCTCCCATCCGCCTTCCCGCTCCGCCGCGCGCTCGCTCACGCACACCCCGGGGATCCTCTCGGCGCCTGGGTGCGGGTGAGCCGGTGGCCCCTCCACCTGCGCGCCGGCGGGCGCGTTCTTCTCGTCGGCCACGATCTGGGCTATCTGCTGCGCCGCTGCGCGCGCGTGCTGGTCTCGCGCGGGGGTCGAGCCGCCGCGCTTACCGCCGAGCAGCTCATCGCCTGGCGAACGCTCCAGATCGCCATCGCGAGCCCCTATATCCCGGAGGTCGAACAGCTGCGCGCCTTGCACCCGCGTCTCCGCGTCACCCCAGGCCGCATCGCGCTGCCGCTCGGGCTCGACGGCGCCGAGACGGCGCTGGCGTTCTGCGCCGCCGCTCGCATTCCCGTCTCCGCCACGTGGATCGAGTATCAGGACGCCGGTTCCGGTTGACGCGCGCCCGGCGGGGCCTCTAGCTTAGGTTCCGCTCACGATCCAGGCCTATGCTCGTACTCAACCTCGCCCCGCTCTTTACCTTCGGCGAAGTCATCCGCCGTCTGGCCGCCATCCTCCGCATCGACGGCGAAGAGCTCATCCGAAGCGGCGTGCGGGTCCTCGGCATCTGGGTACTCGCCTGGCTCGCGTACCGCGTGGTACGGCTTGCGGCGCGGCGGATCGAGCTCGCCGTGGACGACGGCGACGATTCGGTCACCACCCTGCGGGAGCGCCGCGGCCAGACCATCGCCCAGCTCCTCCGCAGCGTGGGGCGGGTCGTCGTCCTGGCCATCGCCGTCCTGCTCACCTTCAACGTCTTCATCGACATCGGGCCGATCCTGGCCGGCGCGGGCATCCTCGGCCTCGCCGTGTCGTTCGGCGCGCAGAGCCTGGTCAAGGACGTCATCAGCGGCTTCTTCATTCTGTTCGAGAACCAGTTCGCCATCGGCGACGTCATCGAGGTGGCCGGGAAGAGCGGTGTGGTGGAGAAGATGACGCTCCGCGTCGTGCAGCTGCGCGACGGAGAAGGCATCATGCACGTGGTGCCCAACGGCGAGATCAAGGTGGTGAGCAACAAGACCCGCGGCTGGGCCCGGGCCGTGGTGGACGTGGGGGTGCCCTACGACGAGAGCGTCGACCGGGCCATCGACGTGCTCAAGGACGAGGCGGCCCAGTTCTCCACCGACAAGACCTGGGGCGCGCAGCTCGACGGGGCGGTCGAAGTCCTTGGGGTCGAGTCGCTGAGCGACAGCGCCGTGGTGCTCCGCACCGTGATCCGCACGCAGCCAGGGTCGCAGTGGAACGTCGCACGCGAGTTCCGCCGGCGCATCAAGAACCGGTTCGACCGCGAGAGCCTGGAGATCCCGTACCCGCAGCGTCGCGTGCATGTGCACATCGACGGCGGGCCCGACACCGATCCGATCGCCCACGCCGCCGGGGCCGCCGGCGGATGAC
Organism: Gemmatimonadales bacterium; assembly: GCA_025928645.1. GTDB lineage: Bacteria > Gemmatimonadota > Gemmatimonadetes > Gemmatimonadales > GWC2-71-9 > CAVVWJ01. The sequence continues at coordinate 35,169 of JAICJD010000013.1, forward strand.
CCTGCGCCTCTACAACACGCTCACCCGCCGCGTCGAGCCGTTCGAGCCCCTGGAAGCGGGGCGCGTGTCGCTCTACACCTGCGGGCCCACGATCTACAGCTACGCCCACATCGGGAACTTCCGCACGTTCCTGTTCGAGGACCTGCTGCGGCGCTGGCTCGAGGCCAGCGGCTACGAGGTCTTCCACATCATGAACCTGACCGACGTGGACGACCGCACCATCGCGGCCGCCAGCGGGAAGGGGGTCAGCCTCCGCGAGCATGTGGACCCGTTCGCGCGCGCGTTCGAAGAGGACCGGAACTGGCTCCGGATCAAGCCACCCACCGAGCAGCCGCGCGCCACCGAGTACATCGGGGCCATGGTCGAGCTGATCCAGGGCCTGCTGGACCGGGGCTTCGCCTACGCCGGCGAGGACGGCTCGATCTACTTCGCCATCGCCCGGTTTCCGGCCTATGGTCGACTGTCGCAGCTCGACCGGCGCGAGCTTCGGACCGGCGCGAGCGAGCGGGTGCGCGCCGATGAGTACAGCAAGGAGGACGCGCGCGACTTCGTACTGTGGAAGGCCGCGGAGCCGGAGGACGAGGCGGTGGGCGCGGCCTGGGACACGCCGTTCGGGCGCGGTCGCCCCGGGTGGCACATCGAGTGCTCGGCCATGGCGCTCGAGCTCGTCCGGCGGAGGTTCGGGACCGACGTGCTCGACATCCATGCGGGAGCCGTGGACCTGATCTTCCCGCACCACGAGAACGAGATCGCCCAGAGCTGCGCCTTCACCGCGCGCGACACGTTCGCGCGGTTCTGGCTTCACGGCGAGTTCCTGAAGACCGGCGGGACCAAGATGTCCAAGCGTTACGGGAACATCACGACCGTGCGCGACCTGCGCGAGGACGGGATCGATCCCGGCGCGGTCCGCCTGCTCATGTTCCAGGTGCACTACCGCAAGCAGCTCGACCTCACCGACGAGGCCATGGCGAGCGCGCGCGAGGGCTCCCGGCGGCTGGGCGAATTCCAGAACCGCCTGCTTGGCGCGGCCGGCCCCGCGGATGGTCCTGGCCTGCTCGAGGCGTCGGGGCGGCTGGAGCGGGAGATGGCGGAGGCGCTGGACGATGACCTGAACGCGCCCCGCGCGGTGGCGGCGATGTTCGCGTTCGCCACGGCCGGCAACGCGGCGCTCGATGGCGGGGAAGCGGCCGGCCCCCGCGCGCTCGCCGCGTGGCGCCGGGCCGAAGGCGTGCTCGGCGTGACCTCGGCGGTGCAAGCGGTAAAGGTTGGGGCGGCCGTTCCGCTCGGGGCCTCGGATGTGGCGCTTGCGGACACTCCGCCTGCGGGCGGCGAGGACGCCGAGCGCAGTTGGGCGATCGCGTGGGCCGTGCGGCGGAAGGAGGCCAAATCGGCCAGGAACTACGGCGAGGCCGACCGGATCCGCGGTGTTCTCCGAGGGGCGGGCTGGGAAGTGCGGGACAATCGGGACGGGTCGATCGAGGTGGTGCGGGCGGCGAGCTGACGCCGGCCGCCGGCTGCCGGTCAGGCGGTCGGGACGAGCGGCACCTCGCATTCGAGCGAGCCCTCCGCGAGGGAGCGCCGGACGGCGTCTGCCGCCAGCAGGGCAGCCAGCCCGTCGGTCGTCCCGGGCGCAATCTTCGCCCGCGCGCCCACGGCATCGACGAAGGCCTGAAGCTGCCGTTCGTAGGATCGGGCCAGGCTGTCCTGGGCCGAGGCCAGTTTCCTCCCGGTGGCATCGGCGATGTCGATGGCCGCGCGGGCGGTGCCGCCCGAAGGCCGCGCGCGGTCGGAGCCGGCCCGCAGCTCGAAAGCCCGGTTGCCGGCCCGAATCAGCACCCGCTCTTCGGCCCGCTCGGCCCGGCCGGCCCGGCAGGAGGCAGTGCCCCCGCCGTGGAAGGTGGCCTGCACCTGGACCTGCTCGAGCGGATCGCGCCGAGCGCTTAAGGAGGAGATCTCCCGGCCCATGAGGTGGCGTAGCAGATCAAGGTAGAAGTCCAGGTCCGCCAGCAGCGCCGCGTCGAGGCCGGCCTCGCTTCCGGTACCGGCGCCGGGCTCGCTCCGCCGCAGGATGGTGCTCTCGATGGAGGGCGCCGGCTCACCTTCCGCCGGGTTGGAGGCCAGCGCCCGTCGGACCACCTCGACCGGCCTCCACCTCCGGCGATTGTACCCCACCATGACCGGCAGCCGGGCGATCCGCTCGGCGTCCCGAATCCAGAGCCCCTCCTCCGTGGAGGCCGCCATCGGCGGGTCGATGAGGACGGGCACTCCGGCGCCGAGCGACTGCACGGCGAGAGACGCCCGCTTTGCCAGCGGCGCCGCGACGATCACCGCATCCACGGCCCGCGTCTCGAACAAGGCCTCGGGCGACGGCACCGGCCGGCAGCCCGGGGCCATCCGGGCGATCGAGTCCCTCCGCTCGGGCGAGGGGTCGTAGGCCGCGGTGAGCCTCACACTCGGCAGCGCCCGTATGGCCGGCAGGTGAACCCGCTCGGCTCGGGGCCCACAGCCGAGCAGGCCCAGGAGAACGGTTCCGCTCACGTGGCCGGGTCGGGGGCGACGGTCGAAAGCAGAGAAACGGCGGATTGAGGCTGAATCGTGCGGCTCCAGGGTAGCGCTCGATCGAGTGCGGGCGGGCGCGCCGGGTGACCAAGTTAGCGGCGCCAGAGGCGAGGGCAACGGCTCGCGTACCCGGTGCGGCCGCTCACCCGACCTGCCCTCGACGCCTGCCGCCGAGACGGGCGGCGGCGGACCGCTCATGGACGAGGTAACCCCATTGACTCATGCCAACTTGCCCCCTATGATACGGGTCTGTCTTGTTCGGCCTGTTCCGCTGGCGTAGCTCAACTGGCAGAGCACCCGCCTTGTAAGCGGGAGGTTAGGGGTTCGATTCCCCTCGTCAGCTCGGTGACGCCGACACGCTCACTGCTATGGACCCCGCTCTCTCGCCGGCGGGGTTCTGTCTCAGAAGAGGGTGATCCTGTTCGAGGTGATCGGTCGGGTGATCCTTCTCAGCGGTGACGCCGGCGCGAGGGTGAGTGGAAGGCTCGGTGGGGTGACCGAGTGGCTAATGGTAGCAGACTGTAAATCTGCCGGGCTCTGCCCTACGTAGGTTCGAATCCTACCCCCACCATGGCGGGTGGTCAGACGAGCGGGACGCGCGAAACGCTCGAGCGGTGCACGCGGTCTGCGGGTGTAGCTCAGTTGGTAGAGCATCAGCCTTCCAAGCTGAGGGTCGCGGGTTCGAGCCCCGTCGCCCGCTTCGCAGGAACGGTGAAGGCGAAGGAGACGGGCGCTCGCGTAGCTCAGTCGGTAGAGCGCATCCTTGGTAAGGATGAGGTCACCGGTTCAATCCCGGTCGCGAGCTTGCAGGCCGTCCACACAGGTAACTCAACGGAATCGGGACAGAGCACAATGGCCAAGGCCAAATTCGAGCGGACGAAGCCGCACGTGAACGTCGGGACGATCGGGCACGTGGATCACGGGAAGACGACCACGACGGCGGCGCTGACCAAGGTGTCGGCCGACAAGGGGTGGGG
>JAICJD010000087.1 GCA_025928645.1 Gemmatimonadales bacterium
GGACGCCGCCCGCCACGCTGGCCCGCGGCGACAGCTCGGTGGCTCGGGCGGAGTCGCTCCGCGCCGCGAGCCGGCCCACCGACGCCGCGGCGGAGCTGTCGGTGGCGATCGCGACCTGGCGGAACGCCGCCGAAGCGGCGAGCGCGTCGCGCGCGGTTCCCAGCGACTCCACCGAGGACACTCAGGTCGTCCCGGCTCCCCCCACCGCTCCGACCGCCCCCGCCGTCCCGTCGGAGCGAGCCGCACCGGCGCCGCCCGCTCCGTCACCATCGAGTGCGCCGGCACCCGCGCCCGCGCCCGATGCCGCCCCCAGGATCAGGGCGCTGTACGACGCCTACGCGGCCGCACTGCAGACCGGGAGCGTGGACGCCATCCGCCGCGCCTACCCGGGCCTCACCGACGACCAGGCGCGGGACTGGCAGCGCTTCTTCGGCGCGGTCAAGGATCTCAAGGTCACGCTCCGGGTGGCCCGGCTCGAGCTGCACGGCGACACGGGCGAGGCTGACCTCGCCGGGGTCTACACCTTCACCGACCCCGGCACCCGGCGGCTCCGCCAGGACAGCGTGAGCTTCCACTCCACGGTGAGGCGGGATGCGCGGGGGTGGAGGATCGAGGCGGTGAGGTAGGACAACTATCTAGAACGCATACTCCGCCCCCACCGTCCACAGCACATCGGCCCTCATCCCGCCCCGGTTGAGCGGGAAGAGCGCGTTGGCCAGGAAGGTGACGCCCGCGGGGATGGTGAGCTTGGTGCCGAGTGAGGCATTGATCAGGTCGTCGCGCCGCTCGGGGATGTCGCTCGAGCGGATGGTCCGGCGGAACGGCGCGTCGATCGTCACGTCGGGCGGGACGGTGAGGCGGCTGGTGCCGACCTGGAAGTCGGAGATGAGGTCGGCGGCCAGGGTGGCCCACGGCGCCAGGAGCTGATCGAAGCCGGCGGTGAGCAGGAAGGAATCCGTGTCGAGCTCGGCGGCGCGCCAGTCGTAGCCCACGTTCACGTGGGGCGAGAACGAGCCCAGCCGCGCGGACACGATGCCGAGCCCGCGCAGCTCGACGGCGCCGGAGCCGCGGAGGTCCGACTCGCTTCCGGTCGGAAAGCGTCCTTCGGCGATCACGGCGAGCGAGACCGGCGTCGCGTCGCGCAGGTTGGCCTTGATCCGCGCCGACACGTCGCCCAGGCCCGACGCCGAGCCCTCGGAGAAGCGGCTGGCGGTGAGCACCGGATTCTCTTCCGTCCCGGAGAAGAAATGGGGCGGCGGGCCGTTGGTGCCGAACGGGATGATGGTGGCATTGCTGGTGCCGCGGAGCGAGGTCTCCACGAAGGGCACGACCACGCCGAAGTCCACCCGGTTCGAGATGCCGTAGGTCAGCAGGAACGAGGTGACGTTCACCGACACGTCGAGGTCGAGATTGAAGTCGATGGTCTCGTTCTCGAACTCGGGGACGCCGTAGATCGTGCAGTCGGCGTTGAAGATCTGGTCGCAGCCGGGAAAATCCACGTTCTGGTGCGTGAACGTGAACTGGACGTTGTCGAGCGGCACGCCGCGGAGGGTCTTGTAGCTGAGCCCGCTCCGGGCCAGGCCCACGAACAGGCGGCCGCGCCCGAGGGTCTGCGCCCGCTCGGCGTAGATCGGGCCGGCGGAGGTCGAGGTCTGGATCGGGGTGGCGCCCTCGAAGCGGAAGGTCTCGCCGCCGCTCGAGGCGGTGAACGGGATGTTGGTGACGTTGCTGCTGATCGCGTTCGAGAGGAACGAGATGATGGTCGCGTTGCCGGCCACGGCGGAGGGAATGAAGTGGTTGCCGTGGACCTGGATGGCGGGGTTCTCGTCGGCGGCGGAGCCGCCGAGGACGAGGGGGTCGTCGCCGGTGCCGAAGATGAAGAGGTCTTGCAGCTTGGACTGCAGCCCCTGGGCGCGGAGCGGCGCCGCGGCGGCAACCGTCAGGAGCAACGAGCCGAGCCAGGCGCGCACGGGAGCCTCGCGGTGGGGGTGGGAACAACATAGCGAAGGACGGGCGGGCAGGCGAGCGGGCGAGCGGGCGAGCGGGTCGGCCACGGAGTCACCCTGACCCCGAGCGGAGCGAGGGGGAAAGGGGCCCTGAGCCGACGCATGCCCCTTTCCCCCTCGCTCCGCTCGGGGGTCAGGGTGACTCCGCTCGCCTTAGTGCTCCGTCCGCTCCCCCCGCACCAGGTCTACCGCGTGATCGACGAACTCGGCCAGGACCGCGAGCCCGTCGCGCACGCCGCCGGTGCTGCCCGGCAGGTTCACGATGAGCGTGCGGGCGCGGACCCCTGCGGTGCCGCGGGAGAGGGCGGCCCGCGGAAAGCGCGGGTAGACCGCCATGCGCAGCGCCTCGGCGATGCCCGGGGCCTCCTTGTCCAGCACGGCGCGGGTGGCTTCGGGGGTGACGTCGCGCGGGGTGAGGCCGGTGCCGCCGGTGGTGAGGATGAGGTCGGCGGCGCCGCCGTCGGACCAGGAAGCCAGCACGGCCGCGATGCGCGCCGTCTCGTCGGGCACGAGCGCGCGATCGGCGAGGGTGTAGCCACGCTCCGCGGCCCAGGCGGCGATCGCGTCGCCCGAGGCGTCGGCGCGCTGGCCGCGGTGGCCGGCGTCGGAGATGGTGAGAATGGCGAGGCGGAGCGCCATAGGCCGGCGGGCTATTCGGCCTGAAGGGTGCGGGCCGGGTCGACGCCCGCTGCCCGCCGCGCCGGGAGCACCATGGCGACGAGCCCGATCGCGATCAGCACGCCTGCGGCCAGCACGAAGGTGAGGGGATCGGCGGCGCTGGTGTCGTACAGCTCGGACCGGAGCCATCGCGTGGTCGCGAGCGCCCCGGCCGCGCCGAGCAGCACGCCCACGCCGGCGAGCCGCAGTCCCTCCCCCACGACCAGCCCGAGCACGTCGCGCCGCTGCGCGCCGAGAGCCATGCGGATGCCGATCTCCCGCTCCCGCTGCGCCACCAGGTAGGCCATCACGCCGTAGATGCCGAGCGCGGCGAGCAGGAGCGCCGGCAGCGCGAAGGCCCCGAGGAGTCCGGTGATGAACCGGCGGTAGGCGAGCGACTGCCGGAGCAGCGCGGGCAGGTCGTACACCCGGTTGACCAGCGCGGCGCTCTCGAGCGGGAGATCGGGCTCGACCGTGCGGGCCGCGCGCTCGACGGCGGGCGCCATGGCGGCCGGATCGCCCGCGGTTCGGACCACGAGCGACATCCAGCTCCACACGGTCACGGTGTACGGCAGGTAGACCTCGGGAACGAAGTCGGTGTCGAGTGAGTAGTGCCGCACGTTTCCCACTACCCCGACGATCGTCGCGCGCACCGGCTCGCCGAACTCCGGACGTCCCTGGGCCGACTTCCGCACCGTGATGCGCTTGCCCAGCGCATCGCCGCCGGGCCAGTAGCGCGCGGCGAACGCCTGGTTCACCAGCGCCGCGTCGCCCGGGTGCGCCAGGTCGTCGGCGGTGAAGTCGCGGCCGCGCACGACCGGGATGCCGGCCGTCCGGAAGTACGCGGTGTCCACCTCCCGGAACAGCGCCTGGTCGCTCTCCCGAGCAACGGCGCCCTCCACCTCCACCGGCGTATCGATCGAGGCGCCGCTCAACGGCACGTGGTTGGTCAGCGCGACCGACCGCACGCCGGGCAGCGCCGCCACGGCGGCCGCCACGTCGCGGTAGAGCTGGAGCGCGCGCCCGGGGCTGGCGTACTTCTCCGAGGGCGGCATGATCGGCACGGCCAGCAGGTGCTCCTCGTCGAACCCGGTGCGGACGCGCTCGAGCCGCTCGAGGCTCCGGATGAGCAGGCCGGCGCCGGTGAGGAGGACGAGCGCCAGCGCGATCTCGCCGACCACCAGCGCGCCGCGGAGCCGGCGACGGGCGGGCCCGCGCCCCGAGCCCGCGCCCTCTCGCAACGCGGCGGTGAGCGACGCCGACCCGCGGAGCGCGGGCAGCAGTCCCAGGACCACCACGAGCGCGATCGCGAGCACCACCGCGGCCGCCATGGCCCAGGGATCCACCGCGAGCTCGCCCGCCCTGGGCAGCAGGTCCGCCGCGGCGACCCGGAGCCAGCCCACGAGCAGCACCGCCGCGCCAAGGCCGAGCGCGCCCGCCGCGACGCCGAGCACGACGCACTCGGCGGCGAGCAGCCGGAGCAGCGCGCCGCGGCCGCCGCCCAGCGCCGTGCGGATGGCGAGCTCGCGCCCCCGGGCGCCCGCGCGGGCCAGCGCGAGCGCCGCGACGTTGACGCAGGCGATGAGCAGCACGAACACCGCGGCCGCGGTCAGCAGCCGGAGCTGCGGGCCGGCCCCGCCCAGGATCTCGGCGGCCACCGGCAGGAACGCGACGTCGCGCCAGCCGCCGTTCTCCGCCGGATAGGTCTCGGCCAGGTGAGCGGCGACGGCGGACAGCGCCCGCACGCCGCCCGTCGAGTCCACCCCGGCGCGGAGCCGCCCGACGACACGGCTGTCGGTGTGCAGGCCGCGCTGCTGGAGCTGGGGACTCGAGGCGAGGATGACGCTGATGGGCGACCAGAGGTCGGCCCAGGTCGGGTAGACGAAGTCCGCCGGCATGACCCCGACGATGGCGTAGCTCCGGTCGCCGAACGTGGCGTTCCGGCCGATCAGGGCGCGGTCGCCGCCGAACCGCCGCTGCCAGAGCGACCAGGAGATCGCCGCGACCGCCGGCGCGCCGGGGGCGAAGTCCGCCGGCTCGAGGGCACGGCCGACGGCGGCGGCCTCGGGCAGCACCCGGAAGTACTGGTCCGAGACGTACGCGCAGACCAGCCGCTCGGCGCCGTCAGCGGTCTTGAGCACCGCGCCCTCGCCGCGCACGAAGGCGAGCGCCTCGAACGCGTTGGTGCCCGCGCGCCAGTCCTGGAAGGTGGGATACGAGGCCGGGCGGACGTTCGAGGCGGAATCGCGCTCGGCGATCATCATCACCCGGTCGGCCGGCGCCCAGGCGAAGGGGCGCAGGATGACCGAGCGGAGCACGCTGAACACGGCGGTGGTCCCGCCGATGCCGAGGGCGAGCGTGAGGACGACCGTGATGGCGTAGCCCGGGCTTCGGGCGAGCGTGCGGAGGGCGTGGCGGAGGTCGCGCAACATGGATCGCATGCCCCCTTCGCTTCGCTCAGGGTGACTCTCCACCAATTACCGCTTCACGCTCCCCTTGGTCCAGAACGGGAGCTTCACCACGTCCGCCGGGAGCCGCTCGCCGCGGCACTCGATCTCGAAAGTGGTGCCCGGCTTCGCCGCGGCCGCCGGGAGATAGGTGGTGCCGATCCCCACGCCGAGCGAGGGGCTCAGCGTGCCGCTCCGCACGATGTCAGCCTCGCGGCCGGCGAGCTGCACCGGGTAGCCGCGGCGGGGGAAGCCGCGGCCGGTGAGCCTGAACCCCACCAGCCGGCGGGTTACCCCGCGGGCTTTCTGCGCCCGCAGCGCCTCGTGCCCGATGAACGGCGCGCCCTTGTCGAGCTTCACGATCCAGCCCAGCCCCGCCTCGAGCGGGGTGACGGTGTCGTCGATCTCGTTGCCGTAGAGCGCGTAGCCCATCTCGAGCCGGAGCGAGTCGCGCGCGCCGAGACCGATGGGCCTGGCGCCCGCCGCGACGATGGCGTCCCACAGCGCGCCGGTGTCGCGGTCGCGGCAGTAGAGCTCGAACCCGTCCTCGCCGGTGTAGCCCGTGCGCGAGATGAAGCACTGCGCGCCGGCCACCTTGCCGACCGCGAAGTGGTAGTACCGGATGTCGCCCAGCGGCACGCCCGAGAGCGGCGCGAGCGTTTCCTCGGCGCGCGGACCCTGCACCGCGAGCAGCCCGACCTCGGGCGAGATGTCCTTGAGCCGGACGTTGGCGCCGCCCTTGTGGGCGACGATGTGCTCCCACGCGCGCGCGATGTTCGACGCGTTCACCACGATCATCAGCTTGTCGTCGAAGCGGTAGACCGTGCAGTCGTCGATGAAGGTCCCCTCGGGCGTGAGCAGCGCGGAGTACTGCACCTGGCCCGGCTCGAGCTTCGACACGTCGTTGGTGGTGATGCGGTTGACGAAGGCGTTCCGGTCGGGGCCGGTGATCTCGAACTCGCCCATGTGCGACACGTCGAACACGCCGACGGCGGTGCGCACCGCGTGGTGCTCGGCCAGGATCCCCGCGGGATACTGGACCGGCATCTCCCAGCCGGCGAACGGCACCATCTTGCCGCCGAGCGCCCGGTGGCGGTCGTAGAGCGGGGTGCGGCGGAGCGCGTCGGTCATGCGCGTGCTCCCATCAGCGTCGCCATCAGCGCCTTCTGCACGTGCAGCCGGTTCTCGGCCTCGTCCCACACGCGCGACTGCGGTCCCTCGAGCACGTCCTCCGAGACCTCCTCGCCGCGGTGCGCCGGGAGGCAGTGGAGGAAGATGGCCGACGGGTCGGCCGCGCGCATGAGCGCCGCGTCCACGACGTAGCCCTGGAAGGCGCGGGCGCGGACGGCCTGCTCCTCCTCCTGGCCCATCGAGGCCCACACGTCGGTGGTCACCACGTGGGCGCCGCGCGCCGCCTCGCAGGGATCGGCCGCCAGCGTGATCCGCGCGGCCGCCTGGTTGCGCCGCAGGATGTCGGGGTCGGGGCGGTACCCCTCGGGACAGGCGAGCCTGAGCTCGAAGCCGAGGCTGCCGGCCGCGTTGATCCAGCTGTTGGCCATGTTGTTGCCGTCGCCGATCCAGGCGACCGTCTTCCCCTCCCACCCGCCGAGGCTCTCCTTCACCGTGAGCAGGTCGGCGAGCACCTGGCAGGGATGGAGCAGGTCGGTGAGACCGTTGATCACGGGGATGGAGGCGTAGCGCGCGAGCTCCTCCGCGTCGGCGTGATCGAAGGTGCGGATCATGAGCCCGTCGAGGTAGCGCGACAGGACGCGGGCGGTGTCGCGGATCGGCTCGCCGCGGCCGAGCTGGATGTCGCGCGAGGAGAGGAAGAGCGCATGCCCGCCGAGCTGCCAGGCCCCGACCTCGAAGGAGACGCGGGTCCGGGTCGAGCTCTTGGCGAAGATCATCCCCAGCGTCCTGCCCGCGAGCGGCCGGTCGCGATACTCGCCGCGTTTCATCCGGGCGGCGAGATCGAACAGGGCGTGGAGCTCGGGGCGGGAGAAGTCGGGGATCGCGAGGAAGTGGCGCGTGGGCATCGGGACTCGGGGCCGGGGACGGAGCGAGGTCGCGGGGATTGTAGTCGGGGGCGGGACGGGGCACCAGTGGCGGGCGCCTCTATTCCGGGCCGGTCCCGGGCCGTACGTTGGGGCGATGCGGCCGACCCTGGACGTGCTGCGCGAGGCGGTGGCCGATCGGTACGACATCGAGCGGGAGATCGGCCACGGGGCCATGTCACGGGTGTACCTGGCCACGCCGGCCGGCGGCGGCGCCCGCGTCGCGGTCAAGGTGCTCCGGCCCGAGCTGGCGGTCGTGGTCGGCGCGGCGCGGTTTCACCGCGAGATCCAGATCCTGCGCCGGCTCACGCATCCGGGCATCGTGCCGGTGGTGGAGTCGGGCACGGCGGGGTCGCTGCTCTATCTGGTGATGCCATACATCGCGGGCGAGGACCTCCACGCGCGGCTCGCGCGCTCGGGACCGCTGCCGATCGCGGAGGCCCTGTCGATCGCCGCGGATCTGGCGGCGGCGATCGACTACGCGCACAACCAGGGCATCGTCCACCGCGACATCAAGCCGGCGAACGTGCTGCTGGAGGTCGGCCGGGCGCTGGTGTGCGATTTCGGGCTGGCGCTCGCGCTCGACCGCGCGGCGGTCGAGCCGCTCTCGTCGAGCGGGCTCGTGATCGGAACGCCGGCCTACATGAGCCCCGAGCAGGCCACCGGGCAGGCGACCGTCGGTACGGCCTCGGACATCTACGCGCTGGGGTGCGTGCTGTACGAAATGCTGGCGGGCGAGCTCCCGTTCACGGGAGCGACGCCCCAGGCGGTGATCGCGCGGCACGTGAGCGCGCCGGCGCCGCCGATCCGCACGATGCGGCCGGAAGTGCCGCCGGCGGTCGAGGCGGCGGTGATGGCGGCGCTGGCGAAGGAGCCGGAGCAGCGGCCGGGGAGCGCGGGGGAGCTGGTACGTACGATGGTCCCGTAGCGGGATCCCGCGAAGCCGGCGTGCTCCGGGCCCTCGAACGCGACCCGGAGCGCAGACTCGGCTTGCCGGAGCGCCCCTCGCCCGAGGCTAGTGGAACGGCGGTTTCGGGGGCGGAGGCAGTGTCTCGGGACCACCATCGCCGCAGCACTCATCCACCACTCGCTTGACCTTCTTGCCCCAGGTCTCCCACGCGGCACCCCAGGCGTCGAGCTTGGCACACATCTCGTCGAGGCTCTTGGGACATTTCAGGGTGTCGACCTGCTGATCGTCGTGCTTCTTCCCATGATGCTTCTGGTCAGGCATGGCGCGCCTCCCTCATTGTGGGTGGGACAACCTTCGCGTTGCCGGAACGGCGACGGCGGCCGAACGCAACGAGTGCAGCCGGCGACGCAGCTGGATGGCGAGCGGCAGATTCCCGATGGCGTCAGCCGCCCGCAGACGCAGCCACAGCGCGTTCGCCAGAAACGGCAGGAATGCTACGGACCGGTGATTGTCCAGACCGGCGGCGACATCGGCCGCTTCGCCAAAATTCCCACCCGCGAACAGCAGCTCAGCCAGTGCCAGCCGCTCGCCAGCCATAGCCTCCCACGGCTGCCACTGGAGATCGGCTACCGGGGCCGAGGGCGTGAGCGCGGTCAGGAGCGCGAGGGCGCGCGCCGTGTCGCCCTCCACCCGGGCCGCCTGTGCCGCCATGATGTCGGCGAGGACCGAGTCGCGCCGGCTGCCTTTCCGGGCGAGCGAATCCAGCACCGCCGCGATCCGGCGAACGACGAGCGCGTTTCCACGATGGGCCTCCCATTCCCCAAGCAGCCAGAGATTGGGGCCTTCCATGGCTGCATAGTCGGTACCTCGCTCATCCGCTGTCTCCGAGGCGAGCGAGTCGAGCGCGGCATCCGCGGTGGCGTCCCAGAGGTAGAGCAAACGCCCCGGCAGGTCCGCGGCAGGGGCGGAGCCGAAAAGACGGGCGAGTTCGGCGTGGCGACCCTCGGCAACCAGCAGGCCCTGAAGCCCGAGCAACGCACCCCACCGAGTTTCGACCATGGGCGCCTGCAGCGCAGCCTGGTAGGCTGCCTGGGCGCACGCCCGCTGGTCGGGGTCGCCGATCAAAGGCTGTGCGGCCTCGAGCACGGCGACGGGATTTCGCCTCACGGCGCCAGCCCAGTCGACGCTCGCGGGCCCGTCGTTGAGACAGTCGAATATCAACGCAAGTCTGCGCTCCATCGCGCTATCGGCCCCCAGCTTCCGCAGCGCATCGAAATAGCCCCGCGCCGCTCCGAGGTCGCCTCGGCGGATCGCAGTCGTCACGAGGTGATAGAGCGCGGGGGTGAAATCAGGTTCGAGGCGGTGGGCGTGGTCGAAGGCTGCCTGGGCCAGGGAGTCCAGTGAAAAGGCTCGCGGAAGGAGGTGATAGTACACCTCACCCAGACTCATCCATGCCTCCGCCCAGTCCGGGTTTTCCTCCACAGCCTGCCGGAACCGGCTGATCGCCGAATCGGCTGCTCCGCCCCAGAAGCTGGCGAGTCCCTCGGCGAACCGACGGTACTTTCTTGGCAGCAGGTCTCGACCCTGGAGGGCGATCCGGAGGAAGGTCCGCGCCTCGTCCGGGCGTTCTTGCCAACTCGCCGCCATCCCCGCTTTCAGCGCGGCGATCGCGAACGCGGAATCATCCTGGATGGCGGCCTGATAATCGACCAGCGCTTGGTCGAAGTGGAGTTGGCGGTAGGCTTGCTCACCACGCAGGAAATCGGCGATCGCCGTCGGGCGGCGCTCGCTCAGCGCGGTGAGATCCACTCGCCTGCCGGGCTGCAGGAGCGCCGGGAGCAGCTCGCTCATGGCCCTCAGGCCGATCTGTGGCAGCGATACGGCGTTGCTCTTGCCAGACGCGCCGGCGCGGCGGAGGACCGAATCGCCGCGAACGTCGTGGAGCCGCAGCACGACGGTGACCGAATCGGAATTCCTGACGATGGATCCGTCCAGGTAATACCCGGCGTGCGCGTGGCGCGCGATCTCGCGGGCCTCGGCCGAGGTCAGGTCAGCCTGCCGCGACCGCTGGCGCGAGTCGAAGAAGTCCCATCCATCCAGCCAACGGAGCGGCGCCGTGCCCTCGAGTGCGTAGCCCAGATAGGTCGCCACGCTTTCCCCGCTGTCCTCGTTCGGGCCGGGACCGGCGCGCAACGGAAACACGACAACCCGGTTGGCGTCCAGGGTGGTCAACCGATGACGGACGAAATAGCCGAGCGCCGCCGCCACCGCGACGCCGACGGTCAGCAGGAGGAGCGCGGCGCGGCGTGAAGGCAGGCGCGGTCCGTGCTCCGCGGCCGGGCGGGGCGCGTTCAGCGCCGACAGGAAGTCGTCGACGGTCCGGAACCGATCAGCCGCGACCTTCGCCAATGCCTGCAGCAATGCCGCTTCCACGTGCTCCGGCACGCCCGGGCGGAGGATGCGAATCGCCGGTGGCGGCTCGGCTCGCTGTCGGGCCAGGACGACCTGCGCCGTACGGCCGCGAAACGGCGGCTCGCCGGCCAACATTTCGAACAGGACGCAGGCCAGGGCGTAGACATCACTCCGGCCGTCGATCGCCGTGTCGCCGCTGGCCTGCTCGGGGCTCATGTAGTCGGGCGTGCCGACGACCAGGCCGGTCTCGGTCAACTGATCGCCGGCGGCGACGGTGATGGCGCGAGCGATGCCGAAATCGGTCACCCATGCATGTCCGTCGGCAAGCAGGATGTTGCCCGGCTTCACGTCGCGATGGACCACGCCCCGCTCGTGGGCATAGGCGAGCGCATTGCCGACCTCCCGCGCAATGCCCAGAGCGTCGTCGAGCGGGAGCTGTCGCTCGCGCTGCAGCCGCTCGCGCAGGCTCTCGCCGGCGATGTAGGGCATGACGTAGTACGGCAGGGATGACGCGCGCACCACCCCCGCCCCCAGCGCGCCGGAGTCGAGGAGGCCAACGATATGTGGGTGCTGAAGCGCCGACTCGATGCGCACTTCGCGGAGGAACCGCTCGACGCCAAGGCCCGCCGCGAGCTCCGGTCTGAGCACCTTGATCGCCACGTTTCGATCGTGTCTCAGATCGCGCGCGAGGTACACATAGGCCATACCCCCGTGCCCGAGCTCCCGGTCGAGAGCATACCGCGCCCCCAAGGTGGCCTGCAGATCCGCCAGCTGGGTGCCGATGACGGTCTCCTGCGGATGCTCGAGCATGCGCGCTCGACTATTCCTCGGGTGTAGCCTCGATCGCCCAGGTCAACCGACCGACCTCGCGCCGCTCGAACAGCTGCCGGAGGACGATCTCGCCCGCCTGTCTCGGGCGTCGCGGGAAGTCCACACGCATCAGGCAACGATACGCCGCGTCGCGGTGGAACCTGAGGCGCGGGAAACGCATCAGACGCTGTGTCGGAAGCCGGAGCCGCCGCCCGGATTCCGCGTCGCCTTCATCCACGACCTCATCCCCCATCACCCGTCGGATCATGGCGGCCAGCTCTGCAGGGACGTCCCACAGCAGCCGCGCGCCGTCCGGCAGATGCTGGATGAGCTCCAGCGTGAATTCCTGGTGCGTTCCGGCGCCGCGAAGCACGAACCCGGCGCTCGCGGCCAGACCGGCACCGGCCGCGAGCGGCTTTATCACCGTGAAGTTGCGCCAGGCGACGTTGTTATTGCGGCCCACGTAGCCGAGGAAATCGTCCCAGGTGGCCTGGGCAGGGACCTGGGGCGGCTCAGGATCCAGCGGATGGTCCGCAACGGCCACGAGGCACCCGTGCCCCGGCAGGTCACCGGCCTGTGGCGTCCAGACGAGCGGCCCTGCCACGGCGAGCGCGCCGCCCGTGGTCACCTGAATGCCGCCCAGTTTGCCGATCAAGTGCCAATGGACCGGAGCGACCAGCGGGCTGGCCTCGCTCCAGTAGAGGGTAACCGCGACGCCATCGGCGCTCACCAGGCTGCGATTGCGCAGGCGAACGTAGAAGTAGTTGGCCTGGCCGGCCCTAATCGGGTCGTTCGGCGGCATCGCGTGCGCCCACGGGCCGGCCGCGCCGAATTCAGTTGCCGGATCGGCCACCGCCGAGTTGCGCACGATGATGTCCGGACTCTGAAACACCTTGTCATTCGGCACGGCGCCGGCATCGTCGACGGAGTCGCGGATGAACACGTCCGGGATGGCCCCGATCCTCGCCGCGATCGCGGCCAGATCAGGCATCACTCCCATATAGGCAGTGCCGGTATAGTCGACGACTTGAACGCCCGTCAGCTTGTCCGAGAGGAGCGCGCGGACCTGTGCCGGTGACAGCCGCCACCCCAGCGTGTCATGGCTCATCTGCTGGATCAGCAGGGCCGCGCCGGCAATGATGGCGGATGCCGCGCTGGTCCCATCGAAGCTGTCGGTATACCAGAGGTTGGGGTCCGCCGGCGTGGGGCTCGGCAGCCACCCGTAACCCGCGCTGTAGACACCCTCACCCCAGGCGTAGCAGTCGATCCGTGAGCCGAACGTGGCCCACTGCATCCGTCGGTGCGTCCCGCTCGGCGCACCGTCCGGCGCCACGGCGGACGTGCAGGCGGACACCACGATCGCCCCCGAGTCGAGGAAAAGTGGCGACGAGTCCCGGTTCAAGCTCCGCCACGCCGGCGCATCGGGCCAATCATTCTCGAGCTTGTCGAGATCCCGCCCGATCTTGTCATCGCTGTTTTCGGGGTAATAGCCGTTGCCGGCCGGCTCGACCACGATGATCCCGTTGCCGACGGCCAGCCGGATTCCGTCGAACCAGTGGTCCACGATCTCTACCGGGTACCCCCTGATCGGATGGTCCTTCAGGGTCTCCACCTCAATGAGCAGCACGTCGCCGGCGACCATGACGCCGGGGTCCAATGCGGCGACCACGGCGTTCACCAGATCCCACTCATCGTCGTCCGAGCGGATCCGCGACACCACGCGCCGGAGCGAGGCGCCCGGAGCCACGCCGACGATGCCTTTCGCGTTGTCCACGCCGAGGACGACTCCGAGCACGGCGGTCCCATGATCTCCGTCGTAGGGTTTGTCCGGTTTGTAGCGGTTGACGTTGAAGACGGGGTAGGCACACCCGGGCAGGTCGTCGTGATCGAGGTTCCAGCCGGTCTCGAGATCCACGAAGCCGATGCCGGCGCCGTTGTACTTCGCCCATACGGCTGGCGAGTCGGCATTGATGCCCTTGTACTTGTCCGGGCCCGAGGTTCCGCCTTTCACAAAGTCTTCTTTGCTTCCGTACTCATCGTCCGTCGGATCGACGACCCAAGCCGCGTCACGCAGCTCCGGCTCGCGGTAGACGCGCTCGACTCCGTCCGACGGCTTGAGACGGAGGAGCCGGCCCAGCAGCCGGTCGGCCTCCGGCTGGCTCAAGCCCTCCCGCGGATCCAGCACATAGTAGCTCGCCAACCGGTGCACCGGCGGATAGGGGGAATGCTCGGCGTTCGCCTCCAACTCGAGCACCCGGTCGAACGACGCGTCGCCCACGACGGGCGAGATCACCATCCTGCGATAGTCCGTGAGGATGGCGCAGAGCTCAGTCAGCTCCAACGTACATGCCAGCTGGCGCAGATCGTCGAGCGCGAGTGCCGGCTCGGCATGTTTCCACTGAATGATTCGGTCGACCGCGGTGGGGGTGAGCCGTACGATGAAACGGCCCGTGTAGGGATAGGTGGCGTGTGGCGGCATAGGACACCTCCGTCCTGCCCCAGCTTTCGCGATGGCTTGTCGGGAACCTCCTAACGGTACAGTCCCGTCCCGCGTCCGGCCAGAGTGGCCCCGGGACGGGAGCTCCCCGTGAAGAATTATGTCCGGCAGCGGACGAAGAAAGCTCGCGTATCAACGTCTACAGGATATACCGCCTCAGGTCATCGTCGTTCACGATCTTCGCCAGCCGCTCCCGGACCCCTGCCGCGTCGAACAGGATCCGCTTCTCCGGCCACTCCGGCAGCTCGAACAGCACCTCCTCCATCAGGGCCGACATGACCGTGTGGAGGCGGCGGGCGCCGATGTTCTCCATCCGGTCGTTCGCCATGTAGGCCACCCGCGCCACCTCGGCGATCCCGTCCTCGGTGAACCGGAGCTCCGCTCCCTCCGCGGCCACCAGCGCCTGGTACTGCTTCGTGAGCGCGTTCTCCGGCTCGGTCATGATCCGGATGAAGTCCTGCTCGGTGAGCGGCTGCAGCTCGACCCGGATCGGGAACCGGCCCTGGAGCTCCGGGATCAGGTCCGACGGCTTGGAGACGTGGAACGCACCGGCCGCGATGAACAGGATGTGGTCGCTCCGGACGTAGCCGTACCGAGTCTGGATGGTCGAGCCCTCGACGATGGGCAGGAGATCGCGCTGCACCCCTTCCCGGCTCACGTCGGGGCCGCCGGCCTGGCCGCGCTCGCCGGCGATCTTGTCCAGCTCGTCGATGAAGATGATCCCGTGGTTCTCGACCCGGTCCAGCGCCTCGTTCACCACGTCGTCCATGTCCACCAGCTTCTTGAGCTCCTCGTCGATCAGGACGCGGCGCGCCTCGGGCACCTTGACCGTGCGCCGCTTGGTGCGCTTCGGGAGCATCTCCTGCAGCATCTCGGTGAAGTTGATGTCCGGCCCCTCCATGCCCTGCGGCGGCTGCAACATCTCCATCATCGGGAAGCTCTGCGGGGTGACCTCGATCTCGACCTCGCGCTCGTCGAGCTGGCCGGAGGTGAGCATCGTCCGCAGCTTCTCGCGCGAGCGCGAGCGGCGCTCGTCGTCGGCCGTGGCGGCGCGCTCCGCCTTGGCTTGGCCGGTCGAGCCCACCACGAACACCGGGCTCCGCTCCGTCTTCTCCGTCCTCTCCGTCCTTTCCGTCGGGAGGGGGGCTGGCGGCAGGAGGAGGTCCAGCAGCCGCTCGTCCGCCCGACGCTCGGCCTGGGGGTAGACCTCGTCCTCGCGCTCGGTGCGGACCATGTTGATCGCGGCATCCACCAGGTCGCGGACCATGCTCTCCGCGTCCCGGCCGACGTAGCCTACCTCGGTGAACTTCGAGGCCTCGACCTTGATGAACGGCGCCCCGCTCAGCCGGGCCAGCCGGCGGGCGACCTCGGTCTTCCCGACACCGGTCGGGCCGATGAGGATGATGTTGTAGGGCGTGATCTCGTCACGGATGTCGTCGGGCGTCTGGGCACGGCGCCAGCGGTTCCGCACGGCGATGGCGACCGCCTTCTTCGCGGCCTCCTGGCCCACGATGTAGCGGTTGAGCTCCGCCACGATCTGGCGCGGGGGCATTTCCTCCAGCCAGGGCAGCGGGGCCGGGGCTTCGTCGGTCGGGGCGAGGACGGGGTCGGACATGGGTGTAAGGTAAGTGGTCAGACGGTCAGACGGTCAGACGGGCGGGGCGCGGGTGAGCGGGTGAGCGACATCCTCATCCCGAGCGAAGCGAGGGACCTTGCTCGACGATCCGGACCGCGGCCATGGTCGGTGACCGGCGGAGAGGGTCCCTCGCTGCGCGCTCGGGATGAAGGTGCACACCGCCTACCGCTTACCGCTTATCGCTCTGGTCGCGTTGGCGCCGTCGGGAAGCTCGAGGATAGTCAGATTCCGGTTGGTGAACACGCAGATGTCGGCGGCGATGTCGAGCGAGCGCTGCACGGTCTCCCGCGCGGACAGGCCGTCCATCGGGAGCAGGGCGCGGGCCGCCGCCAGGGCGTAGTTGCCGCCGGAGCCGACCGCGACGATCCCGTCGTCCGGCTCGATCAGCTCGCCCGAGCCGCTCAGAAGAAAGCTGTGCTCCAGGTCGGCCACGACCAGGAGCGCCTCGAGCCGGCGCAGTACCCGATCGCTCCGCCAGTCCTTGGCCAGCTCCACCGCGGCGCGCGGAAGGTTGGCGGGGTAGCGGTCGAGCTTCTCCTCGAACTTCTCGTAGAGCGTGAGCGCGTCGGCCACCGAGCCGGCGAAACCCGCGAGCACCTTCCCGCCC
>JAICJD010000044.1 GCA_025928645.1 Gemmatimonadales bacterium
CGACGTCGCCACACCCGACGTCGCCACACCCGACGTCGCCACACCCGAGGAGACGCGTGGCCAAGCTCTCGCCCTCGTTCGCCGCGCGCGCCGCCGGCGCCCTCGTGGGCCTCGCCGCGGCTCGCCGCCGCGCGCTCGGCGCGCGACCGGACGGCGGGCTCGCGCTGACCCGGATTCTGGCTGAGGAGCTGGCGGGCGGACGGCGGGACCTGCGCGCCCTGGCCCACCGCTGGGCGGCATATCACGAAACGGCGCCGGACGCGATCGACCCCGAGACCGCCGCGGCGCTCGCCCACCTGGCCCGGCACGACGCGCCGCCGGCGCGCGCGGCGGGCACCGGGAGCGACGCGCTGGTGCGGGCCGTCCCCGTCGCTCTCGCCGCCTGGTCGGCACCGGCCACGCTGGTGAGCGCGACCTACCACATCGCGGCGCTCACGCACCCCGACCCCGAGGTGGCCTGGTCGGCGGTGGCGGTCAACGTGGCGCTCGCCCGGTTTCTCCAGGGCAGGCGTGACTTCGTGGCCGACGTGATCGAGGCGCTCCGGAACAATGCCGTCCCCGAGGCGTTGCTCGCGGTAGTGCGGCGAGTGCCGCTGCCCGCGGGCGTGCCGAGCGGACCAGTCGCCGGCGAGGGCCAGGCGGTGGTGGATGCGGAGGCGGCGTTGCGGCTGGCGTACCATGAGCCGCTGCTCGAGCGCGGCCTCGATGGGATCGCGCGGGGCCCGGCGTGTGCCGGGCGGGCGGGGCTCGCCGGCGCGCTGCTCGGCGCCCGCGACGGCGTGGATGCCGTGCCCGCTGGCTGGACGATTGCGGACGAGCGGGCCGGCCTCGAAGCCCTCGCGAACCGGCTGATGCCGGCCGCCAGCCCGGCCTGAGCCGGCGGGTCGGCGGCTCTTCATCCCGAGCAAAGCGAGGGACCTTGCCCGGGAATGGCTCGAACTCGGCCCGGCAAGGTCCCTCGCTCTGCTCGGGATGAAGAACGCTTACCGTTTGCCGTCCAGCGTCACGCTGCACGTCGTATCGAAGCCGCCCCGCGTGTTGTAGATCGTAGTGACGGTGAGCCGGCGGGGGCGGAGGACACTGAACAGATCCTTCGCGATCTTGGCCGTGGCGTGCTCCTGGAAGATGCCCACGCTCCGATAGCTGGTGACGTAGTACTTGAGGCTCTTGAGCTCGATGCACCGGTCGCTGGGGACGTACACGATGCGCAGCGTCGCGAAGTCCGGCAGCCCGCTATAGGGGCACACCGGGCTGAACTCGCGGGTCTCGGTCACGATCTCCTGCTCGGGTCCGGCGTACTCGAACGTCTCGAGCACCGCCACGTCCACGGCCTCGGGGCCCGTGAACGGAATCGTCCGGCCTTCCGCAATCGCCATCCGCCGCTCGGGTGAGAGTTGCCTGAAAAGATAAGCTCGCCGGCCGCGCTACCGGTCGTCGGGCCGGCGGACCATGCCCTGCTCGAGCCAGGCGTGCTCCTCGCGGAGCACCTGCTGCGCCACGGCGTAGGTCGCCACGTCATCGTTGTCGAACACGGACGCGAACCGTTCCTCCACCCGCCGGCGGGCGTGGCGGCTGAACAGGTCGGCGAGCTCAAGGGGGCCCCGATTCGCGGGGTCCTGCCGGACCATCGCCTGGGCCTGGCTGCACGCCGCGGTGATGGCCAGCAGCTCCGCGCCGATCTCCACCAGCCGGCCGAGCACGGCCTGGCGCTTCTCGAGCTTCGGGCCGAAGCGGACCATGCAGTGGAACAGGGTGCGGGCGAGCCTTCGGCTGGACCGGTCTACGAAGCGCACGTGCGGGGCGAGCGGTCCGAACTCGCCGTAGCCCAGCCGGCCCCGGAGGCCCACCCAGAGCCGGGGATACCACGTGGCGTAGAACCACCCGGCGCGGGCGAGCGCCGCGACCTTGCGGCCGGCGGGCGTTTTCGGATCGATGAGCGCTCCCGCCACCGCGAGATGCGTGTCCACCGCCTCGCGGGCGATGAACAGACGCATGATCTCGCTCGAGCCCTCGAAGATGAGGTTGATGCGGTAGTCGCGCATCATGCGCTCGATCGGGTCCGGCCGCTCACCGCGGCTCCGCAGGCTGTCCGCCGTTTCGTAGCCGCGCCCGCCCTTGATCTGCAGCGCATCGTCCACGATCCGCCAGCCGACCTCGGTATTCCACATCTTGGCCATCGCGGCCTCGAGCCGGATGTCGGCGTTGCCCCGGTCGGCCAGCAGCGAGGCCAGGTCGGCGACGGCCTCCATGGCGAAGATGTCGGCCGCCATCCGACCCAGCTTCTGGGCGATGGCATCGTGCTTCCCGATCGGCTGCCCCCACTGCACGCGCTCCGCCGCCCACCGGCGCGCCATCTCGAGCGCGCGCTTGGAGCCGGCGACGGCGGACGCGGGCAAGGTCAGGCGGCCAGTGTTGAGCGTGATGAGCGCCAACTTGAGTCCCTTGCCCTCGCCCCAGAGCACGTTCTCCGCCGGGACCTTCACGTTGGTGAAGCGGATGATCCCGTTCTCCAGAGCCTTGAGTCCCATGAAGTGAAGACGGCGCACGACCTCGACCCCCGGCCAGTCGGCCTCGACGATGAAGGCCGTGATCTTCTTCGGCCCCGTCCGCGCCATCACGACCATGAGCTCGGCGATGGTGCCGTTGGTGCACCAGAGCTTCTCGCCGTTGAGCACGTAGTGCGTGCCGTCTTCGGACCGGACGGCGGTGGTCTGCATGGCGGCGGGATCGCTGCCCACGTTGCTCTCGGTCAGCGCGAACGCGCTCACCGCGCCCGTGGCGAGCCGGGGCAGGTAGCGCTGCTTCTGCTCGGGCGTGCCGAAGATCTTGAGCGGCTGCGGGACGCCGATGGACTGCGCGGCCGAGAGAAGCGCCGTGAGGTTGCCGTCGATGCTGGTGACCATGGCGATGGCATGGGTATACGCCGTCTGGCTGAGGCCCAGGCCGCCGTACTCTTCGGGGATCTTGATGCCGAAGGCGCCGATGTCGCGCAGGCCCTGAATGACCTCGGGCGGGATCTTCCCCTCGCGATCGATCCGATCGCTGTCGACCTGTTCCGCCAGAAACCGCTCGAGTCGAGCCATGAACGGCCGGGCCCGCTCGACGTCGGTCGGGCTCATGTCCGGAAAGGGATGCACCAGGTCGAGCCGGAACGAGCCCTCGAACAGCTCCCGCACGAAGCTGGGCGCCTGCCACTCCTGCTCACGGGCCGCCTCGGCGACCTCCCGCGCCTCCTGCTCGCTGGCGAGCGGCGGGCGCGAGGTGGCTGGGGGCGGAAGGACGTCAGTCATGGGCGTCGGCCTCGGCGAGGGTAGAGGTGGTCGAGCGGGCGAGCCCGGACAATCCGTGCAGGACCAGGCTCACGACATGGCGTTTGCGCCGCTCGAAGTCGGCGGCCGTGCCGAAGTCGACGCCCACCGCGGGGGCGACGGTCCGGGCGTGAATCAGCGGAAACCAGCACAGCGCGATGATGCTGAGAAGGAGCTGCGCGGCGTCGCCCGACTCGGCGTCGTCCAGGCCGAGCTCGGCGCTGATGGCGGCCAACGCCTCCTGGCCCGCGGACAGGTGCTCCGCGCCTTCGAGCTCCCCGTTCCCGCTCAGCGCCTCGCGCTCGATCAGGCGGACGAAGTTGGGGCGGGCCGCCAGGAAGTCGAAGTAGTCCGACACCGCCCCGGCGAGGATGACTTCCGGGCTCTGGCTGCTGGCAAGCGCGCGCGCCCGGCCGGCACGGACGGCCTCCCGCACCTCACCGAACGCCCGGTCCAGCACCGCGCGGTAGAGCTCCGCCTTGCTGCCGAAGAAGTAGCCTGGGGTACCACGGCTGACGCCGGCTGCCGCGCCCACCTCAGTCAGGCTGGTGGCGTCGTAGCCGCGGGCAGCAAAAAGCGCCTCAGCGGCGTCGAGGATAGCGGCGCGAGACCGGGCGGCGTTGCGTTCCTTTTCCTGCCGAATGGGCATCGGGCACGTTGTTGGGGTAGGTCTTGCTTGTTGTCCAGCAAGTTGTCACAAGGTAGGAAGCGAAACCGCCCTCCGCAAGATCACGTCTGCGCTATCCACTCCATTCCGAAACGTCCGCCTGCGCCAACGCGCGGGTGCCCGCGCACCCCAGGTGGGTTTCCAGGAGGTTCAACTGACTGCCAGCAACCATGTTGATCGCCCCGCCCATCGTCAGCGCTGGGAAGCCCCCGGGCTCCGCGCGACGCTCGACCACTACCCCGGCGGCTATCAAATGCCCGCGCACGAGCACCAGAGCTTCGGTGTCAGCATCGTCCTGGGCGGCGCCCTGGAGGAAACCGCCCGAGGCGAGGCCAGGCAGGCCGGCGCTGCCGAAGTGGTCGTAAAACCAGCGGCTACGCGGCATGCGAACCGATTCGGGCCAACCGGCGCCCATCTCCTCCGCTTCCAGCTCCATCCGTCGCTCGGCGCTTCATGGCTCGTTGATGTGCGTGGCGTGTCGCGATGGTGTTGGTTTGCGGCTGCGCCTGCCCTGGGCATCGCGGTGCGGCTGCTCCGTCACCACACCCAACCCGTAGAACGGACCGCGGAGCGGCTCGAGGCGGCGTTCCTGGATCTGCTGCTGCTCATCAGCAGGGAAGATCAGGCCGCCGAACGCCGTCCGCCGCGGTGGCTCGTCCAGGTCCGTGACCGGCTGCATGCGGAGCACGCCGGTCCCTGCCGGGTGGGCGAGCTCGCGGACGCCGCAGGGGTCCACCCCGTATACCTCGCCCGTGCCTTTCGCCGCCATTATGGCCGGTCGGTGACCGACTACCTTCGACAGATCCGGGTCCGCACCGCGGCAGCGCAACTCGGCGGCGGAGTGTTGTCGGTTGCCCGGATCGCCGCAGAGGCGGGCTTCACGGACCAGAGCCACCTCTGCCGCAGCTTCAAGAGGCTGGCCGGAGCGCCGCCGGCGACCTACCGAGCTCTCACCCGCCGGCCCTGACGGCTGGCAGGTTTCATCCGTCCAAGCCTCCGTCCCGATCCGCCGCTAGCTTGGCGGCCGACCTCATCGGGAGCTGCTTCCATGTCGCTCATAGGTTCCGGTGTGCGGGACGTCCGGCGAGCCCTGCTGCTCCTCGTCCTGTCCGCGACCGCGTGCCGGGGCGCTCCCGCCACCTCGGTCCGGCCGACGGCCGCCGGGTCGAGCCGCGACAGCGTCGCGATCGACCGCGTGGTTCACCGGATCGTCACCCGGCTCACCGACGTGCCTGGTGTCGCCGTCGCGGCGGTCCGCGGCGATCGCATCGTGTACCTCGGCGCCGCGGGG
This sequence comes from Gemmatimonadales bacterium, assembly GCA_025928645.1. Lineage (GTDB taxonomy): Bacteria > Gemmatimonadota > Gemmatimonadetes > Gemmatimonadales > GWC2-71-9 > CAVVWJ01. The sequence goes on from JAICJD010000044.1 coordinate 5,267, forward strand.
TTCCGCGACCGCGAGGCGAGGCTTGCCGCCGTGCCAAGCACGCCGTTTTACCTGGCCTCCAGCACGAAGTCCTTCACGGCCCTGCTGGCCTCCCTGCTCGCCGCTCGCGGCGTGCTGGATCTGGACGCGCCGCTTTCGCGCTATCTGCCCGATCTGCGGCTTCCTCCCGAGCGGCCGGCGGATTCGGTGACCCTGCGCCAGCTCCTCACCCACACGATGGGATTCTCCAACGAGGCGGTCGTCGTCCGCACGGCCTACACCGGCGAGCACACGCCGACCCAGCTCGTGGAGCTCCTGCGCGGGAGCACCGTTACCGACCGGGCCTTCCACTACGACAACCTAGGCTATGTCGTCGCGAGTCTCGCGATGGATCGCGTGACCGGCCGGCCGTGGCAGCGTCTGCTCGATTCACTGCTGTTCCGGCCGCTCGGGATGCGCCGGACCACGGCGTTCATGTCGGAGGCGGAGCGCTGGGGCGTCGCGGTCCCCTACTGGGCGGGTGCGGACAGCGTTCCCCGCCGTCTCGTGCAGTCCAAGCGCGACGAGACCATGCACGCCGCGGGCGGCGTCGTGAGCACGGCGGAGGACCTCGCCCACTGGCTCGAGGCCAACCTGAACGAGGGCCGGGTGGATGGCCGGCAGGCGATCGATGCAGGCGCCATTCGAGAGTCGCATCGGATGCAGGTGCGCTTGCCGGAGCCGGTCACCTTCGGGCCATTCCAGCGGTTCGGCTACGGTCTCGGCTGGTACTGGGGGAAATACGAGGAAGACACGCTGCTGCACCACTTCGGCGGGTATGCCGGCGCGCGCGCCCACGTGTCGTTCATGCCCCGCCACGGGCTGGGCGTGGCGGTTCTGCTCAATGCCAGCGGGCCGGCCGCGGATGTGGCCGACCTGATCGCGATCTCGGTGTACGACATCCTGCTCGCGAAGCCGGGAGCGGCGGCACGCTTCGATTCGCGCCTGGCGGAGGCCGAGCGTCGTCTCGCGGATGTCAAACAGGCGGTTGCGCGCCAGCGCGCCGAGCGGGCCTCGCGTCCGAGCACGCTGACGCACCCGCTGGCCGAATACTTCGGCGCGTATCGGAGCGAGGCGATGGGGACGATGCGGGTGCGCGAGCAGGACGGGCGGCTTCGCCTCGCGCTGGGACCGCTCGAGGCGACGGCGGACTTCTACACCCGGCCGGAGTCGGTGCGGGTGGAATTCAGCCCCGGCTCCGGCGAGGTGGTGCAGTTCTTCGTGTCCGCTCGCGCGGACAGTCTGGAGTACGACCGGTACGTTTTTCGGCGGGTGGGGGCCCAGTAGTCAATCCTGAGGATGACTCCCAGGCCTGACCTCCAAACATGACCTCCAGACTTCGGATAGCTCCCGCGTCCGCGCTCAGGCGCTCCGGCGGGCAGGCACGAGCTCGAGCTCGACCGGCGCCGCCTGCAGGTACGCGTCCCGGGCCGCGCTCACGAGCTGCTGGGCGCCGTGCGGCACCACTTTCCGGAACAGCGGCACGAACTGATCCCAGTGCACCAGCATTCGCCGGGCGCGTGGGCTCGCGGTCTTCTCCTCGTGCTCGCGCACGAGCTGCCGCACGAGCGCGAGGTCGTGCTCGTCGGCCGTGGTCAGCCCCACCATGTCACGGTTCACCCGGCTCTCGAGCGTGCCGGCCTCGTCAAGCACGTAGGCGACACCGTTCGACATGCCCGCGCCGAAGTTCCGTCCCGCCCGGCCGAGCACGACGACGATGCCGCCGGTCATGTACTCGCAGCAGTGGTTACCGGCGCCTTCGATTACCGCCACGGCGCCCGAGTTCCGCACCGCGAAGCGGTCTCCCGCCTGGCCGGCCGCGAACAGCTTGCCGGCCGTGGCGCCGTACAGAATCGTGTTGCCGATGATCAGGTGCTGGTGGGACGCGTCCGCGTAGGCCGCGCGCCGGAACGGGCGGATGATCAGCTCGCCCCCGCTCAGCCCCTTGCCGACGTAGTCGTTCGCTTCGCCCTCGAGCTCGAGGTGCATGCCGCGGGAGGTGAACGCGCCGAAGCTTTGGCCCGCGCTGCCGTGGAACCGGAGCCGCACGGAGCCGCCGGGGAGGCCCGCGTCGCCGTATCGCTCCGCGATGGCGCCGGCCACCCGCGCCCCCACGGTCAGATGGTGATTCTGAATCGGATAGCTGCCGGAGAAAGGCAGCCCGCTGTCCAGATACGGCTCGAGATCGGCGAGGATCTCCTCGTCGAGGGAGACGACGCCGGGCCGGTCGTTCCGCGCCTGAAGCCGCCGCAGCGTGCGCGGCGCGTTGGTCACGGCGGGCTCCGGCGGCGGCGCCAGCAGCAGCGAGAGGTCGAGCATCTGGGCGCGAGGCACCTCGGGCCGCTCGACCCGGTGCAGCAGGTCGGTCCGGCCGATGATGTCGTCGAGCCGGCGGAAGCCCATGCCCGCGAGCACCTGGCGCACCTCCTCCGCGAGCAGGGTGAAGTAGCGGATGACCTGCTCGGGCGTGCCCTTGAACTTGGCCCGCAAGTCCTCGCGCTGGGTGGCGATGCCGGTGGGGCAGGTGTTGATGTGGCACTGCCGGGCCATCGCGCAGCCCATCGCGACCAGTGGCGCGGTACCGAACCCGTAGGTCTCCGCGCCGAGCAGCGCGGCCACGACGACGTCGCGCCCGGTCTTGAGGCCGCCGTCGGTGCGGACCTCGATCCGGTGGCGGAGGCCGTTCCGCACCAGCGTCGCCTGCGCCTCGGCCAGGCCCAGCTCCCAGGGCGAGCCGGCGTGCTTGATGGACGAGAGCGGGGAGGCGCCGGTGCCGCCGTTGTGCCCCGCGATGAGGACGTAGTCGGCATAGGCCTTGGCCACGCCGGCCGCCACGGTGCCGACGCCGCTCTCCGACACCAGCTTGACGCCCACCCGCGCGCGCGGGTTCACGGTCTTGAGGTCGTGGATGAGCTGTGCCAGGTCCTCGATCGAATAGATGTCGTGGTGCGGCGGCGGCGAGATGAGCGAGATGCCGGGCACGGCGTGCCGGAGCCGCGCGATCAGCTCGGTCACCTTGTGCGCCGGAAGCTGCCCGCCCTCGCCGGGCTTCGCGCCCTGCACGATCTTGATCTCGAGCTCCTCCGCGCGGGTGAGGTACTCGGTGGTCACGCCGAACCGCGCGCTCGCCACCTGCTTGATGCGGTTGTCGGCGCGGTCCCCGTTGCCGAACCCGTGGTAGTTGTGGGGATCCTCGCCGCCCTCGCCCGAGTTGGACCGCGCGCCCATCCGGTTCATCGCGATCGACAGGGTGGCGTGCGCCTCGGGCGAGAGCGCGCCGAGCGACATCGCGCTGGAGATGAAGCGAGTGCGGATCGCCTCGGCCGGCTCGACCTCCTCGATCGGGACGGCGTTCCCCTCGCGCACGGCGAGCAGGTCGCGCGGGCCGGCCGGGCGGCGGCTGCCGTTCTTCACCAGGAAGCCGCCGTACGCCTCGTCGCCCTCCGCCTTCACGGCCTGCTGAAGCGCCACGACGACGGGCGGGGCCCAGCCGTGGTCTTCGCCCTCCTTCCGGAACCGCACGCGGCCGTGATCCGGCAGCGAGACGGCCTCCTCCACGGCACCGTCGCCGTACGCCGCGCGGTGGCGCAGGATCACGTCCTCGGCGATCTCCTCGAAGCCGATGCCGCCGAGCGGGGACGCGGTGCCGGCGAAGCAGGCGTCGATCACCTCGTGGCCGAGGCCCAGCACCTCGAAGATCTGCGCGCCGCAGTACGAGCTGAGCGTGGAGATGCCCATCTTCGACAGGATCTTGAGCAGACCCTTCTCGGCCGCCGCGCGGAACTTCGCGCGCGCCTCGCCGGGCGAAGGGCGGGGCGGGGCATCCGCCTCACGCTCCTTGCGGGATGGTTCCCGGGCCTCGCCGAACAGCCCGTCCAGCGTCTCCAGCGCGAGCCACGGATGCACCGCCTCCGCGCCGTAGCCGATGAGCGTGGCGAAGTGGTGGATGTCGAACGCGTCGCCCGCCTCGGCGACCAGGCCGACCCGAGCCCGGAGTCCCGTGTGCACCAGGTGCTGGCGCACCGCCCCGATGGCGAGCAGCATCGGAATCGGGGCGTGGTGGGCGTCGGCGGCGCGGTCGCTGATGACCAGGATCCGGGCGCCGCGCCGGGCCGCCCGCTCGGCGGCGCGTCGGAGGGCGGTGAGCGCGGGGCGGAGGCCGTCCACCCCCCGGGTCGCGTCCCACACCGCGTCGAGCGTCACCGTCGAGAATCCCGGCACGTTGTGCAAGGCGGCCATCTCCTCGGCCAGGAGCACCGGATGCTCCAGCCGGAGCATGCGGGCGTACACCGGCCGCTCGAGCAGCGGCGACCCGCGCCGGCCGAGGTGCATGCGGAGCGACATCACCATGGACTCGCGCAGCGAGTCGATCGGCGGGTTGGTCACCTGCGCGAAGCGCTGGCGGAAGTAGGCGTAGAGGCTCTGCGGCACGGCCGAGAGCGGCGGGATCGGCGTGTCGTCGCCCATGCTCCAGACCGGGTCGGCGCCGGTGCCGCCCATCGGCTCCAGCACGAGCCGGAGGTCCTCGAAGCCGTAGCCGAAGCTCCGCTGCGCGCGGGTGAGCGCCTCGCCCGTGTGCACCGGCGGCACGCGGGCCGGATCGGGGACCAGCGTCGCCATGTAGCGCGCCACCCACCGCGCGTACGGCCGCCGGCCGGCGACCTCGCGCTTCGCGTCGGCGTTCCGGATCACCTCCCGGCGGCCGGTGTCCACCACCAGCACTTCGCCCGGGCCCACCTTGCCGCACTCGACCACGTCGTGCGGATCGAGATCCACCAGGCCGACCTCCGATCCCGAGACGACGAGGCCGTCCCGGCGCACCTTGTAGCGCGAGGGTCTGAGCCCGTTCCGGTCCACCGATGCGCCACAGAGCACGCCGTCGGTAAAGGCGATCGCCGCGGGGCCGTCCCACGGCTCGAGCACGCACTGGTGATACTCGTAGAACGCCTTCACCGCCGGATCGAGGTCGGAGTACTTCTCCCACGCCTGCGGCACCATCATCATCGCCGTGTGCACGACGTCCCGGCCCGAGCGCACCAGCAGCTCCATGGCGTTGTCCAGGCTCGCCGAATCGCTGCCCTCGCGCCAGATGACCTGGCGGAGCCGCTCGATCTTCCGGCCCCAGACCGGCGACGCGAGCATCGGCTGCCGCATGGCCATGGCGTTCCGGTTGCCCCACAGGGTGTTGATCTCCCCGTTGTGCGCCAGCAGCCGGAACGGCTGCGCCAGCGGCCAGCTCGGCAGCGTGTTGGTCGAGTAGCGCTGGTGGAAGACCGCGATCGCGCTCTCGTACTCCGGGTAGCGGAAGTCGGTGAAGAAGGCGGGGAGCTGGGTCCCGGTGAGGAGGGCTTTGTAGACGATGGTCCGGCAGGAGAAGCTGCACACGTAGAAGCCCGGCAGCGCGCGCTCCTCCGCGCGCCGCTCCATCTCCCGTCGCGCGAGATACAACGACTGCTCCCACTGCTCCTCGTCGGCCGCGAGCGCCGGGCGACCCACCAGCACCTGACGGATGACGGGGCACGACTCGAGCGCCGTGGGCCCGAGCGCCGCGGGGTTGGTCGGCACGTCGCGCCAGCCGAGGAACGGGATACCGTCTTCGGCGAGGACAGCCTCGATCATCGCCACCGACTGTCCCAGCGCCTGGGGCTCGCGCGGCAGAAAGAAGACGCCGACGCCGAACGGCAGGCCGGGCTGGAGATGCAGGCCCAGCCGATAGGCGTCGCGGTAGAACAGCCGGTGGGGGATCTGGGTCAGGAGACCCGCGCCGTCTCCCGAGTTGTCGGTCGAGGCGGCGCCGCGGTGGGCCACCCGGGCCACGGCGGTGAGCGCCATGCCGACCACCTCGTGCGAGGGCGTGCCCGAGGCGTGCGCGATGAAGCCGACGCCGCAGGCGTCGTGCTCCCGCGCGGCGTCGCGGGACGGGTCGGCGGGCGACGCCGAGTGTCGGGCGTCGAACGAACGGGAACCGGCCGGGTGGATCCGCTGCCCAGTGGCGGCCATGGTACCTCCTGCGGGGTGAGCCCGCTGCCGGCCGGAGAGGCCGGACCGGGGCATGAAAAAGCCCGCTCCGTCTGGGAGCGGGCCGGGGTGGTCACGCGAGCATGCTCGCTATCCGGCGGCTCCCAGAGCGTTGGCGCTCTTGGTAAGGACGGCGGCCGGAATGAGATGCGTCGCGTTCATGGATCGTATTATTATGCACGGGCGTGCATGTGTCAAGCGGGCCGACCCCCTTGACACACCGCGGCCGCGCCGGTTAGCCTGTTGAACCGCCGCTTCGTGGTGCATCCGGCGGTCACCGGCTTGTCCAGGGACACCATGCTGCTCGGCCTCGCGCTCGTCGTCGTCCTCCTTAGCCTCCTGCTTACCATCCTTATTGGTGAGCCAGGGGTTCGCGGCGTGCCGATCCGAGCAGCGTGAGAGCGTAAGTCTCCACCCGATGCACCGGCGCCGCGGACCCAGAGGTCCGCGGCGCTTTTCGTTTTCACCTCTGGCGACGAGAAGCGACTCCGTATGCCGATCCATGACGTCCTGATCTTCGACACCACCCTGCGCGACGGCGAGCAGGCCCCCGGCAACAGCCTTTCCCCCGAGGAGAAGCTCCGCCTCGCCCGCCAGCTCGACGCGCTCGGCGTGGACGTCATGGAGGCCGGCTTCCCGGCGGCCTCGGAGGGCGACTACCGCAGCGTGGTTCAGATCGCGGGCGAGGTGCGGCGTCCGGTCATCGCGGCGCTGGCGCGCTGCCACGAGCGCGACATCGAGCTGGCCGGCGAGGCGATCCGTCCGGCGGAGCGCGGCCGGGTGCACGTGTTCATCTCGACCTCCGACCTGCACATCAAAGACAAGCTCAAGACGACCCGCGACGACGTCCTGGCCCGCGCCCGCGCGGCCGTCCGCCAGGCGCGGCAGTATACCGACGACGTCGAGTTCTCGGCCGAGGACGCGAGCCGCACGGATCCCGAGTTCCTGTGCCGGATCGTGGAGGCCGCCATCGCGGAGGGCGCGCGCACGGTGAACCTGCCGGACACGGTGGGCTACGCCATGCCGGAGGAGTACGGCGAGATGTTCCGCTCGGTGCTGGCCCGGGTGCCCGGCGCCGACCGGGTGGTGCTGAGCGCGCACTGCCACGACGATCTCGGCCTCGCGGTGGCGAACTCGCTCGCGGCCATCGCCGCGGGGGCGCGGCAGGTGGAGTGCACGGTGAACGGGATCGGCGAGCGGGCGGGCAACGCCGCCATGGAGGAGCTGGTAATGGCGAGCCACGTACGCGGCCCCGCACTCGGGTTCCGCTGCAACGTGGACACCCGTGAGATCTACCGCACGAGCCAGCTGCTCGGCTATCTCACGGGCAGCTTTCCGCCGCCCAACAAGGCCGTCGTGGGCCGGAACGCGTTCGCGCACGAGTCGGGCATCCACCAGCACGGGATGCTGCAGAACGGCCTTACCTATGAGATCATCCGGCCGGAAATGGTGGGCATTCCGCGCTCGACCCTGGTGCTCGGCAAGCACTCGGGCCGGCACGCGCTGGAGCGCCGCTACCGCGAGCTGGGGTACGACCTCACCGACCTGCAGCTTGCCGAGGTGTACCGCCAGTTCTCCGCCCTGGCCGACCGCAAGCGCGAGATCCTCGACGAGGACCTGCTCGCGCTGGTGCACGAGAGCTTCCACGACGCGCCCGAGGAGTACCAGCTGAGCCACCTGCGGGTGGTGTGCGGCAGCATCACGCCGACGGCCGAGGTGCGGATGACCGGCCCGTGGACGGGCGAGCGCACCGCGCGCGGCACGGGTGACGGGCCCATCGCCGCGGCGTTCACCGCCATCAGCGAGATCCTGGGCCGGCAGATCGAGGTGCTGAGCCTGTCGCTGCGCTCGCTCACGCCGGGACGCGACAGCGTGGGCCAGGTATTCCTGCAGGCGAAAGTGGACGGGAAGACGCTGTCGGGCACCGGCGCGTCCACCGACATCGTCGAGGCGAGCGCGCGCGCGCTGGTTCACGCCCTCAACAAGGCGTACCACGCCGACCGACTCGAGGCGAGCTCGCTCAACGCCGTCTACCTCTGGGGCGTGTGATGGCCGAACCGCTCACCGGCGCGCAGATCCTCTGTCGGGCGCTGCTTGACGAAGGCGTGGACCTGCTGTTCGGGTACCCCGGCGGCGCGATCATGCCGTTCTACCACGCGCTGCCGGAATATCCCGGGCTGCGGCACGTGCTGGTGCGTCACGAGCAGGCGGCCGCGCACGCTGCGGACGGGTACGCGCGGGCCAGCGGCCGGCCGGGTGTCTGCGTCGCGACGTCGGGCCCCGGCGCCACCAACCTGGTCACCGGCATCGCCACGGCGCACATGGACAACACGCCGCTGGTGGCGATCACCGGCCAGGTGCCGCGCGCGATGATCGGGCGGGACGCGTTCCAGGAGACCGACATCATCGGCATCACCCAGCCGATCACCAAGCACAGCCGCCTGGTGGAGGATGTCGCCGAGCTGGCCGACGCGGTCCACGAGGTCTTCGCGGTGGCGCGCGAGGGCCGCCCGGGCCCGGTGGTGCTCGACGTGCCCAAGGACGTGCAGAGCCAGAAGCACGAATACGCCGGAAGGCCGGCACGAGGCGCCGACGACGCCCGGGAAGGTTTGCTCGGCGTACCCACGCCCACGGCCGTGGTGGAGGCGGCGCGGCTGATCGCCCGGGCGGAGCGTCCCCTCGTCATGGCGGGGCACGGCGTCATCCTGAGCGGTGCCTACGGCGAGCTCCGCGAGCTGGCCGAGCGCACCGGGATCCCGGTGATCTCGACGCTGCTCGGCATCAGCGGCTTTCCCGAGTCGCACCCGCTGCACCTGGGCATGCCGGGGATGCACGGCGAGGTGCACGTCAACCGGGCCATCCAGCAGGCCGACCTCATCATCGGGGTCGGGCTGCGATTCGACGACCGGGTCACCGGCAACCTGGCGGCGTTTGCGCGGGGCGCGAAGGTGATTCACATCGAGCTGGACGCGTCCGAGATCGGAAAGAACGTGCCGGTCGCGGTCGGGCTGGTGGGCGATGCGCGCGCGGTGCTCGGGCTCCTGCTGGAGGCCGTACCGCGGCGCCACTGCGACGACTGGCGGGCGGAGATCGAGAGCTTCGTGCGCCCGCGGGTCGAGAGCTTCCGGGGTGACCTGTCGCCCGAAGGCATTCTGGAGGAGCTGGAGCACGAGACGGCGGGGCGCTGCACGGTGGTGTCGGACGTGGGCCAGCATCAGATGTGGGTGGCCAAGCTGTTCCGGTATCAGCGGCCCAACACCCACATCACTTCGGGCGGTCTCGGCACCATGGGCTTCGCCGTGCCCGCCGCGATGGGCGTGGCGCTGGCGCGCCCGGGCGAGCCGGTATGGGCGATCTCGGGCGACGGCGGCTTCCAGATGAACATGCAGGAGATCGCCACCATGGTGCAGGAAGGGATCCCGGTGAAGATGGCGATCTTCAACAACGGGTATCTGGGCATGGTGCGGCAGTGGCAGCAGTTCTTCCACGGTCGCCGCTACTCCGCCACCCCTATCTGGAGCCCGGACTACGTGCGTCTGGCCGAGGCGTACGGCATTGCCGGATATCGCGTGGAGCGGGCCGACCAGGTGACGGGAGCCGTCCGTGCGGCGCTGGCGCACGACGGGCCCGCGCTGGTCGAGTTCCTGATCGAGCAGGAGGCCAACGTCTTCCCGATGATCCCGCCGGGGGCCTCGCTCAGCGAGCCGATCGAGTCGGAGGCCGTCTCCGTATGATGACGCCGCGCGCCGTCACGGTGCTGCTCGAGGATCGCCTCATCACCTTCAACCGCGCCGTCGGCCTCATCCGGCGGCGGAACCTGCCCGTGCGCAGCATCGCCGTCGGTCCGACGGTGACGCCGGGCGTCTCGAGACTGACGATCATGATCCATTCCGACGAAGCGACGGCCGAGCGCGCCGTCCAGCATCTCCAGAAGGTCGTAGGCGTGCGGGAGGCCGCCGCGTTTCCGGCCCGCGACGGCGTGACCCGCGAGCTCGCGCTGGTCAAGGTCCGCGCCCGCGGCGACCGGTATGCCGAGCTGCTCGACGTGGTGCAGCTCTACCACGCGTCGGTCGTGGACGACAACCCCGAGGCGGCCATCGTGGAGCTCACGGGCTCCGAGGCCTTCGTGCTGTCGTGCATCCGCGCGCTCGAGCGGTTCGAGATCCTGGAGGTCGCGCGAAGCGGCGCGGTGGCGCTCGAGGCGGGCGTCGGCGAGGCCGCGCGAGTCCCGGCCAACGTCTAGACCACGTCCTCATCCCGAGCGCAAGCGAGGACCTTGCCGGCGTAAATCGAGCGTCGTGCGGCCCCCCGGTCCGCGGAGCAGGTCCCTCGCTTGCGCTCGGGATGAAGACGATTTCCACCACCATGAAACGTGCGACGGACACCAACGAGGATTGGAGCCAGAGAGACCCATGACCGACACTCCCCTGCGGATCTACTACGACGCCGACGCCGACCGGAACCGCCTCGGCGGCCGCACCTTCGCCGTGATCGGCTACGGCAGCCAGGGGCACGCGCACGCCCTCAACCTGCGCGACAGCGGCGCCAGGGTGATCGTGGGCTTGCGGCGGGGCGGCGGCTCGTGGGAGCGGGCCGAGGCGGCAGGGCTCGACGTGCGCCCGGTGGCCGACGCGGCGGCCGCCGCCGACGTGATCATGATGCTGACGCCCGATCAGGACGGCCGCGCGGTGTACGAAGGCGGGGTGCGCCAGGGGCTCACACCGGGGAAGACCTTGATGTTCGCCCACGGGTTCAACATCCACTACGGCGAGATCGTGCCGCCGGCCGGCGTGGACGTCACCATGGTGGCGCCCAAGTCACCGGGGCACCTGGTGCGGAGCGAGTTCGAGGGGGGCCGCGGCGTGCCGGCGCTGGTCGCCATCCACCAGGACGCGAGCGGCAACGCGCTGGCCGATGCGCTGGCCTACGCCGCCGGCATCGGCTGCACCCGGGCGGGCGTCATCGAAACCACGTTCCGCGAGGAGACCGAGACGGATCTCTTCGGGGAGCAGGCCGTGCTCTGCGGCGGCGTGACCGCGCTGGTCAAGGCCGGCTTCGAGACGCTCACCGCGGCCGGGTACCGGCCCGAGATGGCCTACTTCGAATGCCTGCACGAGCTCAAGCTGATCGTGGACCTGATGTACCGGGGCGGCATGCAGTTCATGCGCTACTCGATCAGCGATACGGCCGAGTACGGGGACTACACGCGTGGCCCGCGGGTCGTCACCGACGAGACCCGCGCGGCGATGCAGCAGATCCTCGCCGCGGTGCAGGACGGCTCCTTCGCCCGCGAGTGGCTGGCAGAGAACCGGAATGGCCGGCCCAACTTCGAGCGGATGCGCCAGGCCGACCGGGACCACCAGATCGAGCGGGTCGGCGCGCAGCTCCGCGCCATGATGCCCTGGTCGGAGGAGGGCAAGCAGGCGGCCGAGCGGGCCCCGGCGGCGCCCAGGGAGCCGGCGGCCCGGAAGCCCGCGACGGTCTCGTGAGCCGCCCGCGCACGCTGTTCGACAAGGTGTGGGAGGCCCACGTGGTGAGCGGGGGCGGCACTGCGCCCGCGCTGCTCTACGTGGACCTGCACCTGGTCCACGAAGTGACGTCGCCCCAGGCCTTCGAGGGCCTTCGGCTGGCCGGGCGCCGGGTCCGGCGGCCGGAGCTCACGGTCGCCACGGTGGACCACAACGTCTCCACCGGCGACCGACGGCTCCCCATCGCCGACGAGATCTCCGCCCGGCAGATCGCCGCGCTGGTGCGGAACGCGCGGGAGTTCGAGGTCGAGCTGTTCGACCTCGACAGCCCCGAGCAGGGCATCGTGCACGTCATCGGGCCCGAGCTCGGGCTCACGCAGCCCGGCATGGTCATCGTGTGCGGCGACTCGCACACCTCGACCCACGGCGCCTTCGGCGCGCTCGCCTTCGGCATCGGCACCAGCGAGGTGGAGCATGTCCTCGCCACGCAGTGCATCGTGCAGTCGCGCCCGAGGACCATGGAGGTCCGCTACGAGGGCATGCCCGCGGCCGGCGTCACCGCCAAGGACCTGGTGCTGGCGCTCATCCGGCGGATCGGCACCGCCGGCGCCACCGGCCATGTTCTCGAATACACCGGGGAGGCCATCCGCGCGCTCTCGATGGCCGGCCGCATGACCGTGTGCAACATGTCCATCGAGGCGGGCGCCCGCGCCGGCATGGTGGCGCCCGACGAGACCACCTTCGCGTACCTCGAGGGGCGCGCTCGCGCGCCTGCGGGCTCGGCCTGGGGGCGCGCCCGGCGCGACTGGTCGGCGTGGACGACGGATACGGGCGCGGCCTACGACGCCGAGGTACGCATCGACGCCGCCGCGCTCGCGCCGCAGGTCACCTGGGGTACGAGTCCGGGAATGACCGCGGAAATCACCGACCGCGTCCCCGATCCGGCCGATGCGCCATCGGAGGCGGATCGGCAGTCGTATCGCCGTGCCCTCGAGTACATGGGTCTTCGGCCGGGCACGCCGCTCGAGGGGCTCAAGGTCGACCGCGTCTTTCTGGGCTCGTGCACCAACGCGCGGATCGAGGATCTTCGCGAGGCGGCGACGGTGGCGCGCGGCCGGCGGGTCGCCAGCGGGGTCCGGGCGATGGTGGTGCCGGGATCGCAGCGCGTGAAGGCGCAGGCCGAAGCCGAAGGGCTGGACCGGATCTTTACCGACGCCGGCTTCGAGTGGCGCAATCCCGGCTGCTCGATGTGCCTCGGCATGAACGACGACATCCTCGCGCCGGGCGAGCGGTGCGCGTCGACCTCGAACCGCAACTTCGAGGGGCGGCAGGGCAGGGGCGGGCGCACGCATCTGGTGAGTCCGCTCATGGCCGCGGCCGCCGCGGTCGAAGGACGCTTGGTGGACGTGCGCGCGCTCATGCAGCGCCAGCCCGCGCCGTATGCATAGCCTGAGGCGCGGTATTCAGGTTGATGATGTGCATTACAATATCTAGTGTATAGTGTTGATACATAGAGTCTTACAGTGATCAGTTAAAGTGATTCCAAACTGAAGCGCCTCGACCTCACGAATTTTTATCCGCGAGCGTATGCAACCGTTCACGAGTCACACGGGACGCGCCGTCGGCCTGCTGCGCGCCAACGTCGACACCGACCAGATCATTCCGAAGCAGTTCCTCAAGCGGATCGAGCGGACCGGCTTCGGGTCGGCGCTGTTCTACGACTGGCGCTACGGGCCCGACGGATCGCCCGACCCCGCGTTCGAGCTCAATCGCCCCGCCGCCGCGGGCGCCACGATCCTGCTCGCCGGACCGAACTTCGGCTGCGGCAGCTCCCGCGAGCACGCGCCGTGGGCCCTCGCCGACTATGGGTTCCGGGCCATCATCGCGCCGTCGTTCGCCGACATCTTCTTCGGCAACTGCTGCCAGAACGGGCTGCTTCCGGTCGTGCTGCCTGAGGCGCAGGTGACGGTGCTCGCGCGCCGCGCGGAGGCCGACGGCGAGTATCGCATCACCGTAGACCTGACCGCGCGCCGCGTGACCGACGGCGAGGGGTTCGAGGCCGCCTTCCCGTTCGACGACTATCGGCGCGACATGCTGCTGCAGGGGCTGGACGAGATCGGCAAGACGCTGCTCGAAGCGGCCCGGATCGCCGCCTTCGAGCGCCGCCGCGCCGCGCTCGCGCTCGGGGACCGGGCATGACGCGCTACCGCGTCGCGGTGCTTCCAGGAGACGGAATCGGGCCCGAGGTTACGGCCGAGGCCGTGCGCGTGCTGCAGGCGGCCGCCGAGCTCCATGGCTTCACGGTGGAGACGGCGGACTACGCGGTCGGCGCCGCAGGCGTCGCCGAGGCCGGCGATGCTCTGCCTCCCGCAACCGCGGCGGCGGTGACTCAGGCGGATGCGGTGCTGCTCGGCGCGGTCGGCCATCCGTCGCTTGCGGCGGCGGAGGGCCGGCGCCGGCCGGAGGCCGGTCTGCTCGCACTCCGGAAACTGCTTGGCGCGTACGCCAACCTGCGGCCGGTGACGGTGCACCCGGCGCTGCGGCACGCGTCGCCCATCCGCCCCGACCGGCTGGAGGGCGTCGACCTGCTCATCGTGCGGGAGCTGCTCGGCGGGCTGTACTACGGCCAGCCGCGCGGGCGCGAGGCCGATACCGCCGTGAACACGATGCGCTACTCGGTGTCGGAGATCGAGCGGGTGGCGCGGGTGGCGTTCGAGGCCGCACGCGGGCGGCGCCGCCACGTGACCTCGGTGGACAAGGCGAACGTGCTCGAAGTGTCGGGCCTCTGGCGGGACACGGTAGCCCGCGTGGCCGGGGACTACCCGGACGTCCGCCTGGAGCATCTCTACGTCGACTACGCCGCGATGCGGCTCGTGGCCCAGCCCGCGGCCGTGGACGTGCTGCTCACCGAGAATCTCTTCGGCGACATCCTGAGCGACGAAGCCGCGGTGCTGACCGGGTCCCTCGGCCTGCTGCCATCGGCCTCGATCGGCGACGGCCCGGGGCTGTTCGAGCCGGTGCACGGGTCGGCGCCGGACATCGCCGGCCGCGGCGTCGCCAACCCGCTCGGCGCGATCGCCTCGGCGGGGCTGCTGCTGCGCCACGGGCTGAACCAACCGGAGGCCGCAGACGCGGTGGACCGCGCGGTCGTGTCCGCGCTCGAGGCTGGGCTCCGCACGCAGGATCTCGCCCGCCCGGGCGAGGCGACGGTCGGCACGCGCGAGCTGGGGGAGCGGGTGGCCGCGCTCGTGCTCCAGGGCGTCAGCGTCTGAATCCGGGTGCCTGAAGGCAGCGCCAGCCTGAAGGCTCAGGCCGAGTCGAGGCCCTTGAGGGACGACGAGGTGACCGCGCCTCGCCCCTGCATCGCGCCCGCGCGCTCCCACCACCACACCCACATCGCCGCCCACCCCGTCCCGAGCAGCAGGCCGCCGAGCACATCGCTCGGCCAGTGCACGCCGAGATACACGCGCGAGAACGCAATGAGCAGCGATGCGGCGGCCGCGAGGAGGAGCAGGGCGATGCGGGTGCCGCGCGGGCGCGGCGCCGACCAGATGAGGATCCCGAGCCCGAAGACGAGCGGGGCCATGGTGGCGTGGCCGGAGGGGAAGGAGAACCAGCCCGCGTCGGAGAGGCGAGGGATGAGGCGAGGCCGCGCGCGCCGGAACATCCATTTGGCCACGCCGTAGAGCGCCCAGCCGCTCAGTGCGGCCGCCGCGTAACCTGCCGCCTCGGAACGCCGCCGGATCATCGAGAGCCTGAGACTCAGCAGCAGCCCCAGCGGCACTTCGATCTCGCCTTTGCCGATGGTGCTCACCGCGCGCATGAGCGGGGTGGCCCAGTCGGAGCGCACTCCCGCGACCGCCAGCATCAGGCGGGTGTCCAGCGCACGGGTCCAGCCGGCCTGCACCGCCAGCGCCAGCAGCGCGAAAAGCGCGAAGCAGGCGAGCGCCAGCGCCCCACTCCGGGTGGCCCGGGTGGCGGACGCCGGGCGGTCGGCCGCCGGCGCGCTAGAGATCGGTCACCGCCCCCAAGCTCGCGCTCGAGACCTGGCGGGCGTATTTGTGCAGCACGCCGGCGGTGTAGCGGGGAGTCGGGGCAATCCACTCGGCGCGCCGGCGCGCCATTTCCTCCCGGCAGACATCGACCGAAAGCAGCCGCTGCTCCGCGTCGATGGTAATGAGGTCGCCCTCTTCGAGCAGCGCGATGGGCCCGCCGGCGGCGGCTTCCGGCGCGACGTGGCCGACGACCAGCCCGTAGGTGCCCCCCGAGAAGCGGCCGTCCGTGATGAGGCCGACCGAATCGCCGAGACCGGCGCCGATGATCGCCGACGTGGGCGCGAGCATCTCGCGCATGCCGGGCCCGCCGCGGGGTCCCTCGTAGCGGATCACGACGACGTCGCCGGGATGGATGCGGCCGGCCAGGATCGCCTCGAGGCAGGCCTCCTCCGAGTCGAAGATCCGCCCCGGCCCCGTGATTCGGGGCGAGGCCACGCCGGTGATCTTCGCGACCGCGCCTTCGGGCGCGAGGTTCCCCCTGAGCACGGCCAGGTGCCCCTGCGGGTAGAGCGGCCGGCTCCACGGCCGGATGACATCCTGATCGGCGCGGGGCGCGTCCGGCACATTCCGGAGGCTCTCGGCCAGCGTCTCGCCGGTGATCGTGAGCGCGTCGCCGTGGAGCCGGCCGTTCACGAGCATCAGCTTCATCACCTGGGGCACGCCGCCCGCCGCGTGCAGATCCGTGGCGACGTAGCGGCCCGATGGCTTGAGGTCGCAGAGCACCGGCACCCGCGCGCGGATGGCCTCGAAGTCGTCGAGGGTGAGCGGCACGCCGGCCGAGTGCGCGATGGCGAGGAGGTGCAGCACCGCGTTGGTGCTCCCCCCGAGCGCCATGGCCACGGCGATGCCGTTCTCGAAGGCCGCGCGGGTGAGAATGTCGCGGGGGCGGAGCCCGCGCCGGATGGCGGCCACCAGCACCTCGCCGGACCGCGCCGCGCTGTCCGCCTTCTCCTCGTCCTCCGCCGCCATGGTCGAGGAGCCCGGCAGGCTCAGGCCCATGGCCTCGATGACGGACGACATGGTGTTCGCGGTGAACATGCCGCCGCACGAGCCCTTGCCGGGACAGGCGTGGCGCTCGACCGCGAGCAGCTCGCGCTCGCCGATCTTGCCCGCGCTGTACTGCCCGACCGCCTCGAAGGCGCTCACCACGGTGAGGTCCCGCCCGTCCAGCCTGCCCGGCTTGATGGTTCCTCCGTAGACGAAGATGGCCGGGATGTTCATGCGCGCGATGGCGATCATCGCGCCGGGCATGTTCTTGTCGCATCCGCCCACCGCCAGGACGCCGTCCATGCTTTCCGCCCCGCAGGCGGTCTCGATCGAGTCCGCGATGACCTCGCGGGAGACGAGGGAGTATTTCATGCCCTCCGTCCCCATGGAGATCCCGTCGCTCACGGTGACGGTGCCGAACACCTGCGGCATCGCGCCGGCCGCGCGGATGGCCGTCTCCGCGCGGGCGACGAGCACGTCGAGCCCCGCGTTGCAGGGCGTGATGGTGCTGTACGCGTTCGCGACGCCGACGATAGGCTTGCCGAAATCGCCGTCGCCGAATCCGACGGCCCGGAGCATGGCGCGATTGGGGGTCCGCTGGACGCCCGCGGTGATGGTGCTGCTTCGGAGAGGGAGTGGGTTGGACATGGGGTGGAAAATAGACGGAGAGGGCGGAGAGGGCGGAGAGGATCGGCCGGAGCGGTGATCCCTAGCCCCTCCGTTCCTCTCCGTCCTCTCAGTCCTCTCCGCCCTCTCCGTCCCTGCTACGCGTCGTAGTACAGGAAGAACTCGTACGGGTGCGGCCGCATGCCGATCGGCGCGATGTCCCGGCTCCGCTTCATGGTGATCCAGGTCTCGACGACGTCGGGCGTGAACACGTCGCCCGCGAGCAGGAAGTCGTGGTCGGCTTCGAGCGCGGCGACCGCCTCGGCCAGCGACCCGGGCACCGTCCTGATGGACGCCTTGCGCTCGTCGTGCAGCTCGTAGAGGTCCTCGTCGATCGGCGCCGGCGGCTCGAGCTTGCGCTGAATGCCGTCGAGGCCGGCCATCAGCAGCGCGGAGAAGGCGAGATACGGGTTCGCCGTCGGGTCGGGCGCGCGGAACTCGATGCGGCGTGCCTTCGGGCTGCTCGAGTACGTCGGGATGCGGCAGATGGCCGAGCGGTTCCGCGCGGAGTACATGAGGTTGACCGGCGCCTCGAAGCCGGGCACCAGCCGCCGATAGCTGTTCGTGGTCGGGGCGCAGATCGCGAGCAGCGCCGGCGCGTGCGCGATCAACCCGCCGATGTAGTGCCGCGCCGTCTCGGACAGCAGCGCGTAGCCGGCCTCGTCGTAGAACAGCGGGACGTCGTTCTTCCAGAGCGACTGGTGCACGTGCATGCCGGAGCCGTTGTCGCCGAACAGCGGCTTGGGCATAAAGGTGGCCGTGAGGCCCAGGCTATGGCACACGTTCTTGACCACGTACTTGTAGGCCATGAGCCGGTCGGCAGTCTGCACCAGGGTGCCGAACCTGAAGTCGATCTCCGCCTGGCCGGCGGTGGCCACCTCGTGGTGCTGGACCTCGACCGGGATGCCCGCCTGGATCAGGGCAAGCATGATCTTCGAGCGCACGTCCTGGAGCCGGTCGGCCGGCGGCACCGGGAAGTAGCCCTCCTTGTGGCGCGGGCGGTGGCCCAGGTTGGGAGTTCCGCCGTTCCGGCCCGCGTTCCACGCCCCTTCCTCGGCATCGATGTGGTAGTAGGCCTCATGCGCGTTCTGGTCGAACCGAACGCTGTTGAAGATGAAGAACTCCGCCTCGGGGCCCCAGCAGGACGTGGTGGCGATCCCGGTGGTCCGCAGGTACTCCTCGGCCTTGAACGCGATGAACCGCGGATCGCGCGAGTAGGGCTCGAGCGTGAGCGGATCGTAGATGTCGCAGGTGAGCGAGAGCGTGGGCACCTCGAGCACCGGGTCCACGAAGGCGGTGGACACGTCGGGCAACAGGAGCATGTCGCTCTCGTTGATGGCCTGGAAGCCGCGGATCGAGGAGCCGTCGAACCCCAGCCCCTCCCGGATCATGGTCTCATCCAGGGTTCCGGCCGGGATCGAGAAGTGCTGCCAGGTGCCCGGCAGGTCGCAGAACTTCACGTCGACGACCTGAATGTTCCGCTGCCGGATGAGGTCGAGCAGCTTGCCGATCTCGGCGGCCTGGGGACTGCGGGTAGCGGCGCTCGTGCGTGCGGTGGTGGCCATGGCGGTTCTCGCGCTCGTCGTCGGAAAATGGTGGTCAGTGAGATGCCCCTGCGTCGCATCGCGAGCGCAGGGGCATGGGGAACGCTGTGAGACAGCGGGACCGTGTCACTGGGGGTCGCGGGGGCGGCGCGGCCTGCGGTTTTGGGTGGACTGTCGCATGCGGTGGCTCCGGTGACGGACAGACACGGTGGACGGGTGAGTATAGGGCTCGGCGGCAACGATGTCAATGCGATCGTGCAGAACATGCAATTTTTGGCCTACGAAATCGCCTGATTACGGCTGTTTTGGTAAAATCGGCTCTGATTGCAGCCGTAATGTGCAGATTGTCCCCGGCGGAAGCCCGCCAAACTGGCCCCGGAGACTCCCCGGCCCACGCTCGAGGCGTTAAGCTTGGAAGGCTCAGCACAGGTCCGTCCCGGAGGAACGCTGCCGCTGCTCGTCTGCTCCTCGTGCCACGCCCCACTCCCGGACGGGAGCGCCCACTGTCCCCGCTGCGGCCCGGGCAGTCTGGCGCTGCTCGGCACGGGGCATCTTCCCCACGCCGCGCGCGTCGCGGAGCCAGGCGACCGGAGCCATCAGCTCGCGCGCGCGCTCGGCCGGCACTATCGGGTCGTGCGGCTGCTGGGGCGCGGCGGCTTCGCCGAGGTGTATGAGGTGCGGGACGAGGACCTGCAGCGGCGGCTCGCCGTGAAGGTGCTCCGCACCGACATCCCGTGGAGCGCCGCGAGCCTCGCCCGGTTCAAGCAGGAGGCCCGGGCCATCGCGCGGCTCAACCATCCCAACACGCTGCCGATCCATTTCGTGGGCGAAGCGGAAGGGCTGGTGTTCTACGTCATGCCCTTCTGCGAGGGGCGCACCCTCGCCGATGTCCTCCGCGCCGACGGCGCGCTGCCGGTGCACCGGGCCCTCGCCATCGTCGAGCCGATTCTCGAGACCCTGCAGCACGCCCACGAGCACGGGCTGGTCCACCGCGACGTGAAGCCCGACAACATCCTGATCGAGGCCGGCACCGGCCGGCCGCTGCTGGTCGACTTCGGCATCGTGAAGGACCTCGACGGCGCCCCGGGGCACACCCAGACCGGATACATCGTGGGGACGCCGCTCTACATGAGTCCGGAGCAGGCGCTCGGGCGCCACGACGTCGATGCGCGGGCGGATGTCTACGGCATCGGCGTCGTGCTGTTTCAGATGGTCACCGGCGCGCCCCCGTTCGAAGGCGACGATTCCCAGGAGATCGTGACCCGCCACGTTCACCAGCCGGTGCCGGTGGCCTCGCTCTCGCATGACCGGGTCCCGAGCTGGCTCACGAGCATCATCCTGCGTTGTCTCGCCAAGCACCCCGACGACCGCTATCCGACCGCGCGCGCCGTGCTCGACGCGATCCGCCTCTCTCGCGCCGCCCCGCCGCTCCCGCTCGGTTCCACGGCCGCATCCGCCTCGCCCGTCCGCACCCTCGAGGCGGCCGCGGCGCTGCGTGTGCGCGCGGAGGACGAGACGCCGACCGCCACGATGCCGCGGACGCGCGCCCCCCGCCGGGGTCGCCGCGCCCTCGCCGCGCTCGGCCTCGTCGCCGCGGCCGGCGTGCTGTGGGCCGCGACGCGTCCCC
>JAICJD010000005.1 GCA_025928645.1 Gemmatimonadales bacterium
CCGCCCCGCGAGCCGGCGGAACGCCAGCCGGAAGAACCTGAACAAGTGCCAGATGAGCAGCACGGCCAGCACCACCAGCACGACGACGACGGCGGCGGTGATGAGCGGGTGGGTTGCCGCAAGCCATGACAGGAAGACCGCGATCGAGTCCTCGGCGAAGCTCAGCGTCCAGTTGCTGACCGGCTCGGGACTCACGTTGGCGGCCGTGCGCGTCGTGGCCTTGGCGCCGTGCGACGTGAGCGCCACGCTGCCCGCCAGCAGCGCCGCGCCGATCTTCCACTCTTCGGGGACGCTGCCCGCGAACGCGCTGTAAGAGAGGAAAGCCGCCGCCGGCGGCCGGATGAAGGTGTGCACCGCATCCCACACGCTGTCCACGTAGGGGATCTTGTCCGCGATGAACTCGACCACGAACAGTCCGAGCGCGAGTCCGAGCACGAGCGGGTTGGCGAGCACGTGCAGCGGCTCGGGCAGCTGCACGATGCCGAACCGCTGAAACAGCCCGGCGGCCGCGACGGTGGCGTAGAGATTGAGCCCCGACGCGAACGAGGTGCCGAGCGCGAACCCGAGGGTCTCGAGCGGAGACATGGGGGAAAACTAAGCCGGCGAGCGGGAAGGGGGAGAGAGGGTGCTCCTCATCCCGAGCGCAGCGAGGGATCCAGGCGGGCCGAGCTCGAGCCATTCCCGCGCAAGGTCCCTCGCTGCGCTCGGGATGAGGAGGGGGCCCGATGGTCCGTCCCGCCTACCGCCCGGTGCTTCCCGGCCCCTCCCACTCCACCGACACCCCCCCAACGGCCGTCGTCACGTCGATGTCCAGGTGCCGGGAGGCCTGGTCGTAGCCCGGCGAGAGGTAGCTCGTCCCCCGGCGCACCATGCCCTCCGGCTCGAAGCTCGCCAGGAACTTGTCCAGGGTGAGCCGGACGCCGACCTGGCGCGGCAGGCGGAGCGTGACCTGCCCCAGCGCCATCTTCACGGACACCGCCGAGTTCGAAGTCCAGGCCCCGCCGAAATCCAGCGTCACCCGGCCGACGCCGCCCTCGAAGGCGATCCGATCGCACCGGCTGTTGCCCAGGCCGAGCACGGTGAGCTCCGCCGCGCCCGAGCTCATCGTGGCCGCGCGGCAGCGCGTGGCGTTGGGCTGGGAAAAGCGCACCGTCGCGCGGCTCGCGCCCGCCTCCAGCTCGAGGCTGGTGAGCCGGAGGCCGCCGAGCTCGAGATCGCCGTCGACCGCGCCGAGCGCTACCGCGAGCGCCAGATCGTTGCGCGGGGAGAACGTGACCGACGCCGTCTGCCGCAACTGATTGCGCGAGACGACGCGGAGGCCGCCGTCGCCCTCCGCGCGGAGCCCGAACGTGACGGCGCCGCGCGCGGCGTCGTAGTCGCTCAGCGGGGCATAGCGGTCGCCGTCGTACAGCACGTCCATCCGGTAGAGCTCGTTCGGCCGGCCGGCGGCGAGCCTGAGCGCTCCCGCCGCGAACTCGAGGCGGGCCTCCATGCTGGTTTCACCATGCCACTGCCGGTAGGTGCTGAAGGAGCGCAGCGTCTGCGCGGCCGCGCCGGGCGCGGCGAGCGTCAGCGCCAGCGCGGACAGCAGCAGCCCGCGCATCAGAGCCCTCGCGTCGGCGTCCGGGAGCCGGGCCGCTTGGCGGCGCTCACGCCGAACTGTGGAGTGGCCCAGAGGTACTCGTCGGTCAGCGCCTCCGGCGGGATGAGCCGACCCGCGAAGTTCTCCCGGATGCCGGCCCGGCTGAGTAGCGCGGCGCCGAACCCCGCCGTGGCGAGCAGCCAGGTGACCAGAATCGCGGCGCCGCGGATCAGGTTGCCCGCGATGGGCACCCAGCCGAACACCGACCAGGCCATCCAGAAGGCGGCCAGCGCCCCGAGACCCACGAGGACATAGCGATAGCTGTTGGGTGAGATCATCGCCCCGAGCGCGAGCCGCCGGCGGGTGTACGTCTCGCCCATCGCGTGCGCCACGGCGAGGTAGCCGCCGAGCGCGGCCACGATCACCAGCAGCGCGTATACCACCACCGCGAACGGCAGCAGCACGATCCCGACCACGCTCAGGATGAGCCCCACCACCAGCATGCCGAACGTCGGCAGCAGCAGCAGCTGGCCGAGCAGTCCGGTGGCGAACGCGCGGCCGAACGAATGCGACACCGTGTCCGAGACGACTTCCAGGTTCGGGCGCCCGAACATCACGAGCCCGAAGCCCAGCGCGCCCAGGGTCAGGAACACGCCCGCCACGCCCGCGATGCGGCGGAAGACGGTCTCGAGCGCGCCCGGCGCCTCCGCCCGCGCGGCCACCGGCGCCGCCAGCACGGTGGCCGTGCGGAAGGTGCGGACCTCGCCGCCGATCTCGCCGCCCTCGTCGCGGACTTCGCCGCCGAGCGTGAGCACGTCGCCGGAGATGACCCCGCCCGGGTGCAGCACCACGTCGCCGTCGACCGTGACCAGGTTGCCCAGCAGCTTGCCGTAGACGTCGGCCGTCCCCTGCACCACGAGCAGATGGCCGCCGACGCTCTCGTTGGACGCGATGCTGTAGTCGCCCAGGCGGGCCGTGCCATTGGGAACGGTGACCCGCACCCCGCCGTCTTCGGGGCGGAGCGCGGTGCGAAGGGCGGCCTCCACGGAGCTGGGATTGCTGAGATCGTCGAGCCGGACGGGAGGACGGTCGGACGGAGCGGGGGGAATGGCTCTGGGCGCGGGGTGCGGCGTCTGCCCATCCTGGCCGGGGCCCGTGACGTCGGACACGAGCGACCAGAACCCATGGACCAGCTTGACCGTCCTGGCGCCGGTCGGGTCCAGGCGTGGGGCCGCCCAGCCGAGGCGCGGCACCAGCAGGGCCGCGGTGGCCAGCAGCGCGAGTACCGCTCTAGACGGCCGCATGCGCCACCCGCTGCGTCGGCAGAGCGAGGAGGCGCCGGAGCGCCAGCACTCCGCTCAGGTAGGCGACGAGGGCGAGCGCGGCAGCGATGCCGAGACGCCCGGGGCTCGCCGCCAGCGTCCTGACGTCGGCGAACCAGGGCTGCTCGATGAAATTCGATGCGACCCAGCGCAGGCCGAGCCAGGCGGCCTGCCCGGCCTGGGTGCCGAGCCAGCCGCCGAGCGCCGCGAGGGTGGCCTGGTGACCGAGCGTCCAGATGACGCTGGCCGCCATCGACGCCGCCACCAGCACGAGCAGGCTCGCCGCGACGGCCATGGAGCGGCGGCTGGCGAGCGCCCGGCGCCGGAGCAGCTCGAGCGTGCTCACGCGGAGCGGCTGCGCCACGGCGACTCGGGCCATGACCCGGTCGGTGAAGCCCGCGGCCGGACTCATGAGCGGCAGGCCTTCGATCAGGGCGATGATTTCCCGCTCGGTGTCCACGCGCTCCTGGCACGCCGGGCACCCGGCGAGATGCGTCTGCGCCGCCGGGGCGAGAGCGCCGGCGAGCCACGCATCCAAATCCTCGGGCGTGAGATGGGGGCCGGGAACAGGGGTCATAAGTGGACCCTCCTACGGTCCGGGAAGGAGTAGGGTTTCACGCTTCTCTCAGATGGGCCAGGGCCAGGCGAAGCTCGTTGCGGGCCCGATGGATGTAGGTCTTCACCGTGCCGAGCGGCAGGTCGAGAATCTCGGCGATCTCCTCGTAGGCCCGGCCTTCGACGTGGCGCAGTAGAATGCACGAGCGGTACTCGGGCCGGAGCCGGCCGATGGCCGCCTCGATCGCGCCGCCGAGCTCCTTGGCCTCGACCGCATCGAGGGGGGATTCCTGCCGCGCGCCGATCTGGAGCGCCGTGGCCTGCATGGCCTCGGGAGTCTCCGCGTGCGGCGAGCCGTCGAGCGAGAGCGTATCGAGCTCCCGCCGCCGCAGGTGATCGATGGCCGCATTGTTCGCGATCTTGAAGATCCACGAGGAGAACTTGAACTCGGGGCGGTAGGACTCGATGGCGTTGAGCGCCTTGATGAAGGTCTCCTGCGCCAGGTCCTCCGCCAGTTCCCGGTCGCGCACCATTCGGAACAGGAGCGCGAAGATGGGGCGCTCGTAGCGGCGGATCAGCTCGCGGTAGGCGGCTTCCCGGCCCGCCCGCGCCGCCAGCACGACCTCCTGGTCGCTGAGCCGAACCCACTCGGGCGTGTCAGCCACCCGCGGTGCGCCTTGCGAAGGGTCTCGTCGCCGGACTACATTGAGCGCCTATGTTAGCCTCGGATCGTGAGTTACCCGTCTCGGGCGGGCCCGAGAAGCGGGCCTATGTCCGGGACATCTTCACCGCGATTGCTCCCACCTACGATCGGCTCAACCGAATCATCAGCCTCCGCTTTGATCAGGGCTGGCGGCGGCACGCGATCGAGCACTTGGGGTGGGAGCGGAAGCCGGACGGAATCTACCTCGACCTGTGCGCCGGCACGCTCGACTTCGGGGCCGCGCTCGCGTCCACGGCGGGATTCCGCGGGCGCGTGGTCGGCGCCGATTTCGTCACCGCCATGCTCAGGCTGGGCCGGTCGAAGGCGGCCGGCCTCGCGCCCGTGACGGCCGACGCGCTCGAGCTGCCGTTCCCGGACGCCTCGTTCGATGGTGCCATGGTCGGATGGGGAGTGCGGAACCTGGTGGATCTCGAGGGCGGGCTCGCCGAAGCGGCGCGCGTCCTCAGGCCCGGCGGCCGCCTGGTGATCCTCGAGATGGCGCTGCCGCCGCGCCCCCTGCTGCGCCGGCTGTACCTGCTCTACTTCCGGCGGGTGCTCCCGTGGATCGGCCGAAGAATCTCCAAACATACGACCGCCTATACCTGGTTACCAGCGTCCACGGCCGCTTTTCCCGGCCCGGACGAGCTCGCGCGGCGGCTCGCGGCGCAGGGCTTCCGCGACGTCGCGTACGAGCTGTTCATGGGTGGCGTCTGCGCGATGCACGTGGGGACGCGGGACGGGACGACATCGTGACCCTCGACAGCCTTCGCAGTTTCATTCTCGAGATCGAACGCCTCGGCGAGCTCGTGCGGGTCGCGACGCCCGTGCGCGCGCGGCTCGAGATCGCGGAGATCGCCGACCGGTGCATGAAGAGTCCCGGCGGCGGTCCGGCCCTGGTGTTCGAGCACGTGCTGCTCGACGATGGACGGCGGAGCGCGCAGCCGGTGGCGATCAACCTGTTCGGGTCCATGCGCCGGATGTGCCTCGCGCTCGGCGTGGACGAGCTCGACGCGGTCGGCGCGCGCATCTCGGACCTGCTCAACCTGAAGGTGCCGGAGGGATTGTTCGGCAAGCTGGCGATGCTGCCCAAGCTCGCCGAGATGGGCAAGTTTCCGCCTCGGGTAAAAGGCGGCCGGGCACCCTGCCAGGAGGTGGTCCTCCGGAACGAGGCCGTCAACCTCGACGAGCTTCCCTGTCTCACCACCTGGCCCGGCGACGCCGGCCGCTACATCACGCTCCCGATGGTGATCACGGCGGACCCGTCGCGCGGCATCCGCAACGTCGGCATGTACCGGATCCAGCTGCTGGACCGGAACCGGCTCGCCATGCACTGGCAGCGGCACAAGGTGGGCGCGGCCCACTGGCGCGAGATGGCGGAGAAGGGCGAGCGGATGCCGGTCGCCATCGCGCTTGGCGGCGATCCGGCCAGCATCTACGCCGCGTCCGCGCCGCTCCCGCCCACCATCGACGAGTTCCTCTTCGCGGGGTTCCTCCGGCGCGAGCCGGTCGAGCTGGTCCGCGCCGTCACCTGCGACCTCGAGGTGCCGGCCGAAGCCGAGCTCGTGCTCGAGGGCTACATCGATCCCGCGGAGCCGCTCGCGCTCGAGGGGCCCTTCGGCGACCACACCGGCTACTACTCGCTCGCGGACTACTATCCGATCGTCCACGTCACCGCCGTCACCGCCCGGCGTGATCCGATCTACCCCGCCACGCTCGTAGGCCGCCCGCCGATGGAGGACTACTACCTGGGCCACGCCACCGAGCGGATCTTCCTGCCCCTGCTCAGGCTCACCGTCCCCGAGATCGTGGACTACCACATGCCTGCGGCGGGCATCTTCCACAACCTCGTGTTCGTCGCGATCGACAAGCAGTATCCCGGGCAGGCGTACAAGGTGATGAACGCCCTGTGGGGCCAGGGCCTGATGTCGCTCGCCAAGGTGCTCGTGATCGTGGACAAGCACGTGAACGTCCGCGATCCCGACGAGGCCTGGTGGATCGCGCTCAACAACATCGACCCGGAGCGGGACGTGCGCTTCACGATGGGCCCGGTCGACGTGCTCGACCACGCGAGCCGCGCCTTCACCTTCGGGAGCAAGATGGGCATCGACGCGACCAGGAAGTGGAAAGAGGAAGGGTTCACCCGGGAATGGCCCGATCTCATTCGGATGGACGACGAGACGAAGCGGCGAGTGGACGAGCTCTGGCCCCGGCTCGGGATCCGGCGGTGACGGCCCCGGGGCGCGAGGGGCAGACGTTCGGGGGCGAGTCGCTGCTCGTGCGCTACGTCAACTTCGTCAAGCTGCCTCATACGCTCTTCGCGCTGCCGTTCGCGCTCCTGGGCGTGCTCGCCGCCTCGCGGGTCGAGCGGGTCACGGCCCGCACCGTGCTCCTCGTCGTCGTGGCGTTCTCGGCGGCGCGCTGGGCCGCCATGGGGTTCAATCGGGTCGCCGATCTCCGGTACGATGCGGCGAACCCGCGCACCCGCGGGCGCGAGCTGCCGCGCGGCGCGCTCTCCCTGGCCCAGGCGTGGGGATCCATCGTCATGGCGGCCCTGCTGTTCCTGGCGGCAGCGGCGCTGCTCAATCCGCTGTGCCTTCGCCTCGGCCCGCTCGCTCTGGCGTGGGTCCTGGCTTACAGCCTGGCCAAGCGCTTCACCTGGTGGCCCCATCTCTGGCTGGGCCTGAGCCTGGCGATCGCGCCGGTCGGCGGCTACCTCGCGGTCACGGGGCGATGGAGCCATCCCGCGTGGCTGCTCTTGGCGGTGACGCTCGCGGTGGCCACCTGGGTCGCCGGGTTCGACATCTTCTACGCCTTGCCCGACGCTGGCTTCGACCGCGCCCACGGCCTCCGGAGCGCCGTGGTGCGGCTGGGCGAGTCGCGCGCGATCCTCCTCGCCAAGGTCCTCCACGGCCTCACCATTCCCGCGCTCGCCCTGTTCGGCTGGGGGGCGGGCTTCGGCCTGTGGTACGTGCTCGGGCTGGTCGTGGCGGCCGGGATTCTCCTCTACGAGCACCGGCTCGTCCGCCCCGGCGACCTGAGCCGGCTCGACGCGGCATTCTTCACCATGAACGGCGTGATGTCCGTGACGGTGTTCGCCTTCGCGCTGGTGGACCGGCTGGCGGCCTCGGCGTGATCCGGCATCCCGTCGTGCTCGCGATCACCGGCGCGTCGGGCGCCGCGTACGGCGTGCGACTGCTCGAGGTGCTCGCGACCCGCGCGGTGCCGGTCTGGCTCATCGTGTCGAGCCACGGCATGCGGCTGCTCGAGGCGGAACGGGGCATTCGCTCGCTGGACGAGCTGCGCGCCGCGACCGGCGGCGACTGGCGCACCGTGACGTCGTTCCCCGACGGCGATCGTGGCGCGCTCCCAGCCTCCGGCTCGCAGCGCACCCACGGCATGGTGGTGTGCCCCTGCTCCATGGGCACCGTGTCCGCCATCGCGCTCGGCACGAGCCGCTCGCTGGTGGAGCGCGCCGCCGACGTGACGCTCAAGGAGCGGCGCCGCCTCGTCCTGGTGCCGCGCGAGACGCCGCTCTCGCTGGTGCACCTGCGCAACCTCGTGGCCGTGACCGAGGCCGGCGCCATCGTCGTGCCGGCGGCCCCGGGTTTCTATCATCGGCCGGCCACCGTGGCCGAGCTCGTGGATTTCATCGTGCAGCGCGTGCTGGATCAGCTCGATCTCGACATCGAGATCGCGCGCCGCTGGACGGGAGACGATACATGAAGGTGCGGACGCTTCGAGTCGCCTGGGGCCTGGCGGTCCTGGGAGTGGCCGCCTGCGGAGGCGACGATGCCACGGCGCCTCCGGCAGGACAGGAGGAGCCGGCCACCGCCGGGTGCCGCGACGGGACCCTCGAGGAGACCGCCGCCTTGTACCGGGTCTGCTTCCCGCCGTCGTGGAGCGGCGACCTGGTGGTTTATGCCCATGGCTACGTCAACGCCGACCAGCCGCTCGCGATCCCCGACGACCAGGTCGAGGGCCAGTCGGTGCAGGACATCGTCACCGGCCTCGGCGACGCCTACGCCACGACGAGCTACCGCGCCAACGGGCTCGTCGCCGACCAGGGCGCCGAAGACGTGGCAGACCTGGTCGAGGCGGTGCGGGGACGCTTCCAGCCGGATCCCGCCCGGGTGTTCGTCGTGGGTGTGTCCGAGGGCGGGCTCGTAGCCGCGCTCGCCGCCGAGCAGCGGCCCGAGCTGTTCGCCGGAGCGCTGGCGGCCTGCGGGCCGGTCGGCGACTTCCGCGCGCAGATCGACTATTTCGGCGACTTCCGCGTGCTGTTCGACTACTACTTCCCCGGCGTGATTCCCGGCTCCCCCGTGGACGTTCCGGACTCGGTGCGCGCGCAGTGGCAGACGGTGTTCGTGCCGAAGATCGCGGCGGCGCTGCTCACGCATCCCTCCTCGGCGCTCGAGCTGCTCCAGGTCACCGGCGCGCCGTTCGATCCGGCCGATCCGACGACGGTCGGCGCCACGGTCCTCGGCGTGCTCGACTACGACATCTTCGCCCTGCCGGATGCGCGGGCCCGGCTCGGCGGGGAGCCGTTCGACAACAGCGGGCGGGTCTACGCCGGCTCATCGGACGACGCGGCGCTCAACGCCGGCGTCGCACGCGTCGCCGCCGACCCGGCGGCCCGGGCGGCGCTCGACCGGTTCGAAACGTCTGGCCGGCTGACCGGCCCGGTCAGCACGATCTACACCACCGGCGATCCCATCGTTCCCGCCTCGCAGTCCACCACGTATGCCGACAAGGCCGCCGCGGAGGGCGCTGCCGGACTCCTGCAGGCGTTCCCGGTCACCCGCTACGGACACTGCACGTTCACCCGCTCCGAGCTGCTCGACGCGTTCGCCTCGCTCGTGGGGCGGGTGACGGTGGCGGCAAGGATCGACTGAGCCGCATGCGGATCGGCGTCCTCTCGGACACGCACGGCCTGCTCCGTCCCGAGGTGTTCGAGGTCTTCGAGCAGGTCGACCACATCCTCCACGGCGGCGACGTGGGGCCGATCGGCCTGCTCGATGAGCTGGCCGCGCTCGCCCCGGTGACGGCGGTGTACGGCAACACCGACGGCTCGGCGGTACGGAGCCGTCTCGCGCAGGTGGCCCGCGTCGAGCTCGACGGCTTCACGATCGTCGTCACCCACGGCGACCAGTTCGGCTCGCCGACGCCCGAGCGCCTGCAGCGCGAGTTTCCGGACGCTGAGATCATCATCTTCGGCCACACCCATCGACCGGTGCTCACGCTGGTGGACACGGTGGTGACCGTCATGAACCCCGGCGGCGCCGGCCCGCGGAGATTCGATCTGCCCGCCTCGGTCGGCATCCTCGAGCTCGAGCCCGGCATCCCGCCGCGCGGCCGGCTGGTGCCGCTGACGCCACTCGATCCGGCCTGACCTACGTCACCTCGCATCCTTGCGGCGCTGCTGCTGTCGTTCGCCTCGGCGGGGCGCGCGGCCGGGCAGGGGGACACGCTTCTGGTTCGCGAGATCGCCGCGCCGCCGGCGGCTGCCGCGGCGCCCGGCGCCGGCTGGGGCGAGCCGCAGGTGGTCATCGAGACCCGCCAGGGACTCGCATCCGTCTGGCTGCTCCGCGCCGCCGACACGGTGTTCGTGGCCGCGCACATCCCCGACCGGAGCCGCGCGTGGTCGGATGCGTTCGTGGTGTGTCTCGATCCCGACGGCGCGGGCGAGGCCGCGCCGGGCCACGATGACTTCGAGTGGTCGCTCCGTCGGAGCCTCGACAGCAGCGTCGTGTATCGCGGCCGCGACGGCCGGTGGCAGCCGCCGCTCAACGATCCCGACTGGCGGATCCGGACCAATCACGCGGGCGGCGGCTGGGAGGCCGGTGCGGCGGAGCAGGGGTCCGGCTGGACCGTCGTGCTCCGGCTCGACCCGGCGTGGTTCGCCGGCGCGTCGGGGCTCGAGCCGCGGATGGCGTTCCAGGTGCACGACGACGACCCCGATGCCTGGTACGCCTGGCCTCGCCGCGTGCACGGCGACGCGGGCAGCAGTGCGCGGACGCTCGACGGCCGCCCCGCGGAATGGGTTCCGGTGCGCCACGACTGAGCGCAGGCGAAGCCTCCGGGGACGATCGCTCGGGGCCGAACGCGAACGGGGCACGCCTTCTCGCGTGCCCCCTCACGATCTCATGCGGGTCAGCCTGATGCCGGTTAGAGCCCCAGCCGAAGTCCCGCGCTGAGCGCCCAGTTGTGCGACGTCTTGGTATCCAGGTTGATCGCGGTCGCCTCCCGTGCGTCGAACTTGCCGATGTAGTCCTTGACCATCAGCTGAAGGCCGAGCCGCGGGGCCAGCGCGACGTCCGCGCCGGCGCCCACGTTATAGGCGAAGTTGGTCGAGTGCGTGGAGGCCGGCCCGAGATCGACCGACTGCCGGATCGCGCCGGCGCCACCCTGGACAAACGGCGAGATCGGGAGCCCCGCGGTGACCGGCACTCGGAGACGAAGCGCCGCGTCGTAGAGGAGCACCGAGCTGCGGCCCACGGACACGCCGCCGATGAGCGGCGCCCCGATCTCGAGGTCCGGCTGCGAGTACGCCACGTTCCCGACCAGCGAGATGGCGCTATTGAAGCCGAGCTGCGCCTCGGCGCCGTAGACGCCGGAGGCTCCGTTCCGGATGCTGGTGCCGAGCGGACCCGAGACGAGATTCCCGAACTTGATGTAACCGGCGTACGGAGTGATGCCGAACGATGGACCGGAGGACCGCTGGGCGGCCAACGGCGTCGTGAGCGCCAGGCCGGCGGCCGCACCGGCGATCAGGAACTTGCGGATCATGTTGACCTCCCGAGCGTAAGTGGATCTGCGTGAGCGGCGGGAGGTAGAGCAGCTTTAGTGCCAGAATATGCAGCGCGCTAAGTGGTTGTCAATTATTGGGTTGCGAAAAGTGGCGGTCGGAGGAATCGCCCTCTGGAGAAGGATCGACGGTGATCCGCGCTCTCGAATCAGGTACGGCGCCCTGGCTGAAGCCCAAGCTGGGTGGAATTCGGTACAGGAGGTTCACCACGGAACCACGGAAGACACGGACAACGGCCACGGAAACAGCTTTTGGGTGGACGGCACACCGACCATCACCACCAACTTGATGTTGTCCGGGTCCGGGGTGCCTTCCCTTGCCAGGAGCCCTCCGAGCCTCCGTGCTCTCCGTGGTTGCTTTTCACCTAGCGGCGGACCCTACGGGTGTGCTGTTCACCCAAGAAGCTGTTTCCGTGGCCGGTGTCCGTGCCCTCCGTGGTTCCGTGGTGAACTTTCGCGGACCAGGAACTCAACGGGTGTGCGGTCGCGAGTCGAGCTTGCCGCGGCGCGGTGAGTCACATCGGATAGATCGAAGCACAGTGGCGTCGCCTAGGCCGGCACCTGCTCCCCGGCCCAGTCCGCGTAGGCCGAGGTCCGGCGGAGCGCCTCGGGATGGGCCCGGAACCACGACATGAGCAGGAGGATCTCGTCCAGCGATTCGAGCGGCAGCGGCCCGGATGGCGGCTGCGGCCGCGCCGCTTCCTCGGCGACCACCCCGCGGAAGGCCTCGAGCTCGATCGGAGTCGAGGGGTAGGGGAACGAGGCCCGGACCACGCCCTGCCGCACGAGATACACCCGATCGTCGCCGAACTCGCCCGGATCGCGGTACACGAAGGTGAGGAGGTCGCGGGCCGAGCGGGCTCGGCTGGTCGCCGCGAGGAGCCACTCGAGCTGCTCGAACCGCTCGCGCCACCGCGCCGCCAGCTCGAATCGCGCCTCGGCGGCCGCCTCCTGCATCGACCGCACCACTCGGTCCATGGGCTGGATCGTCCGGCCCTCGAGAAAAGCGCGCGCCGTGTCGACCCGCCGCCGGTACTCCAGCTCCGCCACGAACCCCGCGCACGGGCCGGTGCACGAGCCGAGCTCGTATCGCATGCAGCCGGCCTGGCGCGGCTGGCCGAACAGGTCGCCCTGGCCGGTGAACGCCGCCGGCATCTCCTGGGTGCAGTCGCGCAGGCCAAGCAGGTCGTTCAACGTCCGCACCGCCTCGAGCGTCCGGCCAAGCGAATGGAAGGGGCCGTAGCACCAGGCGTCGCTCTTCGCCACGGTGGCGCCCGCGTAGACCCGCGGCGCGGGCTCCGCCGAGATCTTGATCAGCACCGAGCGGCGCGTCACGTTGCCGCGATAGTTGAAGTGAGGCCGGTACAGCCGGATCTGCCGCAGCTCGCCGAGATAGGCGGCGAACTCGCTCGGCACGTAGTCCCACGTGATGTTGCTCGCGGCGTAGAGGATGCGGGCTGCCTTGTCGTCCGGATACTCGGCGCGGAAATAGGTGAGGAGCCGCGTCCGGAGCCGCTTCGCCTTCCCCACGTAGATGACGCGGCCCAGCGCGTCGGTCATGCGGTAGATCGCGGGCCGGTTCTCGGCCAGCGCCCGGACCCGCTGGCGAAGCTGCTCGAGATCGGTCGAAGGGAGCCGCGCCGCGCGTTGCGCCCGGCGGGCTCGGCTCACGATTGGCACCGGTGGCAGAAGACCGTGATGCGGCCATCGATCGCGTGCGTGCCGATAAGGCGCGTGCCGCAGCGCCGGCACGGCTCGCCCTCGCGCCCGTAGACCAGCAGCTCGAGCTGGAAGTTGCCGGGCTCGCCGGTGCCCGTCCGGTAGTCGCGGACCGTGGTGCCGCTCGACGCGATCGCCGCCTGAAGAATCCGGACGAGCTCGCGGTGCAGGCGGCGGTGGTCCTCCGGCGCGAGGCGGTTCGCCGGCTTGGAGGGATCGATGCCCGCGGCGAACAGGGCCTCGTTCGCGTAGATGTTGCCGACGCCGGCGAGATGATGCTGGTCCATCAGCACCTTCTTCACGGCTTGGCGCGAGCTCCCGAGCGCCTCACCGAGTCGCTCGGGGGTGAAGTCTGGCGCGAGCGGCTCCGGGCCGATCGCGTCGGTGTAGCGGCGCCAGGCCCGGTCGTCGAGCAGCAGCAGCTTGCCGATCCGGCGCACGTCCCGGTAGACCAGCTCCCGGCCATCGTCCAGCGGTGCGCGCAGCACGGCGTAGCGGGCCTCCTCCCGGCTGAGCGGTCGGTCGTACACGATGAGCGATCCCGTCATCCCCGGCTGCACGACGAGCCGCCGCGGTCCGAAATCGAGCACGGCGTGCTTGGCGCGGCGGAAAACCGACTGCACGGTGGCGCCCCGCAGATCGCGCAGCAGCCGCCGCCGGCTCACGCCGCGCAGGATGTCATCGTGACTCAGCGAGGGCCGGCCGAGCTGGCGGCCGACGAGGGCGGGACGGATGTCTCGGACGATGGTTTCGACTTCGGGTAACTCGGGCATGACACCGAAACTTAACCGCAGCCTTCAGCGCGCCACCCGCTCCGCCTCGCGCCAGCCGATGTCCCGGCGGTAGATCTTCCCCTCGAATCGCACCGCCTCGGCGACGTGCCGGCTGAGCCGCTGGGCCTCGGCGAAGCTCGGGGCCACGGCGGTCACGTTGAGCACCCGGCCGCCTTTGACCGTGAGCCGGCCGTCCGCGTCGCGCGCGGTGCCTGCGTGGAAGATCGTGACGCCGTCGGGGAGCGTGGAAGGCAGCTCGATCTCCGCGCCCGACTCCGGGCGGTCGGGATAGCCGCGCGAGGCCAGCACGGTGGTGACGGAGCACCGGTCGCTATGGCGCGCGATCGGGGAGACCTGCTCGCCCAGCGCCACGTGCCAGAGCGACTCGGTAAAGCCGCCCGACAGCACCGGCAGCACTACCTGGGTCTCGGGGTCACCCAGACGGCAATTGAACTCCACCACCCACGGCGTGCCCGCCGCGTCCACCATGAGCCCGGCGTAGAGCACGCCGGTGAAGGGTGCACCGCGCCGGCGAAGCTCCACGAGCGCCGGTTCGAGCACCTCACGCCGCGCCCGCTCGAGGACCGCAGGAGTCGCGACCGCCACCGGGCTGTACGCGCCCATGCCGCCGGTGTTGGGGCCGGCATCGCCTTCGAGCAGGCGCTTGTGATCCTGCGACACGGGGAGCAGCTCGACGTCGCGCCCGTCGGTCACGGCCAGGACCGAGATCTCCTCGCCCACCAGGAAATCCTCGATCACCACGGTCGTTCCCGCCGCCCCGAAGGCACGGTCGCCGAGCATCGACCGCACCGCGGACGCCGCCTCGGCTCGCGTGGCGCACACCACCGCGCCCTTGCCCGCGGCCAGGCCCGACGCCTTCACCACCAGCGGCTCGGCGTGCCGGTCCACATAGGCCAGCGCGGGCCCGAGCGCCTGAAAGGTCCGGCTGGCCGCCGTGGGAATGCCGGCCGAGGCCATGACGTCCTTGGCGAACGCCTTCGAGGCCTCGATCTGTGCGGCCGCCGCGCCGGGCCCGAACACCGCCCGTCCTTCGGCTCTCAGCCGATCGGCCAGCCCACGCGCGAGCGGCACCTCCGGCCCGACCACGGTGAGGTCGACGCCGTGCATGTCGGCGGCGTCGGCGATGCGATCGAGGTCGTCGGCGGGGATCGGAAGGTTGGTAGCCAACTCGGCCGTGCCGGGATTGCCCGGCGCGCAGAACAGGTCGGCGTCGGGGTTCTCGCGGCGGAAGGTCCAGCAGAGGGCGTGCTCCCGGCCGCCGCCCCCGACGACCAGCAGCCTCACGACTTCTGCGCGTTCCGGAAAGCCTCGCGGGCCCGTTCGGCGGCGCGTTTGGCCGCGTCCGCGACATGCCCGGCGAATTCCCGCGCTTCGGCGGCGTAGTAGTTGCCCGCCGCGCTCAGGTCGTCGCCCAGCGGCCGGTCGGAGGTGTCGGGGCCGCGACGCGCGTACTCGCCGCGAAGGATCCGATCGTACTCTCCGCTCGACAACCACCGCTGCAGCTCGGCCGCGCGCACCGTGTGCATCGGATGGGTGAGCGCCAGCGTGCTGAGGACCTTGTAGACCACGTCGAGGCCTTCGCCGCTCGCGGCGTACTCGTGCGCCTGCTGCATGAAGGCGTCGGCGTTGAGCTGTCCGGCGAAGGCGCCGCCCCGGCCGCCGCCCGCCATCTTCATCGCCAGGCGCTGCGCGGCCACGCTGTCCTGCGCGCCGAGCAGCCCGGCGCGATCCGCGGAGAGCTCGGATTTGCGCGACCACTCGAGGAAGGCGAGCCGGATCGGCAGGACCGCGAGCCCCGCCAGCGTGGGCAGCGCGCCGAGGCTGATGAGCGCGAGTACCGCGGCGATGGTCCGGTACAGCGCGTGCCCGCTCATCACGTGCCCCAGCTCGTGGGCGAGCAACACGCGCAGCTCGTCGTCGTCCAGCAGCTCGACCGCCGCGGAGTGCACCACGATGAACGGCCGGTCGATGCCATACGCGCCGGCGTTGAAGAACGGCGTCTGGGACAGGTACAGCTCGGGCACGTTGGGCCAGTCGAAGGTAGTCGTGACCTCATTGTGCAGGTGCCAGAGCTTGGGAAACTGCGCCGGGCCGATCCGGACCGCGTTGCCCTGGAACAACAGCCGGACGCCGCGCTCGCCGCCAAGCAGGGCCAGCGTCTTTCGGATGACCTCGTCCACGCCAGGGATCGCGCGCAGCGCCTGGAGGGCGGCCCGGTCGGCCGGATGTTCCCAGGAGACGGCCCCGATCTCGGGAAAGCTCTGACGAGGGCGCTGGGCGGGAAGGCTCGTGCTCATGGGCGGCTCGGGTTGGAGTCGGCTGCCCCTACGCGGCCGAATCGCGAAGGTTTCAAACTGCGACGGCCGTGGGCTGCATACTCGCGGCGAACGCGCGGTCCAGGTCTTCGATCAGGTCGTCCGCGTCCTCGATGCCGCAGCTCAGCCGGACGAGGCTGTCGGTGAGCCCCATGGCCTGACGCATGGCGGGAGGGACGGACGCGTGCGTCATCGAGGCCGGGTGTCCGATGAGGCTCTCGACCCCGCCGAGCGATTCGGCGAGCGCGAAGATGCGGGTGGACTCGACGAACCGGCGCGCGCGCTGCGCGTCGCCCAGGTCGAGCGAGATCATGCCGCCGAATCCGCTCATCTGGCGGCAGGCGAGCTCATGCTGGGGATGCGACGGAAGGCCGGGATAGTACAGCTTGCTCACATCCTTGCGCCGCGCGAGCCAGTCGGCCACCCGCCGGCCGTTGGCGTCGTGCTGCCGCATGCGGAGCGGCAGAGTCTTGATCCCGCGCAGTGCGAGCCAGCAGTCCATCGGCCCGGGCACGCCGCCGGCCGCGTTCTGAATGAAGCCAATGCGCTCGGCGAGATCGTCGCGCCTCGTCACCAGCAGGCCGCCGACCATGTCACTGTGGCCGTTCAGGTACTTGGTCGTGGAGTGCAGGACCAGGTCCGCGCCCAGCTCGAGCGGCCGCTGGAAGAACGGCGTAGCGAAAGTGTTGTCCACCACGGCCAGCAGCCCGCGGGCCTGCGTCAGGTCGGTGACTGCGGCCAGGTCCACCAGGTTCATCATCGGGTTGGTGGGCGTCTCGCAGTACACCACTCGCGTCGCCGGGATGATCGCGCGCTCCACGTTGGCGACGTCGCGCATGTCCACGAAGGTGAATGTGAGGCCGAGTTGCGCGTACACGCGCTCCATGAGGCGATGGCTCCCGCCGTACACGTTCTCGCCGCATACGACGTGGTCGCCGCTCCGGAGCAGCTTGAGCAGCGCGTCCAGCGCGGCCAGTCCGGACCCGAACGCGAAGCCGTACGTGCCCCCCTCGAGCGCGGCCACGTTGCGCTCGAGCGCCTCGCGGGTGGGGTTCTGCGTCCGCGCGTACTCGTAGCCCTTGTGCCGGCCGAGCCCTTCCTGCACGTAGGTCGAGGTCTGATAGATCGGCGTCATGACCGCGCCGGCGAGCGGGTCGGGCTGCTGCCCCGCGTGCACCGACCGGGTGCCGAAACGGTGTTCGTGATCGTGGGGAAGGATACGGGTCATCGTGGCCGGCGCAGGTGTGGGGTCGCAGAAGCGTAATGCCAATGCGCGCACGGTTGTAGAGGGGGGCGGCAGGCGGTTACCTTCGTGGCGTGCCGTCCCCATCCCCCGGATCTGTCGCCGCGCGCTGCTTGGTCGTCGACGACGACGCGCAAGTGCGCCATTCACTCGCGCGCGTCATCGAAACCCACGGGCTCGCCACCACCGAGGCCGGCTCGGGGACCGAGGCCCTCGCCATCCTGGAGCGCGACGGCGAGGTCCCGCTGGTGATCTCCGACATCTACATGCCCGAGATGGACGGCGTCACCTTCCTGCGCGAAGCGCTGAGCCGCTATCCCGACATGGCGATCGTGATGCTCACCGGCGTGGCCGAGGTGGCGACGGCCGTCGAGTGCCTCAAGCTGGGCGCGCTGGACTACATCTCGAAGCCCGTGCTCATCGAGGAAGTGCGGGCCCGGGTGGACAAGGCGCTCGAGAAGCGCGACCTGGTGCTCCAGAACCGCTTCTATCAGCAGCACCTCGAGAGCCGGGTACGCGAGCTCGACCGGCGCAACAAGGAATCCTTGATCAACGGCGTGCAGACCCTGGTGCACGCGCTCGAAGCCAAGGACGCCTACACCAGCGGCCACTCCGCGCGGGTCTCCCGCTACGCGGTGAAGACGGCCGTCCACCTGGGCTACACCGGCGACCGGCTCGAGCAGATCCGCCTGGGCGGCGAGCTGCACGACATCGGCAAGATCGGAACCCGGGAGGACATCCTCAACAAGCCGGGCACGCTCACCGCCGAGGAGTTCCAGCACATCAAGGGGCACGCCGCGCTCGGCGAGCGCATCCTCGCGCCCTTCATGGGCGAGTCCCCCAGCGTGCTCCGCATCGTGCGCTCGCACCACGAGCGGCTGGACGGGGCCGGATTTCCCGACGGACTCGCCGGCGACGCCATCCCGCACGAGGCCCGCATCGTGTCGGTGGTGGACGCATTCGACGCCATGACGACGAACCGCGCCTATCGGCCGCCGCGCACGCCGCTCGACGCAGTCGACGAGCTGCGCCGCTGCGCCGGCACCCACTTCGACGCGGGCGTCGTCGAGGCGTTCCTGCGCGCGTTTCCCGATCCCGCCGCCCTGCTCATCTCCGTCTGACTCCTCCGGAATCATCGCCGATGTCCGACACGCTCATGATCAGCGTCTCCGGGATCCGGGGGCACGTAGGAATCGATCTTACCCCGGAGCTGGTGACCCGCTACGCGGCCGCGCTCGGCGCCTGGATCCGCACGTCGGCGACCGGGCAAACGGCCGCGACCGCGCGTGACGCTCGTCCGGCGGTGGTGCTGGGCCGCGACTCTCGAACCAGCGGGCCGATGTTCGCCGACGCGGCGGCCGCGGGCTTCATGTCGGTCGGGGTCGACGTCATCGACGTGGGGATGGTGCCCACGCCGACGGTGCAGCTCGCGGTGGAGCACCACCAGGCGGGTGCCGGACTCATCCTCACCGCGAGCCACAATCCCATCGAGTGGAACGCGCTCAAGTTCGTCGGCCCCGACGGGATTTTTCTCGACGCGGCCGATGGCGAGCGGGTCCGCGAGCTCGCCGACGCCGGGCCGCCTCGACTCGGCTGGGACGGCCTCGGGGTTCGGCGGACCGACCCCGACGCCGTCGCGCGCCATCTGGACGCGATCCTGGCGCTTCCTATGATCGACGTCACGGCCATCCGCAAGCGGCGTTTCCACATTGGGCTGGATTGCGTGCGTGGCGCGGGCAGCCAGGCCATTCCCCAGTTGCTCGAGCGCCTGGGTTGCCGGATGAGCGGCATCAACCTCGAGCCCGACGGCCGGTTTCCCCGGCCGCCCGAGCCGGTGCCCGAGAACCTGGGTGAGCTGGGCGATCTGGTCCGCCGCGTCGGCGCCGACCTCGGGCTCGCGGTCGATCCCGACGTGGACCGGCTGGCGCTGGTGGACGAGCGCGGAGCCCCGATCGGAGAGGACTATACGCTGGCCTTCGCCGTGCGTGCTGTGTTGGATCGACGCACCACTGACGCGCCCGCGCCGACTGTGGTCGCGAACCTTTCGACCAGCCTCGTCGTGGAAGACGCGGCCCGCGCGGCGGGCGGCCGCATGGTGCGCGCACCGGTCGGCGAGGCCAACGTCGCTCGCGCCATTCGGGACGAGGGCGCGGTGATCGGCGGCGAGGGGAACGGTGGCGTGATGCTGCCGGCACTGCATATCGGACGCGACGCACCCCTGGGCGTGGCCTTGATCTTGCATCTCCTTGCCACAAATGGCGTAACAGTGTCCGAGCTGGTCGCCGCGTCACCCCGATACACCATCGTCAAGGCCAAGGGCCCCCGAGGCCAGAATCTGGAACAGTGGTACCACCGGCTGCGCGCGCACTTCTCCGACGCCGCCCCGGATGAGCGAGACGGCTTGCGGTTGGCCTGGGCCGACCGATGGCTCCACGTGAGACCGTCGGGCACCGAGCCGATCG
This sequence comes from Gemmatimonadales bacterium, assembly GCA_025928645.1. Lineage (GTDB taxonomy): Bacteria > Gemmatimonadota > Gemmatimonadetes > Gemmatimonadales > GWC2-71-9 > CAVVWJ01. Next base: position 19,500 of record JAICJD010000005.1, read on the forward strand.
TCCGATTCATCGCCGAGGCGCCGACGGCCGCCGAGGCCGACGCGCTGATCGCCACGGCGCGCGAACTCTTGCAGTGAGGACTATGTCCTGATGTGTGGCATCGTGGGCTACATCGGGCCGCGGCAGGCGGCCGAGCTGCTGCTGGAAGGGTTGCGACGTCTGGAGTACCGCGGCTACGACTCGTCGGGCATCGCGGTCGTGAACGGCCACGGGCTCAAGGTCATGAAGGCCGCCGGCAAGCTGAGCATGCTGGAGCAGCAGATCGGTGACCGGATGCCCTCGGGCACGCTGGGCATCGGCCACACGCGCTGGGCCACCCACGGCGCGCCCACCACCCCGAACGCGCACCCGCACACCGATCAGAGCGGCCGGATCGCGATCATCCACAACGGGATCATCGAGAACTCGACCTCGATCCGGAAGGCGCTCGAGGCCCGCGGGCACACCTTCAAGAGCGAGACCGACACCGAGGTGCTGGCGCACCTCGTGGGCGAGTTCTACCAGGGCGACCTCGAGGACGCGGTGGCGCAGGCACTGCGCGACGTGGACGGCGCCTACGGCCTCGCTTTCATCTCGGCCGACGAGCCGGGCGTGCTGGTGGCGGCCCGGAAGGGCTCGCCGCTGCTGGTCGGGGTCGGGGAGAACGAGTGGTTCGTGGCGTCGGACGCGTCGCCGCTGCTCCAGCACACCCGCTCGGTGGTCTACCTCGACGACGGCGAGCTGGTGGTGCTCACCCGCGACGGCTACCGCGTGCGCAACCTGCAATCGACCCGCATCAGCAAGCCGGTGAACCAGATCGACTGGGACCTGGCGATGGTCGAGCGCAACGGGTACCCCCACTTCATGCTGAAGGAGATCTGCGAGCAGCCCGAGAGCCTGTGCAACACGCTCCGGGGCCACCTGCTCGACGACGAGGGCACCTCGCGGGTGCACGGCCTCAACCTGAGCGACGACGAGCTCAAGCAGGTCGGGCGGATCGTGATCACGGCGTGCGGCACCTCGTGGCACTCCGGGCTCATCGGCGAATACATGCTGGAGGAGATGGCGCGGGTGCCGGTCGAGGTAGAGTACGCCTCAGAGTTCCGCTACCGCAACCCGGTGGTGGACCACCGCACGCTGGTCATCGGCATCTCGCAGAGCGGCGAGACCGCCGATACCCTCGCCGCCATCCGCGAGGCGAAGCGCCGCGGGGCCCGGACCGTGGGTCTGGTGAACGTGGTGGGCTCGACCATCGCCCGCGAGGTGGACGGCGGCATCTACCTGCACGCCGGCCCCGAGGTCGGCGTGGCGAGCACCAAGGCCTTCACCAGCCAGGTGGCCGCGCTGGCGCTGGTGACGCTGCGGGTGGCGCGCCTGCGCAACCTCAGCATTCTCCAGGGCCGCCAGTTCATCGAGGCGCTCCGGCGGCTTCCCGAGCAGATCTCGGAGATCCTCGACCGCACGAGCGAGATCGAGGCTCTGGCCGACCGGTTCCTGAAGACGACGTCGAACGCGCTCTACCTGGGACGCGGCGTCAACTTCCCGGTGGCCCTCGAAGGCGCGCTCAAGCTCAAGGAGATCTCGTACATCCACGCCGAGGGCTACCCCGCGGCGGAGATGAAGCACGGCCCCATCGCGCTCATCGACGAGAACATGCCGGTCGTGTTCATCGCGCCGCGCGACGCGGTGCACTCGAAGATCGTGTCGAACATCGAAGAGGTGAAGGCGCGCGGCGGGAAGGTGATCGCCCTCATCAACGCGGGCGACACCGAGATCGAGCGCCTGGCCGACGCGACGTTCGCCATCCCCGAGACGCTCGACCTGCTGACCCCCATCCTGACGAGCATCCCGCTGCAGCTCCTGTCCTACTACGTCGCGGTGGCGCGGGGGTGCAACGTGGACCAGCCGAGGAACCTGGCCAAGTCGGTCACGGTGGAATAGGCCGTTCCTGGCGCGCGAGCTCGAGCAGCCCGGCAAGCTGCTCGAGCTCGTTTCGCGTCATGTGCCGGAGCTGGCGCGCATGCATCTCCGCCACGGGCCGGTCGAGCGCCTTGAGCACCCTGAGCCCCTCCCGCGTGATGCGCACCGTGACGAACCGCCGATTGTCCTCCTGCCGCTCGCGGGTCACGAGCCCCCGCTGCTCCATCCGGACCAGCAGGCGGGTGACGTCCGGCTCGCGACTCGCCACCATCCGATCGCCCACCTCCCCGGTCGGCAAGCCGGCGGCGCCGGCTCCGCGCAGGATCCGGAGCACGTTGTACTGCGGCTGGGTCAGCCGATACGGCCGGAGCACCTCGACCAGGTCCTGCGCCAGCGCGTGGCCGGTACGGAGCACCTCGAGGAAGACTTCCTGCTGAATGCTGTCGAACGGCTTCCGCTGCTTGATCGCCTGACGCAAGAGGCGCATGATCACCGCCGGATGGTGGGCAGGTGCAGAATGGAACGGCGGGACGAGGTGGCCCCGCTGACGTCTGTGACCACAGATATCTTGACGATATCTGTGATAACAGATAAGGTGCGCACGTCTCCTGATGCGGGCAAGCGGCGCTTCCGCCGCTGGCCCGCTCCCTAGCATGAGGAGGACGCATGCGTATCATCCGGACCTGGATGCTGGCCGGCGCGGTCGCCGCAGTGGTCGGATGCTCCAGCGACAGCAGCACCCCGACCGGCGCCGGGGACGGCGGCGGCAACGGTGGCGGCGGCCCGGTGGGCGCGGTCACGGTCGGCAACGATTTCTTCCAGAGCGCCCACAACGGCACCCGCAACCCGGCGCAGGACACGGTGGCGGTGGGCCAGACGGTCACCTGGACCTGGACCAATACCGGCGGCACCTCGCACAGCGTGGAGGCGCTTCCCGTCGCCAGTCCGAGCTTTACGAGCAGCGACATCCTGACCGGCAGCGGCATGACCTACACCTTCACCTTCACCGCGCCCGGCACGTACCACTATCAGTGCGCCGTGCACGGCTCTCTCATGTCCGGCATCGTGGTGGTGCAGTAGCCGATGCGGACCCGGCGGCGGGCGATCTCGCTGGTCATGCTCGTGGGCGGCCTTGCCGCCTGCGTGAGCGAGCGTCCGACCACCGCGCCAGAACCGCCCACGGACGGCAACAGCGTCGCGATCAAGAACTTCGCGTTCGTGCCGCCCAACCTCAGCATGGCGAGCGGGGCCACGGTCACCTGGACCAATCAGGACGACGTGGCCCACACCGTGTCGGCCGACGACGACAAGACCTTCGATGCCGGCGTCGAGCCTGGCCAGACCTTCCAGTTCACGGCCGGCGCGCCCGGCACCTACACCTACTTCTGCCGGTTTCATCCCTTCATGAAGGGCACGCTCACGGTGACCGCGCCGTGAGCCGCCGCGCCGTTTTCGCCGGCCTCTTCCTCCTGCTCGGGCTCGCCGCGCCGGTCGCCGCCCAGGGGGTCGTGGACCGGACGCCGAACCTCGACGACGGGTGGACGGTGCGGCCCGGGGTCATCCAGTTCAATTTCCTCCACCGGTTCGAGGTCAGTCCGCCCCCGGCCCGCAAGGTCACGAGCTTCCCCAACTTCCGGCTCGCCACCGGGCTGCCGTACGGGTTCAACGTCGATCTCGACTACGCGACGAACTCGACCGTCTTCACCGGAATTCCCAACGAGTACCAGCTCGCGCTCCGCCGCCCCATCCTCCGACAGGGGAGCGGGGCGCCGCTCGACCTGAGCGCCACCGCCGGGTACGCCTTCGCCCCCAAGAGCGTGGACGGCGAGCTGAGCCTGGCGCGCCGTCTCGGACCGGTGAAGCTGCTCGGCACGGTGCGCGGCATCTCCTCGGGCTATGACGTGCAACGCTCGTTGTGGGGCGTCGGGTCCGGCGCGGTGATTCGGGTGACGAGCTGGCTCAGCCTGGCGGGCGATGTGTTCGGCCTGCTCAACACGCCCGATGGGGCCGGGCTCGGGACCGCGTGGGGCGCGGGGGCGCAGCTCAGGATTCCCTACAGCCCGCACACGTTCTCGATTCAGGTGACCAACACGCAGAGTGCGTCCATCGAGGGGTCGTCGCGCGGGGTGAGGGGGGCGCACATGGCGGGCTTCGAGTTCACCATCCCCTTCACGCTGTCACGCTACTTCGGGCGGCGCGGGGCGACCGCCGCGCCGGCGGCACGTCCGGCTCCGGCGCCCGGGGTCGGTGCGGACACCATCGGCGGGGCCGCGGTGGTCCACATGGCGAATCTGTCGTTCGACGCGAAGGTGATCCGGGTGCGCGCCGGTGCGACGGTACGGTGGGTCAACCAGGACCAGCTTCAGCATACGGTGACCGGGGACGACGGCGGGTTCGATTCGGGGCTCATCGACCCCGGCCACGCCTACGAGCGCGTCTTCAGCCGGCCCGGCGACTACGCCTACCACTGCACACCCCATCCGTTCATGACAGGGCACGTGATCGTCGAGCCGTAGCGCCGGTTCCGCTTCCGCTCACCCGCCGAGCGCGGCCGGCGCGAGCGCGCGGGCGGAGGTTCGTGATTCCAGCAGCTCGCGGTAGATCGCCTCGACCTGGCCGGTGAACCGGTCGCGACCGTAGAGCCGCCGGACCCGCTCGGCGGCCGTTCGGCGCAGGCGCTCGGCCAGGCCGGGCTGCTCCAGGAGGCTACGCACGGCAAGGGCGAGCGCCGGCGCGTCGGCATAGGGAACCAGCAGGCCGGTGGTGCCGGCGTCGACCGCATCCTCGCTGCCGATCACGCGCGTGCCCACGACAGGCACCCCCATCGCCATGGCCTCGAGGAACACCAGGCCGAATCCCTCGTCCCGCGACGGCAGGACGAACACGTCCATGGCCGCGTAAGCCGACACCACGTCTTCCTGATACCCCGCGAAGGTCACCGCATCCGCGATGCCGAGGGCCCGCGCCCGTGCCTCGAGCGCGGCCCGGAGCGGCCCATCGCCCACGATCAGCACCCGCGTGCCGGGGTCCGCGCGAAGCAGGACGGGGGTCGCGTCCAGCAGGACGTGCATCGCCTTCTGCGGCACGAGGCGGCCGATCGTGCCCACGACGCGCGCGGCGCCGCGCCGATATTCGGCGACGCGACCGGCGTCGGCCCGGGCGGGCTCGAAGCGGCGAAGATCGATGCCCAGGCTCACGCACTCGACCCGCCGGGGACGTCCGCCGTACGCCCGCCACACGGCCTCTTCGATGCCGCCCGAGTGGGTGATGTGCGCGCTGAACGCCGGGGCGAGCCGCCGGCCGATGAGACGATGGAGCGCCGTCTGGCGGTAGGGATCGTTGGCGACGGAGGCAACCAGCACCGGCCAGGGCGGCCGCAACGACTGCACGGCGAGCGCGCCGACCAGGGTGCTGTACTCCAGGTGCACGTGGACGAGGTCCGGCCGGAGGGCGAGAAGCTGGCGGCGGAGGCCGGCGGCCGCGAAGAACGCCGTGCGGGAAAAGCCCATCGTGCGGTAGACCACGCCGGCCTCCGCCAGGCGCTCCGCGACCCCGGGCAACTGATGATTCCTGAGAGACCAGACCTCCACGGCCACGTCGGGGGCGCGCATGACGGCGAGGTCCTGGACGACCCTCTGCTCGCCGCCCAGCCCCATATGGTCGATGACGTGGAGTACCTTCACCTGTCGCGATCTCCCCTCATTGCGGCATTCCGCCTTGAGCACTCACATCCGGACGCGACTCGTGTGTGGCATGGCCAACCCCTTGGGGGATCAGCCGCCCGCGCGAATTGACCGGTCTATGGGTTCGTGGAACAGGGAGTGACACAAGGCAAGCGCCGTGCCTGCGCTGATGCTATCGGGCAATCGCCGAGAGCTTCATGGGTCCAGGGTCCAGGTCTGGCCGACCTCCGAGCCGACCACGCGCCAGCGCTCGTCGCCGGCCACCGCCAGGAGGCGCCGTATCGGCTCGTCCAGCGGCTCCCGGCTCAGCCGGAAGGTCGAGTGGTGGATCGGGAGGAGATACGCCGCGCCGAGGGCGCGGAACATCCGCCAGGTCTCCTCGGGCGAGGCGTGGCTCGTGACCCAGGGATCGTAGGCGCCGATGGGCAGGATGGCGAGATCGATCGGGCCGCGCTCGCGCAGGTGGTTGAACAGATCGGTGTACGCGGTATCGCCCCCGAACAGGACAGCGTGTCCCGCCTTGCGGAGCAGATAGCCACCCCAGCCCCGATGCCGGTCGGTCACCATCCGCGCTCCCCAATGGCGGGTCTCGACCGACTCCACCTCGAGCTCGCCGATCCGGGTCCGCTCGCCCCAGGCGAGCTCGTCCACGTCGTGGAACCGGCGCACCAGGTCGCGGTTGCCCGACTGGACGACGACGCGCACGCGCGGAGGAATGGCCCGGAGGGTACCGAGGTCGGTATGGTCCATGTGGGCGTGGGAGAGCAGCACCACGTCGAGGCCGGGCAGCTCGCGCTTCCGGAGCGCCGGCTCGACCAGCCGGCGGGGCCCGACCTTGACCGGGCCTCGGCCCAGTCCGATCCGCCGCTCGAGCACCGGGTCGGTCAGCACCTTCGTCCCGAAGACGCTGAGGAGCACGGTGGCGTGGCCCAGCCAGGCGGCGGTCAGCCGGTCATCGCGCCAGGTCGACGGGTCGGGGCGATGGGGAGCCGGAGCGACGCGGTCGGCGGCGCCCCGGCGGGAAGCATGCGGCACGGCGGTCTCCTCGGGATGACTCGCGACCGCAGGGCGGGCCCTGGCGGTCACGGCACGACCGAGAACAATAATCGTCCCTCTCCCGTTCCTGGCGGAGTCCATGCGCGTGGTGCTGCAGCGTGTGTCGCGGGCGTCCGTGACCATCGAAGGCCGGGTCGCCGGCGCGATCGGTAAGGGGTTCTGCGTGCTGGTCGGTTTCACTCACGGCGATGGCGAGGCGCAGGTAGATTGGATGGCCGACAAGGTGGCGGGCCTCCGTCTCTTCGCCGACGCCGAGGGGAAGATGAACGTCGGGCTCGCCGAGGCCGATGGCGCGGTGCTCGTCATCAGCCAGTTCACGCTCTATGGCGACGCTAGCAAGGGCCGCCGCCCTTCCTTCATCGACGCGGCCCGTCCGGAGGCGGCCATTCCTCTGTACGAACGGTTCCTGGCCGCGCTCCGCGAGCGGGGCCTCGAAGTGGCGAGCGGCGAGTTCGGCGCCGACATGCAGGTCGAGATCCACAACGACGGCCCCGTCACCCTCATCCTGGATCGCGCATGACCGCCGAATCGCTCACCCTCGCCTCGTCCTCTCCCCGCCGGCGACAGCTGCTCGAGATGCTGGGCATTCCGGTGCGGGCCGTGTCGCCCGACATTCCCGAGGTGCGGCGACCGGTGGAGACGCCGGTGGATTACGTGGAGCGGCTGGCGCGGGAGAAGGCGTTGTCGGTCGGGGGGCGCCTCGTGCTGGGGGCCGATACGACCGTCGTGGTGCGCGACGAGGTGCTGGAGAAGCCGACCGACGCCGCGGATGCGCTCCGTATGCTCAACAAGCTGCAGGGCCGGACCCACCAGGTGGTCACTTCGGTCGCCCTCGTGACCGACGAGACCATCCATCAGGCCACCGACGTCACCAACGTGGTGTTCCGCCGGATGGACCCGGCGTTTCTCGAGGCCTACGTGGCGACGGGGGAGCCGATGGACAAGGCGGGGGCCTACGGCATTCAGGGGTACGGCGCGGCGCTGGTCGAGCGCATCGACGGCGACTTCTTCGGGGTGATGGGCCTGCCGATCCGGCTGGTGCTGTCGCTGCTGGAGCGGGCCGGCCGCCCCTACCGATTCGGCGACCGGAGCGGGACGGCCGCGGTCACGGAGGTGCGCTGAGGCTGCAGCTCGCGCAGCCGATACACCTGCACCACCTGCGCCTTGCCCTTGAGCGCCATCTCCGGCAGATACTCGCACGAAAGCTGGTCCCGCACCACCCGCAGGACCTGCTCGCTCACCAGAATCTCGCCCGGCGCGGCCTCGGCGCAGAGCCGTGCCGCGATGTTGACCGGGTCGCCGAGCACGGTGTACTCCAGCCGCCGATGGCTCCCGATGTTCCCGGCGAACACCTCGCCGTGGTTGATCCCGATGCCGACGCCGATCTCGGGACGCCCCTGGCTCGCCCAGCGCTCGTTGAGCCGGGCGACGGCGCGCTGCATGCTGAGCGCGGCGCGAATGGCGCGGTCGGGGTCGTCGGTGTGGGCGATCGGCGCGCCCCACAGCGCCATGATGGCGTCGCCGATGAACTTGTCGAGCGTGCCGCCGTGCTCGAAGATCACCTCCACCATCTCGGTGAAGTATTCGCTGAGGAACTGCGCGATGGCGTCGGGGCCCATGCCCTCGGCGATGGCGGTGAAGCCGCGGATGTCGCTGAAGAGCACCGTCGTGGGGCGGCGCTCGCCGCCCTGCCGGATGGCCTCGGCCTGCTGGGCGATGTCGGCGGCGACGTTGGGCGCGAAGTAGCGCTCGAAGTTCGAGCGCACGGTGGCCTCGCGCCGAAGCTGCTCGGCGTAGCGCGAGTTCTTGATGCCGACGGCGGCCAGGCCGCTGAACGCCACGAGGAACTGCAGGTCTTCGTCGGTGAAGGTGTTGGTCGTGGTCAGGTTGTCGACGTAGAGCAGGCCGAGCACGCGGTCGGCGTTGTCCATGAGCGGCGAGCACATCGCGCTGCGCACGTTCTGGAGCAGGATCGACTGTCCGCGGAAGCGGGTGTCGGCCGGCGCGTTCTGGGAGACGACCGCGACCCGCTCCTCGAGGACCTTGTCCGCGATGGAGCGAGGGATCTGTACCGGCTGGGCGTCGCCCGAGCGGCTGCGGGCGATCGTGGGAACCAGCTCGCCGGTCTCGTCGTTGCACAGGACGACCGTCACCCGATCCACGCTCATGATCTCGAACGTCGTGTCCACGAGAGTGCGGAGCAGGCGCTCGAGATCCAGCTCGGCCGAAAGCTTCCGGGAGACCTCGAGCAGCATCTGGAGCTTCATGGCCTGCCGGGCCTCGCCGCGGTCGGCGGCCAGTTTGAGCTGGCCGGCCGGCGGACCGTCCCGGCTGGTGATGCCGGGCGGGCCTCCGCCGCTCACCACGAGCTGGCGGACGATCTTCCCACCGTGGAGCCCCTCCGCCGCGATGGCGGGCCGCTGGATAGGCCCGGCGGGCATCGTCCGTGCGGTCACGCGGAAGGTGACCTTCCCGAACGTCAGCGTGTCCTCCGGCTGGAGCCGGCCTTCCTCGACGCGCGCGCCGTTGATGCAGGTGCCGTTGGAGCTGCCGAGGTCTTTCACCAGCACGCCGTCGGGAGTCACGGTGAGCTCGGCGTGGCGGCGGGAGATGGTCGGATCGTAGATCGCGATGTCGCTGGCGACGCCCCGGCCCACGACGAGCGGACGGCCCTCCGGGAGCTCGAACGTCTGATCTCCGGAGCTGCTGACGAGGCGGAGCGGGGGCATACGGTAATATAGGACGTGGGAGACGGCGAAGAGTTGTCACTGCCGCCGGCGCTCGGTCCGCTCGGCCTCGCTCGCCAGCGCCAGAGCCAGCAAGACGGCTCGGGCCTTCGCCTCCGTCTCCCGCCACTCGGCGGCGGGGTCGGAATCCGCGACGATGCCGGCGCCGGCCTGTACCCACGCCCGCCCGCCGCGCATGACGCAGGTACGGATCGTGATGGCGGTGTCCATCGTGCGGCCGCCCCAGCCGATGTAGCCTACCGCGCCGGCGTAGGGACCGCGGCGCACCGGCTCGAGCTCGTCGATGATCTGCATCGCGCGCACCTTGGGCGCGCCGGATACCGTGCCGGCCGGGAACGACGCCGTGAGCGCGGCGACCGCGTCGAGCCCCTCGCGCAGCCGGCCGCGCACCTCGCTCACCAGGTGCATCACGTGGGAGTACCGTTCGATCGTCATGAACGCGGTGAGGCGCACCGAGCCGAACTCGGCCACGCGCCCGACGTCGTTCCGCCCCAGGTCCACCAACATCAGGTGCTCCGCGCGCTCCTTCGGGTCGGCGGTGAGCTCGGCGGCCAGCGCGGCGTCTTCCTCGCCGTTCGCGCCGCGGGGCCGGGTGCCGGCGATGGGCCGCACGGTCACCTCGCCGTCCTCCACGCGCACGAGAATCTCGGGCGAGCTCCCGATGATCTGGAGGTCGTCGCAGTGGAGATAGTAGAGATACGGCGCCGGGTTGAGCGCGCGGAGGTAGCGGTAGGTCAGGAACGGATCGGGCGCCGCCACCTCCAGCCGGCGGGACAGCACCGTCTGGAAGGTGTCGCCCGCGGCGATGTACTCCTTGATCCGGTCGACGTCGGCCTGGAATCGGTCGTCGGCGTAGGGCGACGCGGCGGGCGGCAGGCGCGCGGGCGGCTCGATGGCGAGCGGACGCACAGCGCCCGGCGCGCCGAGGCGCCTCACCCACTCGTCGATGCGCGCGGAGGCGGCGGCATAGAGGCGCCGCAGCTCCTCGTCGTCCGCCTCCGGGTCGACCTCCACGTTCGCGATGACCGTGGCGCGGTTGTACAGGTTGTCGAGCACGAGCAGCGTGTCGGTCACCATCATGAGGGCGTCGGGCAGGCCGCGGTCGTCCGGCGGCGCGTCGGGCAGCGTCTCGATGGTCCGCACGATGTCGTAGCCCAGGTAGCCCACCGCGCCGCCGGTGAAGCGCGGGAGGCCGGGCACGTCCACCGGCGGATGGCGCCGCAGCAGCGTTCCCAGGTGCTCGAGTGGCGCCACATCCTCGCCGACGAGCTGCCAGCCCTGTTCCCGCGTCCACCGCTCGGCGCGGCGGCCCTGGTAGCGGTACACCTCGCGCGGATCGGTGGACAGGAACGTGTAGCGCGCCCACCGCTCGCCGCCCTCCAGCGACTCGAGCAGGAAGCCGTAGGGCCCGCGGTGCAGCTTGGTGAAGGCCGAGACCGGCGTGTCGCCGTCGAGGACGACCTCGCGGGTCACCGGCACCATGGCGCCGCCCTGACGGGCGCGCGCCGCGAAGGCGTCGAAGCTCATGGGGCGGCGGGCGCGGCCACCAGGTAGGTGCCCGGCGAGCCGATCGCCGCCTGCAGGTTGTCGGTGGCCGGGCGGGTGGTCGGAAGCAGGGACAGCGACTGGCCGGCGGCCTGGACCTCGCCGACCGAGAGCGCGCGCTCGTACAGCGCGTCGCTGCCATAGACGCTGCGCGCCCTGGCCGACGCCGAGAAGTAGCGGGGGTACTTGAAGACGACCGACGCGCCGCTCCGGAACGGCCGGCTCGTGACCAGCGCCAGCCCGTACACGCCCGGAAGCGGCCGGATGTCGACCCGCACCGGCAGCCCGCTGTCGGCCCGGAACGCCGCCGGCGCGAAGCTGACCTCGGCGAAGACGACGTTCTCCGGCGGCCCGTGCCGGAGCACTACGACGCGAGGCGTGCCGCCGGTGAAGGTGACCGACGTGTCGGACGGCGGCGGTCCCGCGGTCTCGAGCACGATCGCCGAGGCGAGCGGGATGACGCGGGTGGCGCTCGGCGCGACACCTCTCGCGCCGTTGCCCGGCCGGCCGCCGCATGCGGCCAGCGCGAGACAGAAGCTGCTTGCCCGGCTCCAGGACCTCCGGGATATTCCCGTCATCGACTCCCCGTGAGAGGTGCGCAGTGCGACGTGCGGTCGGTGTGGCCATGCTGCTCGCCCTGGGCCACGCGTTCCCGCTCGTCGCCCAGGCGTGGAACGCGCCGGCGGCGCGCGCGCTCGCGCAGCGCGCCACGGCACGGCGGCTCGCGACGCAGACCGACTCGACGCTCACGAGCTACCGGACCCGCGCGCACGGCTTCGTGTTCTTCCTGGCGCAGGTGGGTGAGGGGCTGACCGAGCCGCCCCGGCTGGTCAAGGCCGACGAGCTCCGGGTGGAAGTGTATTGGCGGGCCCCGGACCGGAGCAAGCAGGTGATTCTCGGCTGGCGCGACGGCGCCTTCCTGCCGACCGACATCCACTACCACCGCGATCACCTCGGCATCGTCACCAACAACTTCGGCAACGTCATCCGCATCGGCGAGGGCGACGAGGTGCGCGACGTCCCCCACCCGCTCAGCCCCGCGGGGCGCGAGGCGTACGACTTCGCGCTGGGCGACTCGCTGGCGATCCGCACGGCCGCGGGCGAGACCACCGTGCGCGAGCTCATGGTGCGTCCCCGCTCGTTCGCGCGTCCGCTCGTGGTCGGGACGCTCTACCTCGACGTCGCGACCGCGGAGCTGGTGCGCTTCCGCTTCAGCTTTACGTCCGCCGCCTATCTCGATCCGCAGCTCGAGGACATCAGCATCGTGCTCGAGAACTCGCTGTTCGAGCAACGCTACTGGCTCCCCTACCGCCAGGAAGTCGAGATCCGGCGCCGCACCAGCTGGCTCGACTTTCCGGCGCGCGGCATCATCCGCGGCCGCTGGGAGATCGAGGGCTACGACCTCAACGTCCCGCTACCCGACGGGGTGTTCGAGGGCCCGGCCATCGGCGGGCTCGCCCGGCCCGCTCCGGCCGATTCGAGCTGGGGCGAGCCGCTGAGCCGGGCGATCGCGGGCGTCGCGCCGCCGGTCAACCGGCAGGACATGGACGCTCTGCGGGTCGAGGTGGAGCGGATCGCCGGCGCGCGGGCGCTGAGCGGCCTGCCCGCGAGCCGGCTCGCGGCCGGCTCCATCAGCGACATGGTGCACGTGAACCGGGTGCAGGGCCTCGCGCTCGGCTTCGCGGGCATTGTCGGGCTGCGGGAGCGGCGCGTCCAGGTGAGGCCCTCGATCGGGTACGGGACCTCGGACCACCGCGTGACCGGGGGACTCGAGGTGGATGCCGGGCTCGGCGCGACCCGACTTCGGCTCACGGGCGGCCGCCGGCTGGGGGACCTGAGCGATGTGCCGGTCATCTCTCCCGCGCTCAACACGCTGCTCGCCCAGGAAGGCGGCCGCGACCACGGCGACTACGTGCTGCTCACCGGCGCATGGGCCGGCGTCCGGCATCGGCTGAGCGGCCGCACCTCGGCCGACCTGTCGGTCGGAGTGGAGGAGTCGCGCTCGGTCGCCACGCGGGCGACCCCCGCGACCGGCCGCTACGCGCCGAACCCCGCCCTCGGGTCGGGGACGCGGGGCGTCGCCCGGCTCGAACTCGAGCGCGCGAGCGGCGGCATTGCCGTGCGTCAGGACCTCCAGGGGCGCCTCCGGCTCGAGGCGGGCACCGGTCCGCGGAGTTATGCCCGGGCGACGCTGGAAGGCCGCTGGCTCACGACCCTGGCCGGGCACGAGCTGGTCTCCCGGGCGTACCTGGGGACGGGCACCGGCGGGCTCCCGGCTCACCGCAGCTTCGTGCTCGGCGGCCGTGGCACGCTGCCGGGCGAGCCGTTCCGCGCCTACGGCGGGCGTGACATGGCACTGGCGCAGGTGGAGTGGCGGTTCGAGGCGCCGATTCCCGCGCTGCCGCTCGGGTCGTTCGCTTCTACCGGCCGACGCATGACCCTGGCGCCGTTCGTGGCGGCGGGAATCGCGGGGCGGTCGCTCGCGGGGTTGCCGTGGGGCGGCTCGGACGGGGTCCGGCCAGTGGCGGGCCTCGCGCTGGAGTGGTTCATGCGCCTGATCCGGGTCGAGGCGGGCGTTGGGCTTCGGGACGGCGATTTCGGGCTCACGGTCGACGTCAATCGGGACTGGTGGGGTCTGTTGTAGCCCTCTTATCTTCAGCTTACGGCGTACCCCGCTGCCAACCCGCCGTCCCCACAAGCGCCAGAGCCGATCGATGCAGTTCACCGACGAATGGCTGGTTCATACCATCGAGCCCTTGCTGCCCGATGGCACCGTCGCGGCCATCCGGCAGGAGCCCGCGCCGGCGCCCGGGTCGCTCTGGGAAATCCTGGTGCAGCGGAAGCTGGCCGGCGACGACCAGATCGTGCAGGCGCTCGCCAAGCGCTTTCGGATCCCGGTGGCCGATCTGAGCCGGACCGACGCCAAGCTGCAGCAGACGGTCCCCGAGCAGGTCGCCCGGCGGTTCAACGTCGTGCCGGTCCGGCAGACCGATTCGTACCTCGAGGTCGCCACCGCCAACCCGTTCGACATCGACGCGGAGAAGATGCTGGCCTTCGCCACCGGCCGCGAAGTTCGCATGCTGCTCGCGTCGCCCGCCATGATCCGCCATCGGCTGGACGAGATGTACCGCGGCGAGGACGCGGTCAATCGGCTGCTCGAGGGCCTCGGCGGCAACTTCGAGGTGAAGGAGCTCGTCGAGGAGGAAGAGGAGGCCGCGGCCAGCGCGGAGGAGGCCAGCCAGCGCCCGATCATCCGGCTGGTGGACGTCATGCTGGCCGACGGCGTGACGAGCCGCGCCAGCGACATCCACGTCGAGCCCATCGAAGGCGGAGTCGTGGTGCGCTACCGGATCGACGGCGTGCTGCGGCAGGTCATGAAGATCCCGCGGAACGCCGGCCTGCCGCTCATCTCGCGCATCAAGATCATGTCCGGGCTCGACATCGCCGACCGGCTCCGGCCGCAGGACGGTCGCGCGCGCGTCAGCGTGAACGGCGAGGCGGTGGACCTCCGGGTCTCGACGCTCCCGGCCTCGCTCGGCGAGAAGGTCGTGATCCGCATCCTGAGCCAGCGCGCCACGGTGCTGAGCCTCGAGGCGCTGGGCATGCATCAGAACGAGCAGGAGGCCATCCGCAACCTGCTCGCGTTCAAGGAGGGCATCCTGCTCGTCACCGGCCCCACGGGGTCGGGCAAGACGACGACGCTCTACTCCGCCATCCGGCTGATCCAGGGCGAGGGCGTCAACATCGTCACCGTGGAGGATCCGGTCGAGTACCGGCTGGGCGAGAACATCGTCCAGGTCCAGGTGCACGAGAAGGCGGGCCTGACGTTCGCCTCCGCGCTGCGCTCGATCCTCCGCCAGGATCCCGACGTGGTGCTGATCGGCGAGATCCGCGACCAGGAGACCGCGCAGATCGCGCTGCAGGCCTCGTTGACCGGTCACCTGGTCCTCTCGACGCTCCATACCAACGACGCGCCCAACGCGGTCACCCGGCTCGTCGACATGGGGATGGAGCCGTACAAGATCGCCTCCGCGCTCCGCGGCGTCGTCGCGCAGCGGCTCATGCGGCGGCTGTGCCTCGCCTGCCGCCAGGCGGCGGCCGACGCCGTCCCCGAGCGCGCGGCCCGATTCATCCCCGCCGGCACGGTGCTCTACCAGGCCATCGGGTGTCCCGAGTGCTCGCAGACCGGCTACCGCGGGCGGTTCAGCATCATGGAGGTGCTCACGGTCAACGGCGAAATCGAGCGGCGCATCGGCCAGGGGGCCACCGCCGACCAGATCGCCGAGGCGGCGCGGCAGGGCGGCATGCGCTCGCTGTGGGAGAGCGGGCTCCGCCACGTGCTCGCGGGCGAGTCGACGCTCGACGAGTTGCTCCGGGTCACCGACGTCCCGCTCGAGACGCCCCGTTCCCCGGCGCCCGCGCCGGAGGCCGTGCCCGACGCTCGACCCGGTCGAGGCGCGCCCCGGGCCCAGGCCCAGGCGGCACCACCGCCGGCGCCCGCGGCGCCGCCCGCCGGTTTTCCGGCGCTCGATTTCATGGACCTCGAGCTGGTGGACGAGCCCGGCACACCGGAAACGGGAGCGCCCGCGCGCCCTCAGGGCACCAAGGTTCTTCTGGTCGAGGACGAGGAACAGCTCCGGCGGGTCATGAAGGACCTGCTCGAGCGCGAGGGATACATCGTCTCGGAGGCGCGCGACGGCGTGCAGGCGCTCGACCAGGTCGACCGCCACGCGCCCGACATCATCGTGCTCGACCTCAACCTGCCGGGCCTCGACGGCTACAGCGTGCTGAAGCAGCTGCGCTCCCGGCCGGCCACCCGCGGCATCCCGGTCATGGTGCTCACGGCCAAGGGCGACGAGGACAACGAGGTGCGCGTGTTCGAGCTCGGGGCCGACGACTTCATCACCAAGCCATTCCGCGCCCGCGCCCTGTCGGCGCGGCTCGAGGCCGTCCTCGGCCGCCACCGCGCTTGAGCCGGCCGCCGACCTCTCCGCCCGAATCGCCTCCCGCCCGACCGACCAGCAGCCCACCGCCCGGACCGGCGGCGGACTGGCGCGCCGCGGACGGCGTGCCTGACGACGTGGAGGGGCTCGCCCTCATCAAGCCGGCGGTTCGTGCCCAGGCGGGGTACACGCTGAGCGCGCCCGCGGCCCCGCGGAAGCTCAACCAGAACGAGAGCCCGTGGGACGTTCCGCCCGCGCTCAAGCGCGAGATCCTCGCCGCCGCGGAGGCGGCGCCGTGGCAGCGCTATCCGGAGTTCGCGCCGCCCGAGCTGCTCGCCGCGCTGGCCGACCGCTACGGCTGGACGCCCGAGGGTATCCTGGTGGGGAACGGCTCGAACGAGCTGATCCAGGCCACGCTCACCACGACGCTCGAGCCCGGCGACGTGGTGGTGGCGCCCTCGCCGACCTTCTCGCTGTACCGGCTTCTCAGCGGGGTCCTCGGCGGGCGCTACCGGCCGGTGCCGCTCGGCCGAAGCTTTGCGTACGACGTAGACGCGCTGATCGACGCGGCCGTGCGCGAGCGGGCGCGCGTCGTGGTGCTCAACTCGCCCAACAATCCGACCGGGAGCGCGCTCCCCGAGGGGGCGGTGGCGCGCGTGCTCGAGGAGACCGGCGCGCTCGTCGTCTGCGACGAGGCGTACCAGGAGTTCGGCGGGCCGACGGCGCTACCGCTCCTCCGGACCAGCTCGCGGCTCGTCGTGCTCCGGACCTTCTCCAAGGCGCTCGGCCTCGCGGGACTACGGTTCGGGCTCGCCCTGGCGCACCCCTCGGTGGCGCGCGAGATCGCCAAGGCCAAGCTGCCTTACAACGTGAACGTGGTCACCCTCGCGGCGGCCGCGGCGGCGCTCCGGCACGGCGAGGCGTTGGCCGAGCGGACCCGGACCATCGTCGAGCAGCGAGCGCGCCTGGTGGCCCGGCTGTCCGCGCTGTCCGCGCTCGACGTCTTCCCCAGCGCGGCCAACTTCGTGCTGATCCGCTGTCGCAGGCATCCGGCGCGCGAGGTATTCCGCCGGCTGCTCGACGAGCACGGGATCCTGGTGCGGGACGTATCGGGCACCAGCGAGCTCGCGCAGTGCCTTCGGATCTCGGTCGGCACGGCGGAGGACGTGGATGCCGTGGCGGACGCGCTGGCCGGCATCCTGGAGGATGCTCCGTGAGCGGGCGCGCCGGGGCGAGGTGAGCATGGGCCGCATCGGTGAGATCCGGCGAGCCACGAAGGAAACCGACCTCCACGTCGTGGTGGACCTGGACGGCCGCGGCTCCGCGATGGTGCGCACCGGGATCGGCTTCTTCGACCACATGCTCGACGCGCTCGCCCGCCATGCATTGCTCGACCTGACCGTCGAGGCGCAGGGCGATCTGCACGTGGACGGGCATCACACCGTCGAGGATACGGGGATCGCGCTCGGCATGGCGATCGAGCGCGCCCTGGGTGACCGGGCGGGGATCCGGCGCTATGCCGACGCCACGGTGCCGCTCGACGAGGCCCTGGTGCGGGCGGTCGTGGATGTGTCCGGGAGGCCCTACCTCGCGTACCAAGTGGATATCCCCAAGTGGCAGATGCTGGGCGACTACGACGTGTTCCTCACGCCGGAGTTCTTCCGCGCCATCGCGCTCAACGCCGGGCTCACGGTGCACATGGACCTGCTCCGCGGCGACAACCCGCACCATATCGTCGAGGCGGCCTTCAAGGCGTTCGCCCGCGCGCTCGACGGCGCGACCGCTCTCGACCCGCGCGTGGTCGGCGTGCCGTCCACCAAGGGCGGGCTGTGATCGTCGTGGTGGACTACGGGGTCAACAACCTCGCCAGCGTCGTCCGGGCGCTCGCGGCGGGCGGACATCCGGCCGCGCTCACCACCGACCCGGACGAGGTGCGGCGCGCGGATCACCTCGTGATGCCGGGCGTGGGCAACTTCGGGCAGGCCTCGCGCACGCTCGCCGCGACCGGTCTCGGCGACGCGGTGCGCGACGTCGCCGCCCGCGGGCAGGCGGTCCTCGGCATCTGCCTCGGGCTCCAGCTCTTCTTCGCCGCGAGCGCGGAGGCGCCCGACGCGCGCGGCCTCGGCATTCTCGACGGGACGGTGGTCCGCTTCGACGTCGCGCGGCCCGTGCCGCACGTCGGGTGGGCCCGCGTCGAGCCGACCGCCGCCGGACGCCGGCATCCCGCGCTCCAGCCGGTGTTCCGCGGGGAGCCGAGGTTCTTCTACCACGTGCACAGCTATCACCCGGCCGGCCTGCCGCCGGACGACGTGCTCGCGACCGGCGACTACGACGCCGTGTTCCCGACGCTCGTCGGCCGCGACAACGTGCTCGGCGCGCAGTTCCACCCCGAGAAGTCCCAGCGCGCCGGGATCGAGCTGCTCGACGCGTTCGCGCGGTGGCGGCCATGACCACGGTGCGCGTCTCGCTGGTGGACTGCTACGTGCTGCGGGGCGCCGGGGCCGCGCTCGAGTGCCTGGTGCTGCGCCGCGCGCCCGGCGGGCGCTGCGCCGGCTCGTGGGAAGCGGTCCACGGGCACATCGAGTCCGGGGAGGCCCCGCCCGACGCCGCGCGGCGCGAGCTGGCCGAGGAAACCGGGCTCGCGCCCCTGCGTCTGTACAACCTGAGCCGGGTGGAAACCTTCTACCAGCACCGGCTCGACGAGGTCGCCCTGGTGCCGGTGTTCGCCGCGTTCGTCGCCGCGGACGCGGAGGTGCGCACCGGCGCCGAGCACGACGCCTTCGAGTGGCTCGCGCCCGATGCGGCGCGCCTGCGGTTCGCCTGGCCCCGCGAGGCGCGGGCCCTCGAGGACGTGGTACGGCTGCTCGGCGCGGGGGCCGCCGGCGCGGTGGAGGACGTCCTTCGGGTATGCTAGCCCGGCGCATCATCCCGTGTCTCGACGTGGCGGGCGGCAGAGTCGTGAAGGGAGTCCACTTCGCCGCCCTGCGCGACGCCGGCGATCCGGTCGAGCAGGCCGCGCGCTATGACGCCGAGGGGGCCGACGAGCTGGTGTTCCTCGACATCTCCGCGAGCCCCGAGGCGCGCCGCACCACGCTCGAGATGGTCGGCCGGGTGGCGGAGGCGATCTTCGTCCCGTTCACGGTGGGAGGCGGCATCCGCGCCGTCGCCGACGCGGGGGCCGCGCTCCGGGCCGGCGCCGATAAGATCGCGGTCAACACCGCGGCCGTGCGCGACCCGGATCTGGTGCCGCGGCTGGCGGAAAGCTTCGGCTCGCAGTGCGTCGTGGCGGCGGTCGACGTGAAGCGGAGCGACGGCCGGAGTACCGTGATGGTCAACGGCGGGCGCGAGGCCACCCCGCTCGAGGCGGTGGAGTGGATCCGGCGCCTCGAGGCGCTCGGTGCGGGCGAGATCCTGCTCACCTCGATGGACCGGGACGGCACCGGCGAGGGCTACGACCTGCCGCTGGTGCGCGCGGCGTCGGCCGCCGTCGGCATTCCGGTCATCGCCTCCGGCGGCGCGGGCCGGCTCGAGCACCTGGCCGAGGCCTTCGAGGCCGGGGCGCACGGCGTGCTCGCCGCCACCATTTTCCACTATCAGGGCTCGTCGCTGCCGGAGGCGCGTGCGTTTCTGCGCGCGCGCGGCTACCCGGTGCGGCCGTGAGACTCGCCGGTCCCCTGGCACTGGCCGCCGCGCTGGCGGCGCCGGCGGCCGGCGCCGCCGGACGGACCCACGGGGTCCCGTGCCTCCGGCCCACCCGCGCCGGCACGCAGGTCCAGGGCGACGTCCGCGTGTGCCCCGGGCGATATCGGATCGCCGACCCGAGCGAGCACGGCGTGCTCATCGCCGCCGGGTCGGGCACGCGCATCGACCTGAGCGGCGTCACGCTCGAGAGCGGCGATTCGCTCCCCGAGCGCTACGTGGGCGTGGGCGTCGCGAGCCGCGGGGTCGACGCGGTGACCATCCTGGGTGGGACCGTGCGCGGCTACCGCTTCGGGATCCGGCTGGAGGGCGGCCGGGATCATCGCCTGAGCGGCATCGACGTGTCGGGGAGCCGCCGCCAGCTCCTGCGCTCGACCGAGACACGCGCCGACTCGGCCGATCGGCTCGACCTGACCGGGCTCGACGCGTCGGACCGTTACGGCGCCGGGGTGCTGCTTCGCGGGACCGTGTCGGCCGCCGTCACCGGCGTCATCGCGCACGCGGCGCAGAACGGCATCGGCCTGGTGGACGCGACCGGCTCGTACGTCTCGGGCAACGATCTCTCGGCCAACAGTGGCTGGGCGGTGCACCTGTTCCGGTCGAGCCACAACACCATCCTGCGGAACGACGCCTCGCGCACCGGGCGGTGCCCCGCGCCCGCCGACTGCGGCGCCGCCGCCATCCTGCTGCGTGAAGGCAGCGACTCCAACACGATCGCCGAAAACGACCTCACCGCCTCGGCCATGGGCGTGCTGGTGACCGGCCAGCGGCCGCTGACGCGGCCGTCGGTCGGGAACCTGGTGTACCGCAACGACGCCTCGCTCGCGGGCCTGGTCGCCTTTGCCGCGCGCGCCACCCTCGCCCTCAGCTTCATCGAGAATCGGGCCGACAGCACGGGAGTGGGTTTCGAGCTGATCGGTCTCCACGGCGGCCGGATACGGAGCAACACGATCATCGGCGCGCGGCGCGGTGGTGTGCTCGTGTCCCACGGCGGCGACACGAGCATCGAGGACAACGTGGTTCTGGGCGGGAGCGTCGGCATCGCGATCAGCGCCGACGGCGGCTCGGGGACGGCCGGCCGCGGATTCCGGATCGACGACAACCTGCTCAACGGAGTGGGCAAGGGGATCGTGCTCCGCGGCATCACCGAGACCCGGGTCCGCGGCAACGTGTTCGACGGCGTGTCGGACGGGCTGGTGGTGGACGGGGCGGGGCACGCCACCGAGGTCAGCGGCAACGTCTTCGTCAAGGCCACCGGCTGGTTCATCGACGCGCCCGACCTCGCGGCCGGCGGCAACTACTGGGCGACCTCCGATGCCCAGTCCGCCGCCGGGCGGGTCCACGGCCGGATCAGCGTGCTGCCCTGGAAGCCGGCGAGCGCGGCGGGCTACTAGCGAGGACCTGCGAGGCCAGCGCGTGGAGGTCGCGCAGGTTGAACGGCTTCCGGGCGCGGGGCACGGGATGGTCGGGCACCGGATCGGGCGGCTCCGACTGGCCGCTATAGGTCAGCACCAGCCGGTCCACCGACGCGGGCGACGCCGCGGCCAGCGCGTGCACGAACAGCTCCGCTGCCCCCGCGGTCGCCCGGGCGTCCGCGATGATCAGGTCGTAGTCCCGCTCGCCCGCCAGCCTGAGTCCCTGGTCCCCCGCGCGCACGGCTTCCACTTCGATGCCCTCGGGGGAGAGCAGCGCGTTCACCAGCCGGTGA
The DNA here is from genome assembly GCA_025928645.1 of Gemmatimonadales bacterium. GTDB lineage: Bacteria > Gemmatimonadota > Gemmatimonadetes > Gemmatimonadales > GWC2-71-9 > CAVVWJ01. The sequence continues at coordinate 40,780 of JAICJD010000005.1, forward strand.
ACGCCGGGGTCCTCGTCGACCACGAGCACGCGCCGCGCCTCGCGCGGAGGCGGAGCCGCGGCCGCCTCGCCGGGCGCGTCGTGCAGCGGGAGCACGACCCGGAACTCCGCGCCGCCGTCGGGCGGCGGCTCGTAGCTCAGCTCCCCTCCGTGCGACTTCACCAGTCCGTAGCTCAGGGACAGGCCCAGCCCGGTGCCCTGGCCGGCGGCCTTCGTGGTGAAGAACGGCGTGAACAGCGCGGACGCGTGCTGCGCCGGAACGCCGGGACCGGTGTCGCGCACCCGGAGGACGGCCTGGCCGTCGTCGCGCGCCGTCGCGATGGTGATCCGCCGCGGCGCGCCTGGCGCGAGACCGCTCACCGCCTGAACCGCGTTCGTGATGAGATTGAGCAGGACCTGCTGCAGCTCGTGGCGGTCGCCGAGCACGACGACCGCGTCGGCGCTCAGCGCCTGCTCCAGCTCGATGCCGTGCAGCTGCAGCTCGTACACGATGAGCAGCGCCGTGCGCGCCGCCACGTCGTTCAGGTCGACCGGGCTCTTCTCGGGGACGCCCTTCCGCGCGAACGTGAGCAGGTTGCGCACGATCCGCCCAGCACGTTCCGCCTGATCGTGGATCACGCGCAGGTGCTCGCGCGGCACGTCGGGGTGGAGCTCGCGCTCGAGCAGCAGCTCGGTGAGCCCGGCGATCGAGGTGAGCGGGTTGTTGAGCTCGTGCGCCACGCCCGAGACCAGCTGGCCGATCGACGCCATCTTGTCGTTCTGGATGAGCTGCGCCTCCAGCATGCGCTGCTCGGTCACATCCTCGACCAGCAGCACCACGCGCCCGGCACGCTCGGCGAACGGCGCCGCGGTGACCCGGAGGACCCGCCCCGAGTGGTCGAGCCGCGCCACCAGAGGGGCCGCGCGCTCGCCCAGATGGGCGGACGCGATGAGCGCCGCGACCGGCTCCGACCCGCCCAGGATGGCCTCGGTGAAGCTCCGTCCCACCAGCTCGCTCTCGGGCAGCTCCGCCATCGCCGCGAGCGCGCTGTTAGCCCGGAGGATCGCGTCGCCCGGCCCCACCAGCGCGATGCCTTCGGCCAGCGCGTTGAACGCGGTCTCCCACTCCTCCTTGCTGCGCCGCACGATGTCGTACAGCCGGCCGTTGGCCAGCACGACCGAGGCGTTGGTCGCGACCGTCGACAGCAGCCAGAGGTCCTCGGTCGTGAACGGGCCTCCCTGCCGGTCGGCGACCGCGAGCGCGCCCATCGTCACGCCCTGCGAGCGGAGCGGCGCCACGGCCGCCGACCGCACGGTCACCCCGCCGATCAGGTTGACGGTGGGGATGGCGACGCCCTGGGCCACCTCGATCCGCTCGCGCTCCATCGCGAAGCGCACCAGCGCCGTGTCGGGATCGTCGCTCACCTGCCCGATCAGCGGCTCGAGACTGCCCGCGGCGCCGGCCACCCGGAGCAGCCGGCCGTGCTCGTCGTCCGTCAGCACCACGATGGCACCGTCTGCCTGGAGGAACCGCCCCGCGTACTTGGCCACCTGGTCCACGATGCGGTCGAGCTGGATGGACTCCGACAGGACGTAGCTCAGCTCCTGGAGCGAGAACAGCTCGCTGATGCGGCGGTCGAGCTGGCTCGCGAGCTGGTCGCACTTGGCCTCGGAGTCGCGGAGCCGCCGCCGCCCGCGGACGATGGCGATCCAGAAGCTGGCCGCGATCGTGACCACCGCGACCAGGGCGAACCACCACATCCGGTCGTTGGCGAGCCAGGCGATGACGCCCAGCAGGGTGGCCGCGAAGGCGTGGAGCGGCACCTCCCACTCGCGCCGCCAGACGGTGAGCAGCAGGATGAGACCGGCCGAGATGCCGATCACGATCGTGACCAGCCCCGTCATGCCGCCCACCAGCATGCCCAGCAGCGCGCTTGCGAGGAGGGCCCAGGCGACCAGGGCCGACGGCGACGTGTACCAGCGCTCCCGCCGGCGGCTCAGGATCATGGCTCGGAATGCCGCTGCGCCACCCGCTCGGCGACATACGCGTCGGGCGGCGCGTTGGGCTTGATGCGGATGGACTTGGCGGGGATGCCCACGTTCACGTGGTAGGGCCGCACGTTCTTCGTGGCGACGGCCACCGCGCCCACCATCGCGTTGCGGCCGATCCGCACGCCCGCCAGCACCGTCGCGTGGTAGGTGATCCGCACGTCGTCCTCGAGCACGGTGCGCGCGTTGGTGACGTCCTTCTGGTCCACGATGCTGTGGGTGTGGCTGTAGATGTTGGCGTAGTCCGAGATGCTCACCCGGTCACCGAGCGTGATCCCGCCGCGGTCGTCCAGCAGGACGTGGCGGTGGATCACGCAGTCGTCGCCCACCTCCAGGTTGTACCCGTAGGAGAACTCCACGAAGTGGAAGCACTTGAAATTGCGGCCTACGCGGGCGAACAGGTGCTTCGCGAGCACGCGACGGAAGCGCACGCCCAGGTGCACGTTGCCGCCGCCCGGAGGCGAGCGGTCGAAGCTCTGCCATAGCCAGTGCAGCGGCTTGACCCGCGCGTACCGCTCGGCGTCCACGTCGGCGTAGTACTCGGGCTCGAGCGTGACGTTGTGGGGATCGAGGCTCAACAGCGCGGCCCGGGCCGGGGCCGGAGTTGCGGGGTCGCTGACCCGCGCGTCGTAATCCGTGAGTCCCGGATACCAGAGCTGGACCAGCACGTCCCGCGTGATGCGGTACCAGTCGGCCCCCGGCTCAGCGAGACGCTCGTCCAGCTCGGCGAGCCAGGCATCGAACAGGCGCTCGGAGGGGTCGAGAACGGTGACGGTCCGGAGCGGGAGATAGGCCATCGAGGAGCCTCGCGGGGGCCGGGCGACGGGGTGGAAGCGGTGTGTGCTCAATGATGTGCGGGGTGTGCGGTTGACACCAGTGGGAATGGGGAATAGAGTAGTAGGGTTCCGCATGAAAACCATTCTCAACTAGTTTGCTAAAGGTGATATGCGCTCCCTTCGCCCTCTGGCTGTCGCCCTGCTGGCCATTCCCCTCTTCCCCTTGACCGAGCTTCCGGGCACCTCCGTCGCCGCCCAAGAGGAGGAGCGCACCACCGTGGGCGGCTACGGCGAGGTGCACTACACCAACCTCTCCGGCGCTGAGACGCCCGGCAGCGTGAACGTCGCGCGGTTCGTCGCCTATCTCGCCCACAGCTTCAACGAGCGGCTCTCCCTGCGCTCCGAGCTCGAGGTCGAAGACGCCAAGATCGAAGGCGGGGAGGAGGGCGGCGAGGTTTCCGTGGAACAGGTCTACCTGGACTACATGCTGTCGCCGGCCGCGACCATTCGCGCCGGCCTGGTGCTCCCGCCGGTCGGCATCGTCAACGAGACTCACGAGCCCACCACCTTCAACGGCGTCGACCGGCCGGGCTTCGACCACGACGTGATCCCGACGACCTGGCGCGACATCGGCGTGGGCCTCGTCGGCAGCCTGCCGGGCGGCTCGGGTCTCAGCTATCGCGTGTATCTGCTCAACGGCCTCGTGGCGAGCGGGTTCTCCGGGGAGGAGGGCATTCGCGAGGGACGCCAGGAAGGCTCGAATGCGACCTTCGCCAACCCGTCGCTCACGGGCCGGCTCGAGTGGACCCGTCCCGGGCTCACGGTGGGCGGATCCTTCTGGTACGGCGGAAGCGCGGCGCAGGATCCCGCGCTCGGCACCGGCACGTTCGACAACCCGGTCGCCGTCGTCTCGGCGGACGCGCGGTACGATACCGGTCCCTTTATGTTCCGGGGCGTCGTCGCCAACGTGAGCATCTCCGACGCCGGCGCGATCAATCAGGCCTACGGCGGCCAGGTGGGGAGCCGGATCGCGGGCGGGTACGTCGAGGGCGCCTACAACCTGCTCTCCGCGCTGGCGCCGCAGTCCACCCAGCGGCTGCTGGGCTTCGTGCGCTACGAGCGGTACAACACGCAGGCGGGCGTGCCCGACGGCCTCGTGCGCGACGACGCGTTCGCGCGGCGCACGACCACCTTCGGGCTCACCTACAAGCCGGTCTACAACGTGGTCTTCAAGGGCGACTACCAGCTGCGCCGGAACCGCGCGGGTGTCGGACAGGACGAGCAGCTGGCGCTGGGGGTGGGCTATCAGTTCTAGGCGCGGCGTGGGTGCACCTTCATCCCGAGCGGAGCGAGAGACCTGCTTGTCAGGATCGGGACTTCACCGCGAGCGCACGAGAAGGCGGAGCAGGTCCCTCGCTCCGCTCGGGATGAAGTGGGCCCCCGGGATGCAGTGGGCCCCCGGGATGAGGAGGGCGCTCGGCATGGCCTGCGTGCTCGCCGCTGCGCTCATCGCAACCGCCGCCGCGCAGTCCGCCCCGCCCGACAAGCTGGCCAAATCGATCGAGCGGATCTACGGCCCGGGTACCCGGGTCGACACGCTGCACGTGGACACCAGCACGGTCTACCGTCTCTCGCGCGGCGGCGCCCTGCTCGGATTCGCCCAGGTCCGAAACGTCAAGGGAAAGGACCAGCCCATCACGTATCTGGTGGCGATCGACTCCGCCGACGCGCTGCGCGACGTCGACATCCTGGTCTACCGCGAGCCACACGGCGGCGAGGTGGCCTACGAGCCGTGGCGGAAGCAGTTCCGCGGCAAGAAGAGCGACGCGCCGCTCCAGGTGGGCAAGGACATCAAGAACATCTCGGGCGCCACCATCAGCTCCAACTCGGTGACCCGCGGCGTTCGCCAGACGCTGGCGGACCTGACCGCCTGGCACGCCGCCGGAAAGATCCGGTGAGCAAGGCCGGGCCGAGCTGGCGGACGCTGTCGCCCAGCCTTCGCGCGCTCGGCCTCTGGGTCACGATCGTCCAGGTCGTAGGCTACACCACGAGCCTCCTGTTCATCCACCACACGACGGGGATGACGCTAGCTGGCGTCGCCGAGCAGTACCGCGGCGGCGACTCCACCGCCGCGACCGGCGCGGCGATGAAGTTCCCCAAGTCGTACGCGGAGATGCTCACGATCACGCACACGCACCTGTTCAGCATGGCCGCCATCTTCGTGTTCAGCGGCCTGGCGCTCGCGCTCTGCGAGCGGCCGGGGCCGCGCTGGCGCACGGTGCTCATCGTCGAGCCGTTCGCGGCGCTGCTCGTTTCGTTTTCGTCCATGTGGCTCATGTGGGGCGTCGACCCGCGCTTCAGCTGGCTGCTCACGCTCTCGAGCGGCCTCATGGCGCTCACGTTCTACGCCCAGTCGTTCTGGACCTTCCGCGAGCTGATCGGGCTGCGCCGCGCCGGGCGGGTCGGGAGCGGCGGGTGAACCGGCGCGAGTTCGTCGGGGCGCTGGGTGGTCTGGTGGCCGGCGTCACCGTGCCCGAGCAACTGCTCGCTGCGCGCGCGGGCCGGAGTGCGGCCGGCGACGTCCTCGTGGAGCGCTGGTCGTGGGCGATGGGACAGCCGGTGCACCTGCGGCTCTTCGCCGCGTCCGAGGCCCGCGGCTACGAGATCGCGCAGGCCGCACTGGCCGAGATCCGGCGGGTCGAAACGGTGCTCACGCGGTTCGACGAGGCCAGCGACCTTTCCGCCCTGAATCGCGCCGCCGGCGCCGGCCCGCGCGAGGTCGGGCCCGACCTCGCGGCGGTGCTTGCGGCCGGCGAGCGGTTCCGCGCCGATACCGGAGGCGCCTTCGACCCCGCGATCGAGCCGCTGATGCGGGCCTGGGGCTTCCACGCCGCCCGCACGGTCGCGCCGAGCCCGGCGGAGCTGGCCGAAGCGCGCGCCGCGGTGCGCGCCGCGACGGTGCGGGTCGCGGGCCGGACCGTGGCGCTCGGCAGCACGACGACGCAGCTCGATCTCGGCGGAATCGGGGTGGGCTACGGGCTCGACCGGATGGCCGGGGTGCTCCGGCGGGCCGGCATCCGTCGCGCGTTCATCGATGTGAGCGGGGATTGTCTGGCGCTCGGCGCGCCGCCGGGCGCGCGCGGATGGCTGGTCGAGGTCGCCGACCCGGCCGAGCCGCGGCGGGTGATCGGCGGGCTCAGGCTGCGCGATGCGGCGCTCGCCACATCATCCAACACGGAGTCGGTGGTGCGGTGGGGGCGCGCGCTCCGGGGGCACGTGATGGACCCGTCGACCGGCTATCCGGCGTCCGCGCTGGTGCAGGCCACCGTGGTGGCATGGTCCGGCATCGAGGCCGACGCGCTGTCCACGGCGATGCTCGTATCGGGCCGGGCTCCGGCGGCGGCGTTGCAAACGTTCCCGGTGGCGGGGCGGTAGTCGCTGGGATGGCGGCCGGGGGTCACCCAGCGCGAAGCGGAAGGGGGGCTGGGGTGGGGCAAGGCCCCATTAGCTTAGCGCAGGGTGACTCCAACGGTCGACGTGTCCCGTGTCTAGCGCGCGCTGTCCCGCGCCGTCGAGTCCATCGCCTTCCCGCGCTCGCGCGAGGCCACCCGCGCGCGCTCGCGGTCGAGCGTCCGCTGCTTCCCCTGCCAGTCGTCCGAGGTGAGTCCCGCGTACAGCACCGTGAACGAATCGTTCACCGGCAGATCTTCCTCGAACAGGAAGATGGCGCTCACCTGCTCTCGCACGTTGAGCTGCTGCGACGTGAAGCGGCCGCTGAACGGGACGATGCCCAGCGGACGGAACTCGCGGTTCCGCACCATGACCGTGAGGGTCTGCGGGTCGAACCGCGCGTTGGGCCGCTGCCCGAAGAAGGTCACCAGCGCGAGGCCCGGCCGGGAGACACCGGCGGAGTTGGCGACCGAGTCGATGGCGGCCCGGCGGGACTCGACCAGCGAGCGGAGCGACGACCAGCTGTCCGGCGCGAGCAGCCGGGTCACCCGAGCGTCGAGCGGCACGAACCGGACCTCGATGTCTGGCGTGCGGAGCCGGAGCGAGAGGTCGTTCTGGGTGAGCGAGCCGTACCCCGCGGGCATCGTGGCCAGGGCGCCGCTCGTGGCCTGAGCGGAGGCGGCCCGGCCGGCGCACAGCGCGGCCGGGACGAACAGCAGGGACCACATCCTGCGCGAGACCTTCATGCGGTGCCTCCCACGGCGACGACGATGCTGTCGGCGAGCTCGGCGAGGCCGAGGCGCGACGTGCTGCTGGTGAGCTGGATCTGGTCCTCTTGCAAGCCCAGGGCCACGGCGAGCTCCCGCGGCCGGGATGCCTGGGCCGAGCGGGTGAGCTTGTCGGCCTTGGTCAGGGCCACGAGCACGGGCCGGCCGCTCCGCGCCAGCAGGTCCTGCATGGCCCGGTCGTCCCGCGAGGGCCCGTGGCGGACGTCCAGCAGCCAGACCACGCCCGCGAGCTTCGCCCGTTCGAGCAGGTACCGCTCCACCAGCCGGCGGTAGCCGGCGCGGGCCGTCTTGCCGGCCCGGGCGAAGCCGTAGCCCGGCAGGTCCACCAGATAGAAGTCCGGCAGCCGGAACGCGTTGAGCAGCGTGGTCTTGCCCGGTGTCCCGCTCACCCGGGCGAGCCCGGGGCGGCCGGTCAGAGCATTGAGCAGGCTGGACTTGCCGACGTTGGAGCGGCCGATCAGCGCGACTTCGGGCAGCGGCGGCGCGAGCGGAATCAGGGGATCGGGAAACGAGCCGACGAACTCGATGGGGAGGGCGGCAAGAGCGGTTGGACGGTGGGACGGTCGGACGGTCGGCTGATCGCTCGTATGTTCGGTGCTCCGGCGTGACTTCCTGACCGTCCGACCGTCCGACCGTCCGACCGTCCTCCTCACGCCTCCCGCTTGGCGCGCGCCCGCTCGGTCACGATCAGCGGGGACGTGCCCTCGACGATCGCTTCCTTCGTGATGACGATCTCGCGCACGTCGTCCCGGTTGGGGAGGTCGTACATGATGTCCGTCATCATGGTCTCGAGAATCGAGCGGAGCCCGCGGGCGCCCGTCCCGCGCTTGAGCGCCTTCTGCGCCACCGCCCGGAGCGACTCCGCATCGAATGTGAGGCCCACGTCCTCGAGCTCGAACAGCTTCTTGTACTGCTTGGTGAGCGCGTTCTTGGGCTCGACCAGAATGCGCATCAGCGCGTCCTCATCGAGCGCTTCGAGCGACACGACCACCGGCAGCCGGCCGACCAGCTCGGGGATGAGCCCGAACCGGAGCAGGTCGTCGGGCTCGACCTCGGCGTAGGGGTTCCGCGCGTCCCGCGGTAAGGCGGCCGCGCGCGCGCCGCCCGCGAAGCCGATCTGCTGCCGCCCCGTGCGCGCCTCGATGATCTTCTCCAGGCCGTCGAAGGCGCCGCCGCAGATGAACAGGATGTCCTTGGTATTGATCTGGATGTATTCCTGCTGCGGGTGCTTGCGCCCGCCCTGCGGGGGCACCGAGGCGATGGTGCCTTCGAGGATCTTGAGCAGCGCCTGCTGCACGCCCTCGCCCGAGACGTCGCGGGTGATGCTCGGGTTCTCGGACTTGCGGGCGATCTTGTCGATCTCGTCGATGTAGACGATGCCGCGCTCGCACTCCGCCACGTTGAACTCGCCGGCCTGGAGCAGCCGCACCAGGATGTTCTCCACGTCCTCGCCCACGTACCCCGCCTCGGTGAGCGTGGTGGCGTCGGCGATGGTGAAGGGAACGTCGAGGATGCGTGCCAGGGTTTGCGCGAGGAGGGTCTTGCCGACCCCGGTGGGCCCGAGCAGGAGGATGTTGGACTTGTCGAGCTCGACTTCGCTGTCCCGGCCGCCCGAGGCGTTGATCCGCTTGTAGTGGTTGTAGACGGCAACGGCCAGGGTCCGCTTGGCGCGCTCCTGGCCGATCACGTACTGGTCGAGGACGTCCTTGATCTCCGCCGGCGTCGGGACCTGGGTGATGCTGTCCGCTACCTCCCGCTCTTCATCCTCCGCCAGGATCTCGTTGCAGAGGGTGATGCACTCGTTGCAGATGTAGACCGACGGGCCGGAGATGAACTTCCGGACCGAGTCCTTCGATTTCCCGCAGAACGAGCAGCGGAGGTGCTTGTCGTTGGACATGGAGCCCGCGTCGCGATGGAGGTGAGGGGTGCCGGAAAGGTGATCCCCGGCACCGGGGGCGTCAAGTCTGACCCTGTTTGCCGTCGGTGTGCGGGACCAGCTCCTTGCGCGGCGTGAACACGCTGTCGATCAGCCCGTAGGCCTTGGCCTCCTCGGCCGACATGAACCGGTCGCGGTCCATGTCGCGCTCGATGGTCTCGATCGGCTGGCCGGTGTGCTGGCTGTAGAGCGCGTTCATCTTGCTGCGCAGGTAGAGGATCTCACGGGCCTGGATCTCGATGTCCGCCGCCGTGCCCTGGGCCCCGCCCGAGGGCTGGTGGATCATGATGCGCGAGTGGGGCAGGGCGCTCCGCTTGCCCTTGGTGCCCGCCGCGAGCAGGAACGAGCCCATCGACGCGGCCATGCCCATGCAGATCGTGTTCACCGGCGCGCGCAGGTGCTGCATGGTGTCGTAGATCGCCATGCCGGCCGAGACCACGCCGCCCGGCGAGTTGATGTACAGGTAGATGTCCTTGTCGGGGTTGTCGGCCTCGAGGAACAGCAGCTGGGCGATGATGATGTTGGCGACGTCGTCGTTGATCGGGGCTCCCAGGAACACGATCCGGTCCATGAGGAGCCGCGAGAAGATGTCGTAGGTCCGCTCGCCCCGGCTGGAGCGCTCGATGATGTAGGGCGGATAGAGCGTGGCCATCGTCAGGGCTTCACCTCGTCGATTGTGGACTGCTGGAGGAGCCAGGCGTACACCTTCTCCTCGGTGATGGCGCGCTCGAGCTCGGGGAGCCGGTTGGCCTTCTGCAGGCTACCGTAGAGCTCGCCCGCGGACACGCCGCGTGCCCCCGCGAGCTGGGCCACGCGCTGGTCGAGATCACCTTCGGTGGCGCGGAGGTTCTGCGACTCGACCACCGCGTCGAGCACCAGGTCGCGCCGGACCTGGGCGGCGGCCACTTCGTGGAACTGCTGCTCGAACTGCTCGAGCTGGGCCGGCGGCACCTGATACATCTCCGCGTAGCCGTGCATCAGCCGGTGCACCAGCGACTCGGGCGCGGGCACGTTGTTGGCCTCGACGATCTGCTGCACGAGGGCCTGGCGGACCTGCGCGTCGGCCTCGCGGCCCGCCTCGCGCTCGAGGTCCTGCCGCACCGCGGCGCGCAGCGCGTCGAGGTGCTCGAAGTCACCCACCTCGCGCGCGAACGCGTCGTCCAGCGCCGGCAGCTCCTGGCGTTTCACGTCGTGCAGCGTGACCCGGACCCGCCGGGTCTGCCCGCGCCGGCTTTCGTCGGGGTGATCGTCGGGGAACTTCACTTCCGAGTCGGCCTGCTCGCCGGGGCGGAGCGTCATGATCCGCTCCTCGAGATCCGGGATCGCCTGGTTCTGTCCCAGCACCAGGTCGTACGGCTGGGACGCGCCGGCGGCGCCGGCCTCGTCGAGCGGCGCCACCTCCACCCGCACCATCTGGCCGGGCGCGGGCACCGCGCCCTCGACCGGAATCCAGGCGGCCTTCTGCTCCTGCAGCCGGGCGAGCTGCTCGTCCACCATCGCGTCCGTCACCGGCGGCACCTGCCGCTCGAGCCGGAACCCGCCGGTGCGCTCGAGGGTGATGTCGGGCCGCACCTCGACCAGCAGCTCGAACTCGATCGGGCTGCCGTCCTCGAACTTGAGATTGCGGATGGACGGGTCGGTGATGGGCTTGAGCGATTCGGCGGTGCGCGCGGTCTCCCACCCTTCGCGGACCACCTCCTCCAGCACCGATTGCCGGATGGCGTCGCCGAACCGCTTGCGGACCACTGCGGCGGGCGCCTTGCCGGGCCGGAAGCCGGGCAGGCGGGCGCGCTGCACGTAGTACTTGAGCGCCTTGGCCTCGGCCTCGCGCACCCGGTCGACCGGCACGGTCACCCGGAGCGACTTCGAGGCGGGATCCTCGGCGGTTTTCTCGACGGTAATCTCGGTCATCGTGCGGGGAATTTACCCTGGGCTCAGGGCGGGGGCAAACGAGGGGCGGAGGGGGATGAACGGCGGGAGTCGAGCCGGAGGCCGACGGATTCATTCAACGATCGCCAATGCGAACGGCGGGAGTCGAACCCGCACCCCTCACGGGACAGGATCCTAAGTCCTGCGCGTCTGCCGGTTCCGCCACGTTCGCGACCGACCCAATCTAACCCCCGGTCATCCGACTCGTACCCCCAGCAGGCGGTCGAATTCCTCGCGCACGATCCGGTAGCATTCGCAGGACGCGGCCTCCAGCCGGTCGCGACGGACGATCGTCACGACGCCCCGGCGGTAGCGGATCATGCCCCGGCGCTGGAGGTCTCCCGCCGTCTCGGTGACGGTGGCGCGCCGGACGCCGAGCATGTGCGCGAGGGACTCGTGGGTGATCGGCAGGTCGTCCCGGCTCAGCCGGTCGCGGCAGATGAGGAGCCAGCGCGCCAGCCGGCACTCGGCCGAATGGAGCCGGTTGCAGGCCGTGCTCTGCGCGAGCTGCGCGAGAAAGCCCTGGGTGTAGAGCAGGAGGAGACGGCGGAATACCGGCTGCCGCTCGACCTCGCGCCGAAACGCGCCGGCCTCCATCCGCTCCGCCTCGCCACCCATCTGCACGTGCAGCAGCCCGGCAGAGCGGTCGCTGCCGAGCAGCACCGGCAGGCCCGCCATCCCCTCGCATCCGATGCTGCCCACCTCGACGACACCGCCGTGCTCGTCGGTGGCCGAGAGGGAGATCACCCCTCCGAGGGGGAAGTACACGGCGTCCATCGGGGCGCCGGGCTCCGCGAGACGGCGCTTGGCGGGCAGTCGGACGGTCTCGAGTGACGGGCGCAACACGGCGTACTCGTCCACCGGCAATCGGCCCAGGAGATGGTTCCGGCTCTGCGGAGGCGCTTCTGCGGAGGCAACCGTCATCTTTCGCTCCGAATGAACGGCCGCGCATGTCTCTCGGTAAGCGTTGCAGCAACAGCACTGCTGGAATGTACTGTTCGGCGGGAACGCCCGTGAGGGGGAACCGGCGGGCGCCGCTAGGTACGATAACGCACCGTGGTCAGGCGACGCGCTCGCGG